>JANLTC010000346.1:0-28364 GCA_031362725.1 Deltaproteobacteria bacterium | reverse complement strand
CCAGGTCGGATCGAGCCACGAGCGCACCGGCTCGGGCTCGTGGAAGGCCGAGACACCGAGCGACGTCGCCGACATCCAGACGTAGCGGGCGGCGATGTACGCGCTGGTGCGCAATCGAACCGTGAAATCGGTATCGATCGGCTCGGCGGCGCCGCTGCGCTGGTGGGTCCAGAACTCCGCGAAGAAGTAGCCGCCGAGCAGCACGGCCCACAGCGAGAGCCAGCTCCAGCGCACGCGGCCCTCGCGCGTCCAGTCGAGCAGACCCGCGACCGGCAACGCAAACGCGGCGGTCGGCTTCGCGAGGAGCGCCAGACCGAAGAGCAGCGCGCCGAGCGCCGGTCTCCGGGGATGCGCGAGCAACGCCGCCATCGAGAGCACGAAGGCCGCGGGCGTCTTCGCCTGCGAAATCCATGCGACGGCTTCGACGTTGGCTGGATGCAACAAGAAGAACAGCGCAGCGCCCGCCGAGACCGCGCGCGAGAGCCCCGCGCGCACGAAGAGCGCCGCGAGCAGCGCCGAACCGAGCGCGTGCAGCAGCACGTTGACGACGTGATAGCCGGTCGTGCGCTCCGCGAAGACCTGCCACTCGACGCCGTGTAGCAGCAAGTGCACCGGCGCATAGTTCACGACGAAGACGGTGGCGGGCGAGCGGGGGTCGAGTACGGCGAGCACGTTGGCCGCCGTCATGTCGTGCACGTACGGATTGGTCGCGACGTAGTGCAGATCATCGGACAGGAACGGCCCGCGAAGCGACGGCCCGTAGACGACGAGCGCCAGCACCGCGAAGAGCACCGCCAGCGTCGCGACTTCGCGCGCGCGTAGCGGCGCTGCACTCCCGGCGGCGCTGTTGGCGGGCGCTGCGCGCCCTGCTCGCTGATCCAGAGGGCCAGGCGCTGCGCGCCCTGCTCGCTGATCCAGAGGGCCAGGCGCTGCGCGCCCTGCTCGCTGATCCAGAGGGCCAGGCGCTGCGCGCCCTGCTGCCTCTTTACGGCGTCGGCGTGCCATCGGTCCCCCCGCTCGACGACGCGTCGTTGTGTGCCGCCTCGCGCTCGGCGCGCGCCTTGCGCCCGCGCAATTCGGCCAGATCGGCGCGGATGCCCTCGCTGCCGGGTCCGCCGAGCGCCGCGACCTCTTCGAGCCGCGCGAAGGCGGCTTCCCATTCTCCGCGCGCCGCGTGGGCATGGCCGAGCATCCGGAGTTCGGGCGCGGTCAGATCGCTGCGCATCGCGACGTGGCCGATCCACACGGCGGCGATCTCGGCGGTCACCGCGCGAAAGCGCGCATCCTGGCGCAGCGTCTCATAGAGAGGCTCGCGCTCGAGATCGATGAAGCGGTCGTAGCCACGCGCGCTCGCACCGCGCAGCGCTGCGACCGCAGACGCCACGTCCCCGCTTCGCGCCGCGGCCTCTGCGCGCAATAGTTGCGCAGGAATCCCTTCCGGATAGTGCGCCGCGGCGTCTCGCGCGAGCGTCCCCTCGGAGCGCCAGATGCCGGCGCGCTCGAACGAGCGCCAGCCCGAAGCGCCGAGCACCGCAACCGCGGCGAGCAACGCGGCCCGCGACGGCCGACTGCGCGGCGCATTCGCGAGTTGGGTGAGCGGTGCGCGGATCGCAACGAGCCCCGCGCCGATCAGGCCCGGCAGGATGTAGTAGAGGTAGCGATCCGCGATCGGATACAGGAACGGCAACAGCTGCGACACCGGGCCGAAGCCGCCCACCGTCCATGCCCAGAATTCCGCTTCCGGATCGCGCCGTGCGAGCACGATCAGCGCACGCGTCGCCATCGCCACGATGCCGAGAACACCGAGCACGCAGAACGGGTCGGACCATGACGCCGGCAACGCGGGCTGGTGAAACGCAGACACACCAATCGACGTCGTCGCCATCAACAGGTAGCGCCCGACGAACGACGCGGTCGCGCGCACCCGCTCGAGCGGCGCGAGCGGCGCTGCGAGTTCCGCGTGCCCGAGGCGCTCGAACGCGAGCATCTCGGGCAGCAACGCCAACGCCAGCAGCCCGATCCAGACGCCGAGCACGACCGCCCGCGCGCCACGCGAACGGGCAGCCGCCGGCGCTCCGATCCAGATCGCGATCGCCGCCACCGGGATCGCAAACGCCGCCTGGATCTTCGTGAGGAGCGCCAGCACGAAAACGATCGTGGCCGCGATCGGACGCCGCGGCTCGAGCAGCAGCGCCGCCGAGGCGAGCGCCAGCGCGACGATCGTCTTCAGCTGGAACACCCAGGCGACTGCCTCGACGTTGGCCGGGTGCAGCAGGAACAACGCACCGCCGAGCGCGGCCGCGACGAACGGCACACCCGCGCGCGCGAACAGCGCGACCAGCAACGCGGACGCGACCGCGTGCAGCAGCACGTTCGCAACGTGGTGTCCGAACGGGTTCGCACCGAAGAGCTGCCAGCCGAGTGCATGCATCAGCAGATGCACCGGCGCATAGTTGGCCGTGTGCGCCGCGGCGGGACCGGTCGGGTCGAGGATCGCGCGCAGATTCGAGATGCCGAGCGTGTGGATCCACGGGTTGCCGACGACGTAGCCGATGTCGTCGGACACGAAGTCTCCATGCAGGGCCGGCCACAGCACAGCGAGCGCGACCGCCGCGTAGCCGAGCGCAAGCGCGACATAGACGCCGGGTCGCTGCGCACTGGACGCGAGTCGTTGCATGGGCGCCGGATTCTACGGAAGGCGACGTTGGTTGCGTAACTTGCGTCGCGAAGCGATCACCGCGACGACGCGGTGGCGTCTCGCGACGCAAGTCACGCAACCAACGTCCCCGCTCAGAGCGCGGTGGCGACGACGTGAACCGTGCCGCCGCGGCGCGCCGCAGTCTCGATCAGCGTGGCCGCGAGCGCGGGCGCGGCGCCGAGTGCGAGGCCGAGCATCAAGCGCCGGCGCGTGCGCGGGTCGAAGGGCGGCGCTTCCGCTGCAGATCGGCGATAGAGCAGCGTGTACAGTCCGTTGCGCGGGAACTCGGGGCGGAGGTTCTGCCAGCTTTGCAGCCAGCCGAAGGGGTTCTGGCGCAAGGAGAAATGGTGCTCGGAGCGGATCGCGAAACCGCTGCGGCCGAGCAGCCGTCGCAACGCGGGGAGCGGGAAGTGATGGAGATGACGCGGCAGGTCGAGATGGAACCAGGCCGGACCTGCCCAGCGCGCCTGCGGGCTTCCGAAGTTTGGCACCGCGACGACGAGGCGCCCGCCGGGCCGCAGCACCCGGCGGATCGTCTCGAGCGTGGCGCGCGGATCGAGGACGTGTTCGAGCACGTGCCAGATGATCACGCCGTCGAAGTACGCGTCCGGATAGTGGGCGTCCTCGAGTCGCGGCGCGACGCAGACCTTCGCACGCGTGTCGACACCACGCGTGGCCGCTTCGCTGACCTCGAAGCCGTGCGCCTCGAGGCCGCGATCCGAGAGCGCGCCGAGGATCACACCCCGGCCGCAGCCGACGTCGAGCACGCGGCCGCCGCGCGGCAGCCCGCTCGCGAGGAACGCCGCGTGACGGACGCCGACCCATTGCACCAGCGCCTCGATCGGCGCGCGAAACTTGCTGCCGAGGTCGCCGTAGTACTGCGGCGGATAGAAGCCCCGCAGTTCGGCCTCGCTCGGCAGCGGATCGAGGCGGCCCGTCCCGCACGTGACGCACACGACGACGCGAGCGCGGAGCCCTTCGATCGCGAAGCGCGGTACCGCGCTCGTGCCGTCGCATGCCGAACACGGCGAGACTCGCAGTACGCCCGCCGCTTGCGGCTCGATGGCGCGGACCGCGCGTTCGTAGAGCGCGTGCTCGCCCGGCGCGCATGCTTCGCTTTCCATGGGACGGGGCGATCTTGAGCGGCGCGGCGGAGAGCGTCAAGTCGAGCGCAGCGGCGACGCTCGCGCTGGCGGGGATCTTCGTCGCGGTCGCGCTGCTGCTCCACGGCCCGGGTTTCCGGGGTCCCTTCATTTCGGATGATCTGCTCTACCTCGAGTACAACGAAGCCCTGTCCCTGCCGCTCGGCGAAGCGATCGGCAAGGTCACGCTCGAACGCTACTACGTCGTCGGCAACTGGTCGCCGGTGCACCAGCTCTTCCTGCTGGCGGAATGGCGCGCCTTCGGAACCAACCCCCTCCCCTATCGAGTGGGCAATGCGCTGCTACACGCGCTGGCGGCGCTCGCGATGATCGCGGCGGGACGACGCGTGGGGCTGTCACGCCCGGCGGCACTCGCCGCCGGCACGCTGTTCCTCGTTCACCCGGTGGCGGCGGAGCCAGTCGGCTGGATCAACCAGTCGAAGACGCTGCTCTCGGTCGGCTTCTCGCTTGCCGCGCTCGAACGCTGGCTCGCGTACCTGCACGAGCCGCGCGGCGGTCGCGTCGTGGCCGCGACCCTGCTGGGCGCGCTCGCGCTGCTGGCCAAACCCGCCGCGATTCCGCTGCCCGCGATTTTCCTGCTCGCGATCTGGACGCACGGTCGAACCGGTGCGCGACGGCGCGCGGCGTTCGATCTGAACCCGCTCGCGATCATCGCCGTCATCACGTTCGCACTCGGGCTGGCGGCACAGTCCGAGCAGGGCGGCGTCGCGCCGTGGTTCGGCGGGGGTCCGATCGCGACCGCGCAGATCCTGCCATGGATCACCTGGCGCTACGTACGGCTCGTCTTCGCGCCTTTTGATCTCGTGCACGGCGTCCACCCGGCCGCGGTGACCGGCTGGTTCGACGAGCGTCTGCTGTGGCCCGCCGCTGCGCTCGCTGCGGTTGCGCTGCTCGCCGTGCGCGCGTGCTGGCCGCGACGCGAGCGCTGGCTCACGGTGGCCTGGTTCTTCGGGATGCTGCTGCCGGTGATCCAGGTGATCCCGATGAGCAACGTCTTCGCCGACCGCTACCTCTACGCGGCGCTTCCGGGCGCGTTGTGGCTGATCGCAGACGTGGTGGACACGACCGCGCGTCGCCGCGGCCCCGGCGCGCAGCATGCGGTGTTCGGAGTGTTCGCGATCGTCGTCGTGCTGTTCGCGGGCTTCTCGCACGGACGCGCGCGCAAGTGGGCCGATCCCGAGTCGCTGTACCGCGAAGCGACGATCGCGTACCCACTGGGCCGCACCGGTTGGACGGGGCTCGGCGCCGAGTTGCAGAAGCAGCACGACCAAAGCGGCGCCGCGCGATCGTACCTGCAGTGGCTCGCGATCTCTCCCGATGACGATGCCCACGTGCGTCACCTGCTCGGCCGTGTGCGACTCGACGAGCAGCGCCCGGACCTCGCGCTCTACGATTTCGAGATTTCACTGCGCCTCGCGCCTACCCATCCCAACGCGCTCTGGACGCGTCGCAAGATCGAAAAGCTGCGCGCGCGAGGCGTAGCACCGACGCCGGACGAGCCGTCGCCACCGATGCCGTGAGGCGAAGCAGCGCGCGCTGCTAGCGTGAGGCTCGGAGGAGGCTGCGCATGGGAGCCATCGAGGTCCGCGGCATCGATCACGTCGTGCTGCGCGTTACCGACGTCACCGCATCGAAGCGCTTCTACTGCGATGCGCTCGGTTGCACGGTCGAACGCGAGAGCGAAGCGCTGGGGCTCCATCAGCTGCGCGCCGGTGCAAGCCTGATCGATCTGGTGCCGGTGGCCGGCCCGCTCGGCAAGCTCGGCGGTGCCGGGCCCGGCGCCGACGGCCGCAACGTCGATCACTTCGCGCTGGCGCTCGCCGCGTTCGACGCCGCAGCGATCGCGACCCATCTGCGCGTCCACGGCATCGAGGTCGGCGACGTCGCCACTCGCTACGGCGCGGGCGGCATGGGACCGTCGATCTACATCCGCGATCCCGACGGCAACGTCGTCGAGCTGAAGGGGCCCGCGCGATCGTGATGTCCGCGCACGCCGGAGAAGGCGCGCCGAAGCGCGTGCAGATCTACCACATCACGACGGCCGCCGCGCTGCGTGCGCATTGCGAGGGCGGCTCGTACGCGCCGCCCTCACTCGCACGCGAGGGTTTCGTGCACTGCACCGCGACGCGGTCGACACTGCTTGCCGTCGCGCGCGACTACTACGACGATGCGACACCGCCGCTGCTGGTGCTCGCGATCGATCCGGCTCGGCTTACGGCCGAGCTGCGCTTCGAGGCGCCCGCGCCGATTCCCGGCGGTGGCACCGCGCATCTCGCTTCGGGTGAATTGTTTCCGCATCTCTACGGTCCGCTCGATCTCGTCGCTGTCGTCGGGGTTGGCGAAGTGCGGAGAGCCGGGAGCGAATTCGTCTGGCCCGATGAATTCGCTGCGGTCGACAGCTGGCTGCGATGAAGCGATCGAACGGAGACCGCCGATGACCGAGCCGTCACCGAGTTCCGTCGAGCGCGTGCGACGCCTCAACGAGTTCGCGAAGCCCATGTATCCGGGCATCGTCGGCGTAACGGCCGAGCTGGGCGCCGGTCTTCGTCACGCTCGCCGACTGGCTGTGCGCGGTCGGCATCGGCGCGAATCTGCCGGACGGCGCGAGTTCCACGACGGTCGAGCTGAAGACCACTTTCTCGGCACCGTACGCGAGGGCGGCGCGATCCGTGGTCGCGCGACACAGGTCTGGGACGTTGCGGTCGAGGACGAACTGCACGGCAAGGTGATCGCGCTCTTCCGCTGCACGCAGATGGCGCTGCACGAGCCACGCTGAGCGGCCGGGAGCGAACTCAGGCCGCCTCGAGCACCGCCCCGCCTGCGCGCGCTTCGAGGTTCCAGCGGCGGCTGTGGTACTGCGCGAGCATCGGCCGATCCGCGATCGAGACGATCGCGGAGGCCGGCAGGCGCTCGCGGAACAGTTGGTAGACGCGCGCCTCGGTCGCCTCGTCGAGACCCGAGGTGGCCTCGTCGAGGAAGATCCAGTCGGGCCGGATCAGGAACACGCGCGCGAGCGCCAGGCGCTGTTGCTCGCCACCCGAAAGCAGCTGCTGCCAGTGCTCGGTTTCATCGAGGCGATTCTCGAGCGAGGTCAGGTCGAGGAGTCGCATCACCTCGCGGATGTCGTCATCCGAGAAGGTGCCGACCGGCTCGGGATAGGAGATGACTTCGCGCAGCGTCCCGATCGGCAGGTGCGGCCGCTGCGACAGGATCAGCGTGCGCGTGTGATCCGGCACCTCGATGACGCCCTTGCCAAAGCGCCAGATGCCCGCGATCGCGCGCAGCAGCGTGCGCTTGCCCGATCCCGTCGGGCCGACGAGCGCCACGCGATCGCCCGGTCGCAGCTCGGCATTGGCGTCCTGGATCAGCACGGCGCCGTCCGGCCGTGCGATGCGGACATGGTCGAGGCGCAGCGAACCGTCGGTGGCTCGCTCGACGTGCACGACCTCGGCGCGCGCGAGTTCGTCGCGCGTCGACTCGATCTCTTCCGCCAGCGTCACGATGCGCTCGATGTTCGCGCGCCAACGGGCGATCTCCTGGTAGGCGTTCACGAACCAGGTGAGTCCGCCCGACACTTCGCCATATGCGATCCGCGTCTGCATGACGCTGCCGAGCGTCAGATGGCCCGCGAAGAATGCCGGCGCCGCCACCAGCAGCGGAACGAGCGAGTTCGCCTGGCCGATGCCCGTGGTGAACAGATTCAGATTGCGCTGGGCCCGGATCAGCTCCCACCAGTTCCCGATGATGCGGTGGAACCGCTCGAGCGCGAAGCGCCGCTCGGCGCCCTCTCCGCTCGCGAGCGCGATCGGCTCCACGTTCTCGCGGAAGCGGACCAGCTTGAAGCGGAAGTCGGCCTCGAAGCGTTGGCGGTCGAACTGGATGCCGGCGAGCCTGCGACCGACGCGGTGCGTGATCCAGGTGGCGAGGATGGCGTAGAGGATCGCCACCCACATCATCAGACCAGGGATCTGGAAGTGGTTGCCATCCACCTGGAACTTCCAGCTCCCCGACAGCCTCCAGAGTATCGCCGCGAAGGAGACCAACGTCGCCACGGCGGAGAGCAGTGAAAGCGACAGCCCGAGCGCGCTCGCCACGTACTCGCGCACGTCCTCGGCGATGCGCTGGTCCGGGTTGTCGGTCGCCTTGCGGTGTAGCTCGATCTGGCAGAAGGCGTGCGAGGTGATCCACTCCTTGATGAAATGGTCGGTGAGCCAGTGGCGCCAGCGGATCTCGAGCGCCTGCCGCAGGAAGATCCGGTAGGTGGATACGAGCACGAAGCCGAGTGCGATGCCGAGGAAGAGCCCGATGGCGGCGGTGAATGCGCCCATCTGCTTGTCCTGAAACGCATCGAAGATGCGACGCTGGATGTCCGAGAGCAGCACGTTGCCATAGACGGTGCCGAGTTCGAGCGCGACGGTGGCCGCGAGCAGCAGGCCCCCCTTCGGCGCGTCCGGTGACGTCCAGTAGAGCCGCGTCAACCGAACGAGATGACGGGCGAAACGCGGTCCGAACAGGGCATGCTTATGCGCGAGCGGCACCGGGAGCCTCCTTGCTGCGTCGGCGCAGCGTATAGGCTCGACGTCCCGAAAGGGAGTCGCGAAGCCGACAGCGAACGTGAACTTGGTGGATCCCGACACCACCGGCGATCCGGTCCGATCGGGTTACGCCTGGCGCACTTCGCTCCAGGCCCAGTCGTGCCACGGCAGCAGCGACTCGATGTCGGTGCGCTCGACGGTGGCTCCGCCCCAGATCCGCAGGCCCGGCGGCGCATCGCGATACGAAGCGATGTCGTAGGCGACGGCTTCCTTTTCGAGCAGCGCCACCAGCGCCGCGATCGTCTTGCTCTGCGCATCGGGCGCCTGTGCCGCAAACCAGTCGTCGGTGATCTGCAGACAGATCGAGGTGCACGAGCGCGTCGCCGCATCGCGCGCGAGGAACGCGACCCACGGCGTGCGTTCGACCCAGCCGCGAATGGCGGCGAGATTCGACTCCGAACGCGCGACGAGGCCCGCGAGCCCGCCCGCGCCCTCGGCCCAGGCGAGTCCGTCGATGGCGTCCTCGACACACAGCATCGACGGCGTGTTGATCGTCGAGCCCTCGAAGATCGAGCCGTCTAGCTTGCCCTTCTTGGTGAGCCGGAAGATCTTCGGCAGCGGCCGTTGCGGCGTGAACGACTCCAGACGAGCGACCGCACGCGGCGACAGCGCGAGCATGCCGTGCGCGGCTTCCCCGCCGAGCACCTTCTGCCACGACCAGGTGACGACGTCGAGCTTGTTCCACGCGATGTCCATCGCGAAGACCGCCGACGTGGCGTCGCAAAGCACCAGGCCTTCGCGGTCGTCTCGAATGAAGGCGCCGTTCGGGACGCGCACGCCCGAAGTGGTGCCGTTCCAGGTGAAGATCACGTCGCGCGTGAAGTCGACGCTGCCGAGATCCGGCAGCGCGCCGTACTCCGCCGAGAGCACACGCGCGTCGAGCTTCAACTGCTTGGTGACGTCGGTCACCCACTCCTGGCCGAAGCTCTCCCACGCGAGCACGTCGACGGGCCGCTCGCCGAGTAGTGACCACATCGCCATCTCGATCGCGCCGGTGTCGGACGCGGGGACGATGCCGAGCTTCCACTCCGGCGGCATGCCGAGCAGCGCCTTGCTGCGCTCGATCACCGCTTGCAGGCGCTGCTTCGGTGCCTTCGCGCGATGCGAGCGACCGAGCAACGCACCGGACAGCGCGTCGAGCGACCAGCCCGGCCGCTTCGCGCACGGTCCTGAAGAAAACTGGGGGCGCTGCGGACGTACACTCGGCTTCATCAAACGCATGATCCTCGCCGTTCCATGAATCTCGCCGCTCGGCTTTGCCTCGCTACGCGGGAACAACTGATGACCTCGCCGCTCGGCTTTGCCTCGCTACGCGGGAAGCGGGAATGCGAGGCTCATCGATCGACTTGGGGAGTCGGGCATTCTAGACGCCGCTCCGCGCGTCGGCCATGCGCATGACGCAGCGCAGGAGACGAAGCGCCGTCACGTCGGCCTCACCAGCCAAACCAGCAGGAGCGCGGCGGCGATGGCGATCACTGCGACGAGCAGCGCGGTGAGCGGCGCGATGATGCCGACCACGAAGGCGTCGCCGAGGGCGGTGATCGCGACGGCCGCGCCGGTGGCCACGATCGCGAGTCGCGCCCAACTGCGATTCGTGAAGACTGCGAACGCCGCGGCGAGCGCGAGCACGCATTGCGCGACGCGTCCGGCGAAGGACCAGACACCGACGGGGCCGGTGGCGATCACCGGGAGCAAGTACAGCAGCAACACGAAACCGAACACCGCCAGCACACTCATCGCGATCCAGCGGCGCAGGGCGGGCGTCACGACGCCTCCCGCACGGGCGGCGCCGTCATCCGGCCCCACACGTATCGCACGGCGCCGCCCGGCATCACCGAAACTTCACCGGTCTGCGTGAAGCCCGCGTCGCGCAGCGCTTGATGTACGTCTGCCGCTGTCGGAAGACCGTGCAGATTGCCGTGCGCGCGCAGCAGTAGATCGAAGAGTGCGGCGCCCGCTTGCAGGCCGAGCACCGACGGCAGGATGCCTTCGGTGAGCACCAGCGTCTGCACGGCCAGCACGCCTTCTTCATTGAGCCGACTCTTCGCGCGGCGCAACAGCGCTGGCCGCTCCGCCGGCGCAAAATAGTGGAGGTTGTGATTCAGCAGGATCAGATCGAAGTTGCCGCGCGGCAATTCCATCGTGCGAAAGTCACCGACCCGCACTTCGGCACGACGCGTGACGTCGGCCTCGGCGAGTCGGCGCCGCGCTTGTTCGGCAACGCCCGCGTCGATCTCGACGCCGAGACCGATCGCGTCGCGATACCGTGTCAGTAGTTCGGCGAGGTAGTCGCCGCGACCGCAACCGATGTCGAGCACGCGCTGCGGATGGCGCGCGCCGGGGATCGACTCGAGGGCACGCAACGCGCGTGGCTCGACC
Organism: Deltaproteobacteria bacterium; assembly: GCA_031362725.1. Taxonomy (GTDB): domain Bacteria; phylum Myxococcota_A; class UBA9160; order UBA9160; family PR03; genus PR03. The sequence goes on along the minus strand of JANLTC010000346.1, from coordinate 17,529 downwards.
AGGCGCGTGATCGCAGCCATCCGGCGCGCTTCATCGCCGCTGCCGAAAAGTGGTCGCTCGGCGCCCTTCATCAGATCCGGCAGCGCGCCGAGGCGACCGGCCATGGTGTCAACCGCATGCTCGAGCAGCGCGTGCAGTGATTGCGCCTCCGGCGCATCGAGCAGCCACACCGTGCCAGCGGCCAACCGATAGATCTCGCCCTGCTCGTGACCCGCAGCCGCTGGCGCACTGCGCCCGGCTTTCTGCAGCCATCCCTGCGCCTGGAGATTGCGCGCCCAGGCCGCGACCAGATCGGGTGCGAGACCGAGCCGATCGGCGAGCGCGTGCGCATCCTGCGGCGTCCGCAGCGCTTCGAAGAGGCCGAGGCGCAGCCCCGTGCGCAGCAGCGGCACCTGCGCGAACGCATCGAGCGCCTGCGCCAAGGCGCGACCGTGGCGGGCGTTTTCGAAGATGGAGGCCATTGGGCGCGCATTATTCGCGAAACGCCGAGAATCGCCACTGACTGATCGTCGCGCGCATCGCGGTCTACCGGCCCTTGGTGAGACGCGACGGTGATTGGGGTGCTCCGCCTGCCGGCTGACCTCTGCCGCCGCGGCCCACGATCTCGCCGGTGGCGTCATCGACGAGATGGAACCCTGCCCCCAAGACCTGCGCAGGGACTCCCGGTGGCGTGCGCAGATCCACGAAGCGGCCGGTCAGCCGGACGATCCAAACCGGAACGTCGGCGGCGCCCACTTCGGGTGATGAACTCGGCGCGAATCCGACATCGCTACCCCGAACCCATTCGACTTTGGTCGCGATCGCCGCACAGGCCAGCGCGACTGCGTAGAACGGCGCAAGAACGAACCTTGCGATGGGCACAGGCGAACCCTCTCGCTCCGATTGAAACTACCCCGGCTCCAGATTCGCGAAGCGAGTGAGCAGCGTCTTCACGCCAATGCGATCGAACTTGATGCGCAGTTTCTGCGCGGGGCCGGCGCCGATCACGTCGAGCACGACTCCGTATCCAAACACCGGATGGCGTACACGCATGCCGCGCGGAATCTCTCCGCCGCTCTCGTCGTACTCGGGGTGCGCATACTCGAAGTCTAGTTCCGGCTTCGCCTGGCGCGGCGTAGCGGGACCCGCGCCCGTGATCAGCGACTCGGGGATCTCGCGAAGGAAACGCGACGGAACCCCGAAGGTGCGCGAACCGTAGCGGCGTCGTTCGCGCGCGCAGGTCAAGAACAGGCTCTCCATGGCGCGCGTCATGCCGACATAGAACAGGCGGCGCTCCTCCTCGATGCCACTCAAGTCGCGCGACGACACCGCGTGCGGGAAGATGCCCTCCTCGAGGCCGACCAGGAACACGGTCGGGAACTCGAGACCCTTTGCCGAGTGCACCGTCATCAGCGAAACGCGCTCTGCGCGGCGGTCCCAGCCATCGACGTCGGCGACCAACGCCACCTGGTCGAGAAACAGCTCGACCGCCGAGCGATCTTCATCGCCGGGCGACGCGCTCTCGACGCTGAAGTCTTCTGCGGCGGAGATCAGTTCGCGCAAGTTCTCGAGCCGCGTCTGGGCTTCCGGCGAAGCCTCGGCTTCGAGGTGACGCAAGTAGCCACTGCGCTGCAGCAGGTCGGCGATCGTCTCGGCGAGCGGCCGCGTGCGGATGTCGCGGGCGAGTTCCTCGTGCAGCATCGCGAACTCGCGGATCGGTCCCGCCGCGCGACCGGCGCCGCCTTCTGCGGCGAGCCGTTTCAAGGCTTCGAGCAACGTCACGCCGTCGCGCTGCGCGATCTCGTCGGCGCGATCGACGGTGGTCTTGCCGATGCCGCGCGGCGGCACGTTGACGATCCTGCGCAACGCCGCGGCATCGGCGGGATTCAGCGCGATGCGCAAATACGCGAGCGCGTCCTTCACCTCGGCGCGCTCATAGAAGCGCACGCCGCCGATGATCGCGTACGGAACGTTGTAGCGGAGCAGCTCTTCTTCGAACGGCCGCGACTGCGCGTTGGTGCGGTAGAAGATCGCGAAGTCGCGTGGTGAGCGGCCTTCGCGCGCGGCGTTCAGGATCTGTCGGATCACGAACGCGGCTTCGGCGCGCTCGTCGCCCGCCTCGAAGAAGCGCAGCAGCTCGCCGTCGCCGCGCTCGGCGCGCAGCTTCAATCCCTTCGACGTCTCGTTGTGCGCGACCACGTGCGACGCGCCTTCGAGGATCGCGCGTGTCGAGCGGTAGTTGCTCTCGAGCTTCACGACCTGCGTGTCGGGGTAGTCGCGCTCGAAGTCGAGGATGTTGCGCACGTCGGCGCCGCGCCAGCCGTAGATGGATTGGTCACCATCTCCGACGACACACAGATTTTTGTGTTCCGCGGCCAGCTGCGTCACGAGCTCGTACTGGACGCGGTTGGTGTCCTGGTACTCATCGACGAGGACGTAGTGCCAACGCCTCCGGTAGTGCGCGAGCACCTCGGGAAAGCGCGCGAAGAGCTGCGCGGTCTGCAGGATCAGGTCGCCGAAGTCGAGCGCGTTCGCCTCGGCGAGCAGGCGCTGATACGTCGCGTAGAGTTCGGCGGCTTGCTCCGAGTCGAGGTCATGGGCCGCTTCGGCGGCGCGCGCCGGCAGCCAACCCTTGTTCTTGAACTGATCGATCCGCCAGCGCAGCCGACGCGGATCGTGGACCTTCGGATCGAGGCCGTGGCGGCGCAGCGCTTCCTTCACGAGCGACAGCGAATCGTCCTCGTCGTAGATCACGAAGCCGCGCGAGAAACCGAGGTGACCGGCGTCGCGGCGCAGGATGCGCACGCAGGCCGAGTGGAAGGTGGTGACCCACAGACCCTGCGCGGCGGGGCCGAGCAGCTTCTCGACGCGTTCGCGCATCTCGCCGGCGGCCTTGTTGGTGAACGTCACCGCGAGGATCTGTTCGGCCGGGATGCCGCACGCGCCGATCAGATAGGCGATGCGGTGCACGAGCACGCGCGTCTTGCCGCTGCCCGCGCCCGCGAGGATCAGCAGCGGCCCCTCGGTGATCTCGACCGCGCGGCGCTGCTCCGGATTCAGTCCGTCGAGGATCGTCTCGGCGAGCAAGGGCGCCGTTTTCTCCGTGGACCAATGGCCAAATGGGGCAAGAAGACCGACAACGTAGCGGCGCCGCGCGACGATCGGAAGCACCCGCGGCATGGATCTGCACTGCGTTCGCGAACGCATCGTCGCCCATCCCGGTTGCGGGTGGGATGGCCGTTGTTCCTCGGTATGCTCGTGTCGATGCTTGACTTCATGAGGCGTGCAGGTCGGGATGCAGGCGCACGCCGCGCGCCGCGCCCGTCTGCAGGTGATCGGGCTCCCGATCGCCGTCGTTGAGGCCTGCGTGTGCCTCGGTCGCGGGCTCGCGACCGTCGAAAACAGCGATGAGCGACTGCTCGTCGGGAGCGCGGGGCCGTCGTGAACGACGCGCTGGACATCTCGACGTGGTCGAGCGCTGCGTTCAGCACCGCAAAGGCGACGATCGCGCTGATCGGCGCCGCACTGCTGCTGCTCGACGCGGTACTGCGGCGCGCGGGCGTCGCGGACCGGTCGCGCCGCCTGCGCGACATCTTGCTGGTCGCGACCGCTGCGGCGGCCGCACTCGCCTGGGTTCAGTTCGCACCGCTTGCGACGCTCAGCTACGGGCACCCCTGGGAGCTCTACCACCACGCGCTCGGCGCCAAGTACTTTCGCGAACTCGGCTACACGCGTCTGTACGACTGCACGCTGATCGCGGATGCGGAGACCGGCTTCCCGGTCCCGCCAGCGCAGCGGCCGCTGCGGAAGCTCCTCACCAACCGCGTCGAGAAAGGCACGGCGACCGCCGCCGATCCCGATGCTTGTAAACGCCACTTCACCCCGGCGCGCTGGCTTGCATTCGAACGCGACGTCGCGACGCTCCGCATGGCACTACCGGTGCGGAGTTGGGGGAGAATTCTCACCGACCACGGTTTCAACGCATCCCCGGTGTGGACGATCACGGGCGCGGGGCTCGTGCCACAGGCTCCGCTCATCTGGCCGCGCTTGCGCGCGCTCGCCCGGATCGATCTCGCGCTACTCGCCGTGATGTGGGCGGCGGCGTTCTGGGGCTTCGGACTTCGTGCAGGATGCACGGCGCTGATCTTCTTCGGCACCCACTACCTGGGCAGCTTTGCGTGGATCGGCGGGAGCTTCCTCCGTTATGACTGGCTCGTCGCCTCGGTGATCGGCGCTGCGCTGGTGAAGCGCGGGAGTCTTCTCGCCGGCGGCTTTGCACTCACCTGGGCAACGCTGCTGCGCATCTTCCCGGGTTTCCTGGTGGCTGCGGTCGTCATGCACGCTGCAATCGACCTCGCGCGCCGTCGCTCGCTGACGCTTTCCGCGGCACATCGGCGCTTCGCGATCGGTTGCGTGCTGGCGCTTGCGACGCTGGTCCCGCTCTCGGTCGCAGTCGCGGGACGCGACGCCTGGCCGGAGTTCATCGCGAACAGTCGCAAGCATCTGGCGACGCCACTCGTCAACTTCGTCGGATGGAAGACCGTCGTATCCTTCGATCCTGCGACCACATCCGGTGCGCTGCGTGACTCGGCGCTCGAGGATCCGTTCACGCCCTGGCACGAAGCGATGCGCACGAACTTCGAGAATCGCCAAACCGTGTACGGCGTCGGCATTGCGGTGTTCGTCACGCTCCTCGCCGCGGCGCTGGCACGAACTTCGCTCGGGGCGGCGCCGCTGCTGGGCATCGGGCTCGTGGTGGTCTGCGCGCAGATCGGCTCGTACTACTACGCACTCTTGCTCGGCTACGGACTTCTCGCCGCCTCGATCGACGCGGTCGGAATCGGGTTGCTGCTGCTGTCCGCTGCGAGCCTCGGGATCAGCGATGTCATCACCGGATCCCAGGATGTCGCGTTCACCGCGCTCTCGGCGCTTTGGGTGCTGTTCGCGGTCGCGACGACGGCGCTCGCCGCGTGGGGCGGTGAGCGCGTCGACGACACTATCGTGACCGCTGGCAAGGGATCCGGGCCAGGCGCGACTTGACCCGCGCCGGCCCGCGGCCTACTCGACCGTCACGCTCTTCGCGAGATTGCGCGGCTGGTCGACGTCGGTGCCCTTCAGCATCGCCACGTGATACGCGAGCAGCTGCAGCGGCACCACCGCGAGCAGCGCCGTCAGATACTCGCCGAGATCCGGGATGTAGAGCACGTCGTTGGCCTTCGCGGCGATCTCCGTGTCGCCCTCGGTGGCGATCGCGATGATCTGACCGTCGCGCGCGCGCACCACCTCGAGATTCGACATCACCTTGTCGTAGACGGCGCTCGCGTTCGCGATGACGACGACGGGCATGTTCTCGTCGATCAGCGCGATCGGTCCGTGCTTCATCTCGCCGGCCGCGTAGGCCTCGGCGTGGATGTAGGAGATCTCCTTGAGCTTGAGCGCGCCCTCGAGCGCGATCGGATACATCACACCGCGGCCGAGGTACAGGAAGTCGCGCGCGTCCTTGTACTTGTGCGCGATCTTCTTGACCGCGTCGTCGAGTTGAAGAACGTGCTCGACATTGCGGCGCAGGCGCTGGAGATCGGCGAGGCGCTTGCGGAGTTCCTCGTCGCCGATCACGCCGCGCGCGTGGCCGAGTTTCAGCGCGACGAGATAGAGCGCGACGACCTGCGTCGTGAACGCCTTGGTCGAGGCCACGCCGATCTCGGGGCCGGCGTGGGTGTAGAGGACGTCGTCGCACGCGCGCGCGATCGTGGCTTCGCGCACGTTGCAGACCGAGAGCGTACGGGCGCCCTGCCCCTTGCCCTCGAGCAGCGCGGCGAGCGTGTCGGCCGTCTCGCCGGACTGCGAGACGGCGACGACGAGCGCCTTGTCGCCGACGATCGGCTTGCGGTAGCGGTACTCGCTCGCGACGTCGGCTTCCACCGGGAGCTTCGCGAGCTGTTCGATCATCGTGCGACCGATCAGGCAGGCGTAGTACGCGGTTCCACAGGCGACCAGATGCACGCGGTCGATCGCCTTGGCGCGCTCCGGCGAGAAGTCGATGCCGTCGAGATCGAGATCAGCACGGCCTTCGTGCCAGAGCACGCGCGTGCCGATCGTGTCGGTGATCGCGCGCGGCTGCTCGTAGATCTCCTTCTGCATGAAGCGGTCATAGCCGCCCTTCTCCGCCGAAACGGGGTCCCACGCGATGATGCGCGGCTCGCGCGTCAGTGGACGCCCCTCGACGTCGAAGACGTGGATTTCACGCGCCGAGAGCGTCGCGAAGTCGCCGTCCTGCAGAAACGCCATCCGGCGCGTGTAGGGAAGCAGCGCGGGGATGTCGGAGCCGAGGAACGTCTCGCCATCGCCCAGGCCGAGAATGATCGGCGAGCCGCCCTGCTTGGCGGCGACGATCTCGTCGGGCTGGGTCTCCGACATCACGGCGATCGCGTAGGAACCGACCATGCGCTTGCTGGCGCGTCGCACGGCGGTCGCGAGATCGGGCGCGCCATTGTGGAGTTCGCGGTCGATCAGGTGCGCGACGAGTTCGGTGTCCGTATCGGACTCGATCTCGCGCCCCTCGGCCTCGAGTTCGGCGCGGATCGCGCGGTAGTTCTCGACGATGCCGTTGTGCACCACCGCGATGTGACCGGCGCGATGGGGATGCGCGTTGCGTACGGACGGCTTCCCGTGTGTAGCCCAGCGCGTGTGGCCGATGCCGATCGCGCCGGGGAGCGGATCGCCCTTCAGCAGGTCCTCGAGCGCAGCGAGCTTGCCCACCGCGCGCCGGGTCGTCAGCGAGCCGCCCTGGAAGACCGCGATGCCAGCCGAGTCGTAGCCTCGGTATTCGAGACGACGCAGGCCGTCGATCAGGACGTCCATTGCGAGCCGATCGCGTCCCACGTAGCCGACGATTCCACACATGTGTCGTTACTCCTTCTTGTGGTGCTTGCCGGAGCTCTTGGCTGGCCGGCGTAAGCGCCACCCCTCGATGTTGCGCTGCTTGGCGCGCGCCACGGCGAGAGCGTCCTTCGGAACGGATTCCGTGACGGTCGAACCGGCCGCGACGAAGGCATTCTGCTCGATCGTGACGGGCGCAATGAGATTCGCGTTGCAGCCGATGAAGGCGCGCTCTTCGACGCGCGTTCGGTGTTTGTCGATGCCGTCGTAGTTCACGACGACGGAGCCGCAGCCGAAGGTCGCGCCCGCGCCGACGTCGGCATCGCCGATGTAGGACAGGTGGTCGGCCTTCACGCCCTCACCGAGGTTGCTGTTCTTGATCTCGACGAAGTTGCCGATCCGAACGCCCGCGCCGAGCCGGCTGCCCGGCCGCAGATGCGCCGACGGGCCGATCACGACGGCGTCGCCGACTTCGGACGACTCGATCACCGTGTTCGCCTTGATCGTGCAGCGCTCGCCGATGCGCGTCGGTCCCTGGATCACGCAGCCGGGCTCGACGACGGTGTCGCGACCAATCTGCACGTCCCAGTCGAGATAGGTCGCATCGGGATCGATCAGCGTCACGCCCTCGTCCATCACGCGCTGCGCGGTGCGACGGCTCAGCACGGCGGAGGCGCGAGCCAACTCGGCGCGCGAGTTGATGCCGAGCGCCTCGTCGGCGTCATCGAGCGGTACCGCGTCGATGGCACGACCGTCGCGTACGGCGATGCCGACGATGTCGGTCAGGTAGATCTCGCCTTGGGCATTCTTGTCGTCGACCTGATCGAGCGCCTTCCACAGGAACTCTGCGTCGACGAGGTAGGTGCCGGTATTGCCTTCCTGGATCCGCAGCTCGTCCTGGGTCGCGTCGGTCATCTCGACGATGCGAAGGACCTTGCCCGCCCCGTCGCGCACGATGCGACCCGGCAGCGGCTCCATCGCCGAGAGGATCAGCAGGTCGACACCGCGCGCGGTCTTCTCGGCGCGCATGCGCTCGATCGTTTCGACACGCAGCAGCGGCGTGTCGCCGTAGAGGATCAATACGTCGCCGACGAATCCGTCGAGCGCCGCGCGGGCGGACATCATCGCGTGGCCGGTGCCGCGGCGTTCCGTCTGCAGCGCGAAGGTGGCGCGGCCGGAGAAGACGTCGCAGACGCGCTCGCTGTCACGACCGACCACGACGACCAGTCGCTCGGGCGCCAGCGCCTCGGCGACGTCGACGGGATAGGCGAGCATCGGTCGGCCACACAGCTCGTGAAGCACCTTCACGAGTCCCGACTTCATTCGCTTGCCCTGGCCGGCCGCGAGGATCACGATGGAGAGGCCGCGGTGGGTCGCATTCATGGGGTCTCCTATCGGTCCCGGGTCGATGCGAGCTGAAGGCGGTACGCCACTGCGTTGCCGCCCCGTTGCGGACCTTTTCGCGTAGCCTGGCAGAGTACCCCTGGACCGGGACATGCAGCCAGGACCGCTGGGCGGCCGAGGAGTCGTGCAGTGGATCCGATCGAGGGCGCCCCTGCGGGGTTTCGAGCCGACGAGTAGAGGGCCTTGGGCTACGTTCGGCAGTGGGGAGACTGGTTCATCCAAATCTTCGGCAACACGCAGGGCCTCAAGGCCAGCCAGGTTCGAGCCCTCGAGCGCCTCTATCGGCGCCGGCTTCCCGCAGGTCGCCTCATCACCCAGGAATTCGCGCGTGAGCTGACCGCGATCTCGCACGAGATCGGCCGCGAGGTAGGTGTCCTCGTCGATCGGCGCGGCGCCGTCACGCACGCGATGGTCGGCAGCACCTCCGCGATCGAGATGCCCGAGTGGGGGCGCCTGCGCGCCGGCCAGGGGCGCCTGCGCGGCCTGCGCTGCGTCCACACCTTCCTCGGTGACGAGCCGCTCACCCATGACGATCTGACCGACCTCGCGAAGCTTCGCCTCGACGCGATGGTGACGGTCGGAATGGACGCGACCGGCCTGCCGACGGAGGCCCATGTCGCCCACCTGCGCCCCGCGAAGCTGGACGGCACGATGGTCGAACGCATGCCGCCGCGCCCGCCAGCGCTGCTCGACCTCGATTTCTCCGCCTGGATCGGAGCGCTCGAAACCGAGCTGGCGCGCACGACGCGAACGCGTGCGGTCGGCGCTGGCGATTGCGCGGTGCTCGTCGCGGTCAGCGCCGGTCGACCGCGCTACGAAACCGAGGAAGCCGTCGTAGAGCTGCGCGAACTGGCGCGCTCGGCGGGTGTCGAGATCGCCGACGTACTGGTGCAGGTGAGACCCCAGATCGACCCGCGCACGATCGTCGGTTCGGGGCGTCTCGAAGATCTCGTCGTCCGCGCGTTCCAACACGACGCCGATCTGGTGATCTTCGACCACGATCTCTCGCCCGCTCAGGCGCGCAACATCGCGGAACGACTCGAACTGCGCGTGATCGATCGCACGCAGCTGATCCTCGATATCTTTGCGCAGCGTGCGCACTCGCGGGACGGCAAGCTGCAGGTCGAGCTGGCGCAACTGAAGTACCGGTTGCCGCGGCTCGCGCAGCGCGACGAAGGGCTGTCGCGCCTCGGCGGTGGCATCGGCGGTCGCGGACCGGGCGAGCAGCGCCTCGAAGTGGATCGCCGCCGCGTGCGCGAGCGCATCGCGCGACTCGAGCGCGAACTCGTGGGCCTGCGTCGCGACCGCGAGGGACGCCGCAGCCGGCGCGATCGCCGCGGCGTCCCGGTGCTGTCGATCGTCGGCTACACGAATGCCGGCAAGAGCACGCTACTGCGCGCGCTCACGAACGCCGACGTCCTCATCGAGGACAAACTGTTCGCGACGCTCGACCCGACATCGCGTCGCCTGCGCTTTCCGCGCGAACGCGAAGTGATCGTCACCGACACGGTGGGTTTCATCCGCGATCTGCCTGAAGACCTGAAGGAAGCGTTCCGCGCCACGCTGGAAGAGTTGCGCGAGGCCGACCTCTTTCTGCACGTGGTCGACGCGGCCGCTCCCGACTTCGAGCGCCGGATCGCGACGGTGCGGCGCGTGCTCGACGAAATGGGCCTCAGCGATACGCCCGAACTCCTGGTGTTCAATCAAAGCGATCGGCTCGAAGCGGGTGCCGGCGAGGCGATCGCCGCGCGTGCGGGTGGCGTTGCGATCTCCGCACTGCGCGGGCTCGGCCTGCGCGGGCTGCTCGAAGAGGTGGAGGCTACGGTCTGGCGCGAGGCGGTGTCGGATCGCACGCGCGAGCGCCTGGCATCGCTGGCCGGCGACGAGGAAGCACCGGTGCAGGCCGTGGGGGGAGCATGACGACGATCCGATCGAAGATCACGGGCACTGGGATGTACGTGCCGGAACATGTGGTGACGAACCACGATCTCGCCCAGCGGATGGACACGAGCGACGAGTGGATCCGGCAGCGCTCGGGCATCGTCGAGCGCCGTCATGTCGACGGCACCGAGACACCGGCCGATCTCGCCGAGCAGGCGTCGCGACGCGCGCTCGAGGCGGCGGGTGTCGGCGCGAATGAGATCGACGGAATCATCCTCGCGACGCTATCGCCCCAGCACGATTTTCCGGGCACGTCGTTCTTCCTTCACGAACGACTCGGTGTTCCCGAGATTCCCTGTTTCGACCTCCGCGCTCAGTGCAGCGGCTTCCTCTATTCGCTGGCCGCCGCGGACGCGTTCATTCGTTCCGGCCAGATGCGACGCGTGCTGGTCGTCGGCTGCGAGGTCCACTCGACCGGCCTCGAGTTCTCGACGCGCGGCCGTGACACTGCGGTGTTGTTTGGTGACGGAGCGGGAGCGGTCGTGCTCGAAGCGAACGAAGACGCGGACGATCGCTCGGGCCTGTTGGCGATCCGGATGCATGCGCAGGGCGACCACGCGAAGCGACTCTGGATCGAGGCGCCGGGGTCGGCGTTCTGGCCGATGCGGATCAACCAGCAGATGCTGGACGAAGGTCGCCACTTCCCGCGCATGGAAGGCCGATTCGTCTTCAAGCACGCCGTGACGCGCATGCCCGAGGTACTCCGCGAAACGCTCGACGCCGCCGGGACCAAGCTCGACGACATCGATCTCTTCTTGTTTCACCAGGCAAACCTGCGCATCAACGAGTTCGTCGCGTCGTCGCTCGGGATCGCGCCGGAGAAGTGTCCGAGCAACATCGAGCGCTACGGCAACTGCTCGGCGGCTTCGATCCCGATGCTGCTCGACGAGGCGGTCCGCGGCGGGGGCCTGCGTCCCGGGCAGTTGGTGGCAATGACCGCGTTCGGCTCGGGCTTCACCTGGGCGACGGCCGTGGTCCGCTGGTAGCGCGGCCCCGGCGAGGCTATGCCGCATCGCGTCCTGCCCAGCCGCAAGAATATCGATACGATTCGTAAAGTAATTGTAATTCCAGCCAGATAACGAGATTCTTCCGATCCCTTGACCTCATGACGCGTCGTGTTAGATTGCCGCGGCTCGCGTCAACCGAGCCCCCAATTCGCGGGGCCGTGGCGAGCGGGAGAAAACAGCGATGGCAAAGCAAGCCAGTTTGGTTCAAGACGGCGTCGAGCAGGTCCGAGAGGCCGTTCGACGCGTTGATCAGGGGTTCCGCCGGATCCAGAAGCAGGTGGAAACCCGCCGCCGCCGCCTTGCGAAAGAGGTGACGAGCCGCCGCCGCGTGATCGAGAAGCGAGCTCAGCTCGAACTCGGACGCCTGCAGAAGCAGATCCAGAAGCAGCCGATCGTGAAGCGCGCAGAAGCGCTCCGCAGCGGCGCGAGTGAGCGCCTCGAGCGCGGCGTCACGAGCTTCCTCGATGTGCTGCCGATCGCCACCAAGAGCGATGTCGAGCGCATCGACCGGAAGGTCTCCGCGCTGGGGCGCAAGCTCAAGGAGATGGAGAAGGGCCAGGGCAGTTCCGCCCACGCCTGATCGACGCGTCGCGTCGGCGAGAGAGATTCGAGAGCCCGGTGGCGACCTGCCATCGGGCTCTTCTGCGATCCAGACCTACACAATCTCGTAAGAACGGCCGTGCGAATGCTGGCGGGCGCTGGCGACTGAACGGAAGAATCCGCTTCCGCCGAGTCGCCCGGATCGATCAGATCAGCGACCTTCGCCCTGCTTCACTGCGAGGTCGCAATGCAGGTTTCCCGCCGCACACTCGAGACGCTCGAATGGCCGCTGTTGGTCGAGCGGCTGCGTGCGCATGCGCGCACGCCGGGCGGCCGGCGTCGCTGCGAGCCCGACAACGGGAACGAACTCTTCGCTCCCGATCCGGCAACCGCGCGCGCGTGGCTCGCGGAGACCAGCGAAGCGCGCGCGCTGCTCGCCCGCACGGCTCCGCCCTTCGGCGGGCTCTCGGAAACCGGCCCGGCGCTGTTGCGCGCGGAGCGCGGTGGCGAGCTCGGCGCGGGCGATCTGCTCGACATCGCCGCCGCGATCGAGGCCGTCGAGGCGACACAGCGCTTCCTCTGCCAATGCGGCGCCGACGCGCCGCGGCTCGCCGCGCGGGCGGGCAATCTCGGTCGCCACCTCGACGTTGCCGAGGCGATCGGATCCTCGATCGACGCCGAAGGCCAGGTTCGCGACTCGGTGTCGCAGCTACTGGCCGAGGCGCGCGCCGAATCGCGGCGTCTCGCCGGCGAACTCCAGCGTCGCCTCGATACCGCGCTGCACGACCCGGAGTTCTCGCCCCATCTTTCGGACTCGTTCGTAACGGTGCGCAACGACCGCTACGTGCTGCCAGTGCGCGCCGACGCGCGCGGAAAGGTGCGTGGCATCGTCCACGATGTCTCTGCATCGGGCACGACGCTCTTCATCGAGCCCCAGGCCGTCGTCGATGCCAACAACCGACTGAAGGAGGCCGAGCTGCGCGCCGCTCGCGAAGTGGCGCGCGTGCTGCGCGAGTTGTCGGGCGAAGTCGGCCGGGAGGCGCCCCAGCTGCGCGAAAGCCTCGCGCTGCTCGAAATGCTCGATCTGACGTTTGCGCGCGGTGCGCTCTCCGATGACATGGAAGCGGTGGAGCCGGTCATGCGCGACGCCGGCGTCTTCTTGCTGCCGCAGCTCAGACACCCGTTGCTGCCTCGCGAGCGCGCCGTACCGAACGACCTGCGACTCGGCGAATCCCACCATGTGCTCGTGCTCTCGGGTCCGAATGCGGGCGGCAAGACGGTGGCGATGAAGGCGATCGCGATGGCGGCGCTGTGTGCCCGGGCGGGCCTACACGTCGCGGCGGCGCCGGGGGCGCGCGTCGACTGGACCGACCGGCTCCTCGCCGACATCGGCGACGCCCAGAACCTGCGCGAGAACCTCTCGACGTTTTCGGCGCACCTCGCCAATCTCGCGCGCATCGTCGAAGTGGCCGACGCACGAACGCTGGTCGTGCTCGACGAGATCGGCGATGGCACCGATCCGGGCGAAGGCGCCGCACTCGCGCAGGCGGTACTCGAAGCGCTCGCAACGTCCGGGGCGCGCGTGGTCGTGACGACGCACTACGCGCTGCTGAAGGAGTTGGCGCAGGTCGACGCGCGCTTCGAGAACGGGAGCTTCGAGTTCGATGCCGAGTCGCTCGCGCCGACCTACCGGATGCGCGTGGGGACACCCGGCGCGTCCTCGGCGCTCGCAGTCGCAGCGCGAATGGGGCTGCGCAGCGACGTGCTGTCGCGTGCCAACGAGCTGCTCGATCGCGAAGACCGCCGCCTCGAACGCACGCTTGCAGAGCTCTCGTCGAGTCGCGTTGCGCTCGATCGCGAGCGCCGCGACGCGGAGCGCGCGCGTGAGGAGAGCGAGACGACGCGCGATGAGCTGCGGCGCAAGCTGTTGCACCTTCAGGAGCGCCGCGACCGCCTCTTCGAGAGCATGCGTCGCGATCTCGACGCCGCATTCCAGCGCGCCCACGGCGATGTCGCGGCGGTGATCCGAGATCTACAGCGCGGCGGCGCCGATGCACGCGATGCCGCCCGCGCCCGCGAGAAATTGATCGCGATTGCCGCGCATGCGCGCGCCGTGGAACTGGATGCGTTGCACGACAGTGCGCCAGCGCCGGGCGAGCCCCGCTTCGATGCGATCGACTGGCGGGATGCGCGACCCGGCGATCGCGTACTGATCCGTGGCGGTGGGCTGGGAACGCTAGTGGCGTTGCCCGATCGTCGCGGGCGCGTCGGCGTACAGGTGGGCGGCACGCGCCTCGTGGTGCCAGTCGAGCGCATCGGGCGTCCGAGCGAAGCGAAGAGCGATCCGCCGCGGCGCACGAGCGACACCCACGTGTCGATCGAGGCGAGCGCGATCGCCGGCGAGCATATGGGCGGGATCGAACGCTGCGACCTGCGCGGGCTGCGCGTCGAAGCGGCGGTCGCACAGATGGCCGCGGTGCTCGATCGCGCCGCGCTGCGCGGCTGCGAGCGCGTCCACGTCGTTCACGGGCTCGGCACCGGCGCACTCCGCGACGCGATCCGCGCCCACCTCGCTACCTCCCCGTACGTCGCTCGCCTCGAGCCCGGCCACCCCGACGCCGGCGGCGAAGGCACCACCGAAGTCCTGCTGCGGTAGCAACCGCAACGAGAGAGGGGAGAAAGGGGAGAAAGGGGACGGTCCTCGTCATGGACGGGGCGAGGACTGGAGGGACACGCTTGCGAAGGGTGCCCTCCAAATCGTCTGCCAGGTCACGCGAGGACCGTCCCCTTTCTCCCGTCGCTTCCCAAACGCATGGCGGAGGCGATGGCGCCTTCGATCGTTGGGGCGGCGAGCCAATCTCCGGTGTAGAAGAGCGGGCGGCCCGCGGCCGCGCGATCGGCCTCGATGGCGCGGAACTGTTCCAGCGCGCGGTAGTGACCGACGTCGAAGCGTGGCCACGCGAGCGGGAAGCGCGACACGACGCCGCCTTCCTCGACGACCCCTGGCAGCAAGCGCTCCACCTCGGCTGCCATCTCCTTCGCGAGCGCATCATCGGGCCAGTCCGCGTGCGCACCCACCCAGGGTTGGCGCGCGATCGCCCTGACGACGCCGCCTTCGATCGCGATCGACGCAAACGGGCTCGCGCCGCGCTTCTCGATCCGTACGCGCGTCGGTGCGAGCGCAGTCTCCGCGCGTAACGGCGCCGCCCACGTGATCGCAGCGTCGTAGCGAACGCCGGCGAGCAGCGTCCTCTCCGCCGCGACCAGAACGGCGTCGCCGATGCGCGCGGCCTCGGGCGCCGGAACGGCGAGCACCACCGCGTCCGCGTCGACCGCCTCCGAGGCGAGCAGGACGCGAAATCCGCCCCCCGCTCGCGCTTCGATCGCCGACACGGCCGCGCCGAGTCGCAGCTCGAGTCGCGCGGCGAGTGCTATGGCCAGTTGCCCAGCGGGCGCCGCGAGGGAACCCGACACCGCGTCGCGTTCCGCTGCAAAGCGCATCAGGAATGCCGCGCGGCTCGCGACGCGCTCATCCACCGGCGCACGCTCCGCGAGCCACGGTTCGAGGAAGCCGGTCACGACGCTGTGGCCGAAATACAGCGTGCCGAAGTCGTCGAGCGAGCGATCGTCGTGGCGCGCGGCGCGCTCGGGCCGGTCGACATCGAGGTTCTGACGAAAGCGGGCCAGAAGCCGCGGCAGTCGCACCAGCCGCAGTGCATCGAGAAATCGAACCCCGGGCGCGCTCGCCATCGCACGCGGATCGCCATTCGGCGGTGTCGCGACGAGCCGGCCGCCGCGCACGAATGCGCTGCGCACGGGTCGCAGCGGCAAGAACTCGCGCGCAAGACCGGCGGCGCGAATCAGCCCGAGCAGCGCGTGATCCGCCGTCGTGATCCGCGCCGCAGTCGGATCCCGGTCCGACTCGCTGGCAGCGGCGCGGCCGCCAGCGCGCTCCGCGCGTTCCACCACGGTGACACGGTCGCCCCGCCCGATCCTCTGGAACGCTGCCGACAGGCCCGCGAAGCCGGCGCCCACGACGACGACGTGCCGTTGCGACGCACCCTGACTCACGCGCGTGCAACCGACGCGAGCCAGGACTCGAGGCCCGCGACGACATCGTGCAACGTCGCGAAGCGCTCGAACGGAAGCCCGCGCTCTGCGAGGGCGTCGGCGAGCGAATCCTTCGCGAAGACGAGGTCCGACGCTTCGGAAGCGCACAGGTCCGAGACGCGGCCGTTGCCGATGTGAACGACCGGCACATCCGGATGGCGGCTGCGGAACTCCGCAATGCGAGCCCGCTTGCAGACGCCCGTGCCGCAGCCGCAGCTTGGATCGGGCCAACGCGCAGCGATCCGCCAGGCGCCGTTCTGATAGCGCAAGCGATTCGCGTCGTAGGCGAAACGCAGGCCGTGGAGCTGCTGCAGCCGGTCGAGGTTGCGATCGAAACCGTCCGAGAGCACCCGGAACGGCACGCGGCGGCGTTCGCACCACGCGACCAGATCACGCGCCCCGGGATCCAACTCGACCGTGCGCAGGAACGCTTCGAGGTCGGCTTCGGGAAGCGCGAGCCCGTCGAGCAATTCCATGTTGTAACTCCACGCATCGAGCTCCCCGCGCTCGAGGCGCGGCCACAGCTCGGTGCGACGCGCGGCCGCGTAGCGCCGCGCGATCTGCGAGCCCACGTCCTGCACGGCGAAGGTCCCGTCGAAGTCGCAGAAGACCGCGAGGCGGGGCGCGCCGCGCACGCGGAACAGTGCGGCGCCGTGCGCCGGCAGCTCGACGGACAGCATTTGCCCGCTCACGCAACCCGGTGTCGAGCCGAGCAGCGCGATGAGTTCGGGCTTCGCAGCGTCGACGCCATGGACGGCGAGATCGAGCTCGCAGCGGCGCGAGTCCTCGGCGTCGTTGAACAGCGCGACGAGCCAATCTGCGCCTGCGCGCGCAACGACCGCCGGTGCGATCTCGGCGTCGAGCATGCCCACCGAGCGGGCGGTGCCGCTGTGCGCCGATTCGTCCACTTCGCGCGCGAGCGCAAGCGCTTCCCGCACCATCGCGCGCTCCTCGGCGGCGAGCGCCGGCACATCGTCCGAGAAGATCGCCATGCCGCCCGTCACGGCGATCGAAACCGCCAGCGTGCGCACCTCGTCGCGCGAGAGGCTCGACTGCTTCGAGCGCGCCATCAGACAATCCGGGTCGTTCAACCAGAGTCGGCGGTGCTGGAAGGCGCGCGCGAGTGTGTTGCGAAGCGCGTTGCGACCGGACGGCAGCGTGGTCTCGAGACCCGCGATCTTCGGCCCCAGCACGTGCCAATAGGGTGCCGTGTCGGGACCGATGCGCATGCCGTCGACGACGCCCGCGGCGGGGCCCAGCGGGCAGCCACAGCCGAGCACGAACGCCTCGTCGCCGGCTCCCTTCCGCACCGCCGCGAGGCCGCTTCGCAGCCGCGCCGCACGCGTCACGCGCGGATCGTGCGCCTGCGCGTGCAGCGACTGCGTGTAGAGAAAATCGATCTTGTGGTATGGGAATCCCATCGCGACCAGCGTTCGAAAGACGTGCTCGAGGTGCGCGACCACTTCCGGCTGCGTTGCGTCCAGCACGAAGACCCAGCCGTCCTTCGTCCACATCCCATGATGAAGTCCGCGCAGCTCGCCGTTGTCGCCGGCGGCGCGGAGCAACCATTCGCGGTGTGTTTCGAAGATGCGGCTCTCGGGCACGACGCAGAACGGCGCCGTCCACAGGCCGGGCGTGAAACCCGCCGCGCGCACCGCGCTCGCGATCG
>JANLTC010000336.1:0-26791 GCA_031362725.1 Deltaproteobacteria bacterium | reverse complement strand
GGCGACGCATCCTTCATCGCGTATGGCGGCGACGAGATCCGGATCTGGGAGCGCGCGACGCAGACGACGACCGACCTGTTGGACGAGTTCCCGCCCTATTCGCCCGACGCCAACTACTTCCTCGAAGCCGTGACTCCCACGATCAGCGATGACGGCCGCTACGTGGCCGAGCGCTACTCGCTGCGGCTGAACGTCGGTGGCATGGTCCTCACCGATCAGATCCTGCTCTTCGACCGCGACACCGCTCAGGTCTTCTTCATCGCGCCCGGCGAACGCGCCGAGATGAGCGCCGACGGTCGGTCGATCGCGTTCCAGAGCAACACCGACCTCGTCACGGACGACACGAACGGCGCGACCGACGCGTACGTCTGGGACAGCGCCTCCGGCATCGAACGTGTGAGCGTCAACAGCAACGGCCAGGGCGGCAGCGGCGGTCTCAGCCCGCGCTTCTCGGCAATCAGCGACGACGGTCGCTTCGTCGCGTTCATCGACGATTCCGGCAACGAGGTGCCCGGCGTGCCGTCGAACCGACAGGTGTTCCGCTACGATCGCAGCACGAACGTCATCGAAGCCGTCAGCGTCGCGACCGGCGGCGCCTTCAGCGACGCGATGAACAACACCATCGCGATCAGCGGCGACGGCCAGACGGTTGCGTTTGCGGGGTTCGCAACGAACCTCGCTCCCGACACCTACACCGACATCCAGAATGTGTTCGTGCGCAGCGCGGCATCGGGCACGAGCCTGAACCCGGCGGACGGCGACGTCTCCGACACCGTGCTCCAGGTCTTCGACGTGGCCGCGGCCACCTATCGCCCGAGCGCACGCGTGCCCGCGCAGGTCGTCGCGGTCGCAGCAGGCCGCGCGGCCGTTCTTTCGGGCGAGGCCGACGACGGCAGCCTCGATCGCAACGGCGACGGCGACGCCACCGACACCGTGGCGCGCATCGTCGACGGCGCGACCGGCGCCGTCACCGAAACAGGACTCGCTGCGAGCGCCGTCGCGATCTCGGAGCAGGTGGCGTGCGTCGCGGTCGACGAAGCCACGCAGGGCCAGGGTCCGCTCAACGGCGACGGCGATCTCGACGACGACGTGCTCTTCGTGCGCGATCTCGCTTCGAACCAGCAGACCAACACGGGCCTCGCGGTGAACCCGACTGGCCTCGCAGCCGCCGGAAGCCACTGCGTCTTCACCACGGCGGAGCTGCTCGAAACGGGCTCGCCCGACCTGAACGGCGACAACGACCTCTTCGACGACGTGTTGCGCGTGTACGACGCGGCAACCGCGCTGCCAGCGACCTTCCCCTACGCGACTGCCGATCTGGTCGCCGCCGGCGACCTCGTCGCGTTCCGCGTCTGCGAAGCCGACCAGGGCGCCTCGGACCTCAACTCCGATGGCGACTTCGGCACCGATTGTGTGATGCACGTGCTGACGCTCTCGACGGGGCTGGTCGAGAACACCAAGCGCGCCGCCTCGCCCTGCACGCTGCCGGGTTGCGACCCGTTCTTCGAGCCGTTCCGGGTCGGCAAGACCACCGTGTCGTTCCTCACCGAGGAGCTGGCACAGAGTGGCGTCAGCGCTCCCGCGGGCACTCCGTTGGCTGTCGACTGCAAGGCGACCGGCAGCCCGGGCCAGTGCGATCTTTCCGGTGACGCCGACAACGACGACGACATGATCACCGTCTACAACGTCCGCTCCGGCTTCGCGCAGCTGATCCCGCTGCTGCCGGCGAGCCAGGGATCGGCGCAGGACGTACCGCCATTCCCGACCGAGATCGGCGATTCGGGCGTGCTCTACGTACAGCTGCTCGAGACGCAGGTCGGCGAAGACGTGAACGGCGACGGCCAGATCACCGCGACGCCCGTGCTGGTGTTGGTCGGCGACATCGACGGCGACGGCACGCTCGACGACTCGCTGAACCGCAACGACAGCTGCGTCGAAGTCGCGAACGCCGATCAGCTAGACGCCGACCGCGATCGACTCGGCGACGGCGCCTGCGATCCGGCACGAACCGCGTCGCTGCCCGGCGACGTCAGCTGCGACGTAGACAGCAACGGCCGGATTGACCGCGCCGACACCGACCTGATCTTCGCGGATCGCGGCATGCAGGCGCGCGCCAGCGATCCGCGTGACGCCGACGGCGACGGCGCGATCAGCGTGCTCGACGTCTCGCTGTGTCGGTCGCAGTGCACCTACGCGAGCTGCCGCACGAGTCCGCCGCCGACAGCTGCCTGCGGCTTCGGCGCGGAATTGGTCTTGATCCTGGGAATGATCGAGCTGGCGCGACGCCGCGCGGGGCGACGCCAGAGCTGTTGAAAAGGGGAACTGGGATGTGGAATGTGCTGCAACGGATCGTTGTGGGCGTGGCGCTGTGTGCGGCGCTCGTCGGAACTGAACGGGCGCAGGCGGCTTCGCTGACGCTGGTGCCGTCGACGACGTCGCTGTTCGCAGGATCGCCGCTCGTGGTCGACATCGTGATCGCGGGTCTCGGGCTCGGCGCGGCGCCGACGCTCGCGGCCTTCGACCTCGACGTGACGTTCCTGCCGAGCGTACTGAGCTTCGTCTCGGTGAGCTTCGGCCCCGACCTCGGCGCGCTCGGCATCGACGCACTCACGTCGTCGGGGCTGCTCGGCGGTCCGCTGCGCATCGACGTCGCCGAATACTCGCTGCTGTCGAACGCGGCGCTCGACGCCAGCCAGCCCGCCAGCTTCGTACTCGCGACGCTGCACTTCCTCGGGCTCGCGCCGGGCACGTCGCCGCTCGCGATCACGCAGGCGGTGCTCGCAAACACCGCGGGCGGGCCTTCGATCCCCGCGACGCTGAATGGTGCGAGTGTGGACGTCGTGCCGGTTCCCGAAGCGACGACGGCAGCACTCGTCGGTCTGGGCGTCGCGCTACTCGGCCTGCGTCGCCGCGAGTGCGTCTAGCGGAGCCCGCGCCTTCGCAAGCGTCTCGTCCCATTCGGCGCGCGGATCCGAACCCTGCACGATGCCACCGCCGACATGTAGCCACGCCTCGCGACCGCGGCACAGCAGCGTGCGGATCACGACGCTGAGATCGGCGCCGCCACGCGCGTCGAGGTAGCCGAGCGCGCCCGCGTAGACACCGCGGCGGACCGGCTCGAGCTCCGCCAGCAAGTTCATCGCCGCAATCTTCGGTGCACCGGTCATCGAACCCGGCGGGAACGCGGCGCGCAGCAGGTCGACGCGGTCGCGACCCGCGCGGAGCTTGCCGCGCACCGTCGAGACCATCTGGAACAGCGTCGCGTAGCGCTCGATCGCGAACAGCTCCGGAACCTCGATGCTGCCCGGGGCGCACACGCGCCCGAGATCGTTGCGCATCAGATCGACGATCATCGCGTTTTCGGCGCGCTCCTTCTCCGAGCAGCGAAGCTCCTCGAACAACAACGCGTCCTCCTCCGGCGTCAAGCCGCGCGGCCGCGTTCCCTTGATCGGCCGCGTCTCGACCGCGCCGTCCGCATCGACGCGCAGAAAGCGCTCGGGCGACGAGCCGACGATCGTCAACTCGGGCAGCGCGACGAACGCCGCAAACGGCGCCGGGCTGCGCATCCGCAACGCTTCGAAGAGTCGCCAAGCATCGCCATTGAAACGAGTCGAGAGCCGATGCGTCAGATTCGCCTGATACACCTCCCCCGCGGCGATCTGCTGCTGGATCTCGACGACCGCCTTCGCATACGAATCGCCATCAAAGAACGCCCCAACGTCGAGCCCCGTCGCCCCGTCGCGCAACCGCAGCGGCTCGGAACCGGTGCCGGGCGTCAGGTTATTGGTTTTGTCAGGTTGTTTGCCGAGGATCGGAGCACGGGCGATGCATTCGGCGAAGGCGTCGGCGAAGCGCTCGGCGGCCTCGCCAGGGCCGAGCGCGGTGGCGAACAGGCGACCGCTCGCGTGCTCGTAGGCGAGAACGCGATCGACCAGCAGCCACGCGGCGTCGGGCGCGTCGCGATCGCCGCGCGGTCGCAGCGCGATGCGCTCGACATGGGCTGCGAGCTCGTAGCCGAGCCAGCCGACCGCGCCGCCGACGAACGGGATCGCCTCGGCGACTTCGCTGCGTTCGGCGCGCGGCACGATCGAACGAAGCGCTTCGAACGGATCGCAGCGCCACACGCGTGCGTCGACCCGTGGCGAGTCCTCGCCCTCGCGCTGGCAAGGCTCGACCTCGATGCGATCGCCGAACGCACGCGCGATCGCGTAGGGCTCCGCGCCAGCAAACGACCAGCGCCCGCTGCATCCGTCCGCGAGCGAGGAGTCGAGCAGCCAGAATCCCGGCATTGCACGGAGCCGCACGATGCATGCATCCCACGCCGCGGAAGCGGAGACGTCGCGGACGGCGATGCGCATCGAGGCGGGATCGAGCACGGCGGAAACTCTGGGGCGTTGTTCGTCAGTGCAGGCGCGTCTTGAAGAAGGCGAGGATCTCGTCGACCGCGGCGCGCGTCGGCTGCCCCGCTTCGTCGATCAGGTGTGCCGTCACGACGCTGTGTGGATTCTTCATCATCGCGTCGGGATTTGCGGCGGAGTCGGGCAGCACGCGGCCCTCGAAGCGATCGCCGAGCGCCTGCTCGTAGGCGGCAAAGCGCTGCGCGCGGCAGAACGAGTCGCCCTCGAAACGGTATGCGAGCACCGTCAGGTCTTCCGCGTCCATGCGCTTCCTCACCGCAGCCAGTTCATCCGGCGCGATGTGCATGCCGCCGGCCTGGCCCATCGGCAGCGACGGCTGCGACAACACCGGCGCGAGCATCGCCGGCTCGAGCATCATCGAGAGCGCGAAGTTGCCCGTGAAGCACATCCCGATCGCGCCGACGCCTTTGCCACCGCAGAGCGGGTGCGCGTGCGCGGCGAGCGCGCGCAACCACTGCGTGACGGGACTCGACGCGTTCGCGGCGAAGGCGCGAAACTCGCGACTGACGCAAGCGCGCAGGATCGTCAGCGCACCGTTGCCGATCGTCGGCACGCGTCCCGGATCGCCGAACAGTTTCGGCATCCACACGGTGAAACCCGCGTCGCGCACGAAACGCGCAAAGCGCGCCACTTCGGGCGAGATTCCGGGCATCTCCGTCATCACGATCACGGCCGGACCGCGGCCCGCGATGAAGACGAGCTTCGATTGGCCGAGCAAGTTGACGTCGCGACGCTCGAAGTCGTCGAGCGGGTCGCGCAGCTTCGGATTCGACGCCGGCATGAAACTCCTCCGCGATCGGCTCGGTGGGTGCGCCGAGCCGAATCTACCCCTGATCGCGCGCTGCGGCCTTTGCCAGATTCGCCTCGCACAATCCGGGACCTCACTCGTATACTGCGCGATCCCCGAACCGGAGATCTGAGGCCAATGCCCTTCCCCGCTGCACGACGCATCCAGCTGCCGCCGCTGCGCCTGCCCGACGGTTCCATCGAGCCCGGCATCGGACTTTCGGTGCACGACGCCGGCACAGGCCCCGCGATCGTATTCTCCCACGGTTTTCCGGAACTCGGCTTCTCGTGGCGACATCAATTCGCGCCGCTGGTCGCGGCCGGCTACCGCTGCATCGCACCCGATCAGCGCGGCTACGGCGACAGCGACAAGCCCGAAGCGATCGCCGCATACGACATCCACCACCTCTGCGGCGATCTCGTCGGGCTGCTCGACGCGCTCGGCATCGACAAGGCCGTCTTCGTCGGCCACGACTGGGGCGGTTTCGTGGTGTGGGCGATGCCGTACCTGTACCCCGATCGCGTCGCCGGGGTCGTCGGTGTGAACACGCCACTCACGCCGCGCTCGGCGATGCCGCCGACCCAGTTGATGCGGATGCTGGTCGGAGGCAAGGACGAGAAGCTCTACATCCTCTGGTTTCAGCAGCCCGGCGTCGCAGAGGCCGTGCTCGACAAGCAGCCGGGACTCGTCTTCGAGAAGCTGCTGCGCACCGGCGTGCCGATGGAGGAGATCGCGAAGCGCCTCACCGCGGACTTCGACATGAATCCGTTCCGGCGCCTTGCCGAACTCGAACCGATCGGCGAACTCATCGGAACGTCGGCCGAGCGCGCGCACTACACCGAGGTATTCGCGCGCACCGGCTTCCGGGGCGGCATCAACTGGTACCGCAACTTCGATCGCAACTGGGAGACGGCGCCCGAGATCGGTGCGAAGCCGATCGACACGCCGTCGCTGATGGTGTGCGCGGAGTGGGATCCGGCGCTGCGGCCCGAGATGGCGAACGGCATGCCCGCGCTGTGCACGGATCTCGAGCGCGTCACGATCGATCGCTGCGGCCACTGGACGCAGCAAGAACGACCCGAGGAGCTGAATCGCATCCTGCTCGAGTGGCTGCGCCGAAAGATCGCTAGCGCATGATTCCGCACCACGGCCGGACGGCCGCGCGCTAGTGGGAACCGGCGGGGAGACGCCCCGGGGCCGCTATCCCCACTATGTTCTGTTCGTACTGACGCTGGTCTACGTCGCCAACTTCGTCGACCGCCAGATCCTGTCGATCCTGAACGAAGAGATCAAGCGCGACCTCGGCTTGCGCGACGCGGAGATGGGTTTCCTCTATGGGACCGCCTTCGCGGTGTTCTACGCGCTCTTCGGGATTCCGCTCGGCAAGCTCGCGGACGGCTGGACGCGGCGCTCGCTGATCTCGATCTCACTGGTGTTCTGGAGCACTGCCACGGCGATCTCGGGTCTTGCACGCAGCTTCCCCCAGCTCGCGGCGGCTCGCATCGGTGTCGGCATCGGCGAAGCCGGCGCGACGCCGGCCGCGTTCTCGATGCTCTCCGACTACTACCCGGCCGCACGCCGTGCGACCGTGCTCGCGCTCTATTCGAGCGGCATCTACATCGGCTCGGGGCTCGGCCTCACGATCGGGGGACAGATCGTCGGTCGTTGGGACGCGGCGTTCGCGAACGCGGCAGCTCCGTTCGGGCTGCGCGGCTGGCAGGTCGCATTCTTCGCGGTCGGCTTGCCCGGACTGCTGCTGGCGCTGTGGATGCGCACGCTCCGCGAACCGGTGCGCGGCGCGATGGACGGCCTGCACGTCGCCGCCGAGCCGCATCCGTTTCGCGCCTTCGGTCGCGAACTCGCCGCGGTGATCCCGCCCGCAACACTCGTGAGTCTCTGGCATTCCGGAGCGGGAGCGAGCGGGCTCGCGCTGAATCTCGTCGCCGCCGCGCTGCTCGCGGCCGGCGCCGCCGCGATGACCTTCGCGACCGGCGACGCACCGCAGTGGATCGCGATGGGCATCGGCCTCTACGCTGCGCTGTCGTGGGCGCAGGGCCTGCGCCGACGCGATCCCGCCAGCGCCGCATTGATCTTGCACACCCCCGCGCTGCGTTGGTCGGCGCTCGGGTGTTCATTCCTCGCATTCACTGGATATGGTGTCGGTCACTGGACGACGGTGTTCTTCCGTCGCGTGCACGAAGTCCCGATCGAGCAGGCTGGTCTCGTGCTCGGGGGCACCGCTGCGGTTGCCGGATTTTTCGGCGTCGCGATCGGCGGCGTCGCAGCCGATGCGTTTCGACGCCGCACGCCGCGCGGTCGGCTGTACTTCGCGATGCTGGCGTCCGCGCTGCCCGCGCCGATCCTGCCTTGGCTGCTCAACACCGAGAGTACGACGCTCGCGCTGGCGCTGAACTTCCCGCTCGCGATGGTGGGCTCGATGTGGATCGGCGTCGGTGCTTCGACCGTGCAGGATCTGGTGCTGCCGCGGATGCGCGCCACCGCCTCGGCGGCATACCTGCTGGTGGTGACGTTCATCGGACTGGCGATGGGTCCCTACACGATTGGCAAGCTGTCGGACGCGTTTGGATTGCGCACGGCGCTACTGCTCGGTCTCGGCGCGAATCTGCTCGCGTTGATCTGCCTCGCGATCGGAGCCCTCCATCTCGAGCGTGACGAGGCGTCACTGCTGGATAGAGTCGCGCTGGCGGAGCAACAGGCGGCGTCGCGGTAGCGAACGGGCGGGCTGCCGACAGCCGTCTCATTGGCTGCGCACGATCTGCCGATCGGTTGCGCAGGCCGCAGTTCCTGCTTGACGGCACTGGGGGACCGCAGCGTATAACGCTACCGGGGAGGCCACTTGGGTCTCGGCGGATTCTCTGCTCTCGAAGCTGCTGTGGAAGCGGGTGTGGGAATGGCGGTGCGAGCCGCCGTGCTGCCTGGCGTATTGGGCATGCGCTGGGCCGGTCGCGCGCTCGCGCAGAAACGCGACGAGATGCCGGCCCCCGAGCGCAGCGCAGCGCTCGCGCTGAAGGTCCTCCTCGACGAGCTGTTCTTCGCGAGCGAGGCCGCCAGCGGCGCGCTGGCGATCGGCCCGCGCGAATGGCGCCGCGTGCGACGCGAAGTCGAGGCGGCGCACGCGCTCTACGACCGCCGCGGTTGGCTCGCCGATCCCGTCGCGTATCACCATGCGCCGCCGCTGCTGCTCCAGGCTTCGGAGCGCGACGTCAAGCTCGCGCACATCAATTTTTCGCAGCTCTCGTTCGAGAGCGGCTACGCGCCTGCCCTCGAGACACCGGGGCGCCAGCGTTTCCTCGGCTACGAAGCGAACCGCAACGCGCACGCGTGGCTGCTGCGCCACCCGGGACCGGAGCGGCCGTGGGTCGTCTGCATCCCGGGCTATCGGATGGGCCGGCCTGCCGTCGACTTCGCCGGCTTCCGCGCCAAGTGGCTGCACCGCAATCTCGGTCTCAACGTCGCGATCTACGTGATGCCGTTTCATGGTCCGCGCACGGTCGGCCGGCGCGGCGGCGACGGCTATCTGTCGGGCGACTTCCTCGACACGATCCATGCGCAGGCGCAGGCGGTGTGGGATCTGCGCCGCCTGCTCGGCTGGTTGCGCCGGCAGGGCGCGCCCGCAATCGCCACCTACGGCGTTTCGCTCGGCGGCTACACCGCAGCGCTGCTCACCGCGCTCGAGCCCGACATCCAGCGCGTCGTGCTCGGCATCCCGGCCGCGTGCTTCGTCGATCTCGCGCGCGTGAACGTGCCGGACGGCCTGCTACGCGCCGCCGAATGGCTCGGCTTTCCGCTCGCGCAGATCAAGGAAACGCTGCGCGTGGTCTCGCCGCTGGCGATGCCGCCGCAGATCGCGCACGAGCGCCGCTTCATCTATGCCGGCACCGCGGATCGACTCGCACCGCCGCACCACGCGTTCGACCTCTGGCACCACTGGGACAAGCCGCGCGTGCTCTGGTATCAGGGCTCTCACGTTTCGTTCTTGATGGAGCCGTCGGTGCAAGCGCTGCTCCGCGAAGCGCTCGACGCGCGCGCGATGCTCGACGAAGCGCGCGACGCGAGCCGCGAAGCCGCCCCGCAGGCCGCCGCGCCGCCGCGCAGCAACGCCCCGCGCCATCCGTTCGCGCCGGCGCTCGCGGCGCAGGCGTAGCCGCTCAGGCAAAGATCGGCGGTCGCCGATCGCGCCAAGGCTGCGCCGCTTCGAGCTGCGCGGCCACCTGCAACAGCAGGTCCTCGCGCCCATACGGCGCAACCAGCATTGCGCCGACCGGCAGACCCGACGCCGTCCAGTGCATCGGCAGCGAGATCGCCGGCTGGCCGGTCAGGTTGATCGGGAACGTAAAGGCGCCGAATGGCGCCGCGCGCAGGAACGGTTTCAGCGGAACTTCGGGCGAGGATGCGAACTCGCCGATGCGCGGCGGCGGCTCGGCCGCCGTCGGCGTCAGCAGCAGATCGAAGCCCGACTCCCACCACGCGACCATGCGGCGGCCGAAGCGGTGCACCCACTCGATCTGCGCCAGATAGCTCGCGGCGGGCGTCGCCCGACCGATCTCGGCGATCGCCCAGGTCATCGGCTCGACGTCTTCGGGCGTGAGCGTGCGGCCGAGCTTCTCGCCAACCGCGTCGAGTGCGCGTGCGATGTTGCTCGCCACCGCGGTCACGTACGCCCTCCCACACGCGGTGTCGGAGTAGGCGTCGGGCTGCGACTCTTCGATGTGATGGCCCAGCGCTTCGAGAGCGCGCGCGGTCGTCCGCGCCGCCTGCGCACACTCCGGGTCGACGCGCACGCCTTCGCGCGGCGAGCCGAAGAGCGCGCCGATGCGCAGGCGGCCGGGATCCGCGCCGACTTCCTGCGCGAACGGTCGCCGCGGCGGCGCCGCTGCGTACGGATCACCGGGCATCGCGCCGGCCACGACGTCGAGAACCGCCGCGGTGTCGCGCACGGTGCGCGAGACGACCAGCTCGCACGAGAACCCGCTCCAGCGCTCGCCCGCACCGGGTCCGAACGACGTGCGACCGCGCGTGGCTTTGAGGCCCACGAGACCGCAATGCGACGCCGGGATCCGGATCGAGCCGCCGCCGTCGCTCGCGTGCGCGGCCGGCACCATGCCCGACGCAACCGCCGACGACGCGCCGCCACTAGAGCCTCCCGAACTGTGCTCCGGGTTCCACGGATTGCGCGTCGGGCCGTAGGCTTCGGGCTCGGTGGTCGGCAGTAGCGCCAGCTCCGGCGTGCTCGTGCGGCCGAGCGAGACGAAGCCGGCCGCGCGCAAGCGTTCGGTGAAATGCGCCGACTCGGGCTCCACCCAACCCGCGCGCTTCAAGCACTTCATCCCCATGTGGCATGGCGCGCCCGCTTCCTGACCGCCGATGTCCTTCATCAGGAATGGAACGCCGAGGAACGGTCGCGTGCCGCGCTTCGCTTCGGTCGCCATCGCGCGGGCCGCGTCGCGCGCGCGCTCGAAGGCGGGCAGCACGACCGCATTCAGCGTCGGATCGACCTTCTCGATGCGCGCGATCGCCGCATCGACGAGTTCGAGCGGCGTCACCTCTCCGCGCCGCACCAGTTCGGCCTGCGCCACTGCATCGAGTCGGGAGAGGTCCTCCATCTTGAACTCCTTTACCACGGCAATTGGTCGAGATCGACGTTTCCGCCCGAAAGCACGACGCCGACGCGTTTGATTCCGCGCAGCGACCGGAACGAATCCTGGAGCACCGCTGCGAGCGCGACCGCCGCGCTCGGCTCGATCAGCAGCTTGCCGCGCTCCCACGCAAGGCGCATCGCCGCGATGATCTCCGCCTCGCTCACCGTCACGATCGCCTCGACGCGATCGCGCAGCACCGGCCAGGTCAGTTCCCCGAGGCTCGTGACGAGGCCGTCCGCGATCGTATCGGGGTTCGACAGCGGAATGATCTCGCCAGCTTGCTTCGAGCGCGCGGCATCGTCCGCACCTTGCGGCTCGCCGCCGAAGATCCGGATCGCGGGACGCAGCTCCGTCGCAGCGATCGCAATGCCGGCGAGCAGGCCGCCGCCGCCGACCGGAGCGATGATCGCGTCGAGATCCGGGACCTGTTCGAGCAGCTCCAGCGCGAGCGTGCCCTGCCCCGCGATCACGCCGGCATGGTTGTAGGGATGCAGCGGTGTCGCGCCGGTTTCGGCGAGCACACGCGCGAGCATCGCCTCGCGCGCTTCGAGCTGCGCTGCGCACGGGACGACGCGCGCTCCGTAGTCCAGCGCGGCGCGGCGTTTCACCGCGGGCGCACTCGAAGGCATCACGACGTGCGCAGCGATGCCACGGTCGCGCGCCGCCAGCGCGACCGCCTGCGCGAAGTTTCCCGAGCTGTGGGTCGCGACGCCGCGCACCGCGTCGGAGTCCGGGAGTTCGCGTACCGCGTTGCAAGCGCCGCGGAATTTGAACGATCCACTTTTCTGATACTGCTCGCACTTGAAGAACAGCGCGCGACCGCCGAGCTGGTCGAGCGTCGAACAGGTGGCGACCGGCGTTCGTTTCGCGTGCCCGTCGATGCGCGCGGCGGCGGCGCGAACCGCGGCGAGATCGGCGGCGTAGGCGGTCATGCCGCCGCCTCCGCGCCTGCGGCATCGAAGCAGAAGTACGCGACTCCGAGCGACGCCGCCGTGAGTAGGTGCCACAGCGCGTGGCCTTGATAGAGGCGGCTATCCGGGAAACAGCCGATGTGCGCGACGTCGATCTGCCGCAGCGCGAACGCGGCGCCCATCAGCAGCAGCGGTAGCAGCGCCGTCACAGTCGCGATGCGCCCCGCCTTCACGACGAACGCCATCGGCACAGCCAACGCGGCGATCAACGCGGGCAGCGCGAGGAACGCATTGATCCGCCACTTGAAGACCGCGAAGAGCAGATCGATCGCCAGTGCAGCGCCGATCGCG
This sequence comes from Deltaproteobacteria bacterium, assembly GCA_031362725.1. GTDB lineage: Bacteria > Myxococcota_A > UBA9160 > UBA9160 > PR03 > PR03. The sequence goes on along the minus strand of JANLTC010000336.1, from coordinate 14,664 downwards.
CTGCGCGCGGCCACCCCGAACGCAGCGATGCACCCGCAGGCAACCACAGAGATGAGCACCGCATAGGTGCCCACCATGTCGAGCCACTGGAACTCGGTGGTCACCGCGGCGTGGAACAAGAAACTCCCGATCGCGAGCAGCACGCACGATGCGCTGAACAGCGCGGCCGACGGCCGCAGCGGTCGCCGCAGCGCGAGCACGCCGACGAAGAGGTACGCGAGGTTCGACCACGCATTGAGGGGTTGCTGGATCGCCGCGCGCGACGCCAGCGGACCGCAATTCGCACTCGCTTCGCAGTACTCGGCGCACACGCCCGGTGTGAGACCGGACCAGAGCTCGGCGGATCGGAGCGGCGCGGTGACGAGCGCGCCAACGGCAGCGACCGCGAGCGTCGCGATCGCGGCGCGCTTCCATGGAAGCTGCGCAATGCGGTGCGCGTTCGGGAGCGCGGGAGTGAGCGAATCCGGGGAAGCCACGTCGGAGCGCAGCCTACTCGACGTTCGCGACGCGGCGCCAACAACGAAAGTCGATACTCTCCGCGGGCGATGACCGAAGCCGACGCCACGGCACTGCACGCGAATCGACCGCTGACACAGCGAATCGCCGAGACGCCGCCCTGGTCGCCACTGCGGCTGGCGCTCGCCACCGCCGGCGTGCTCTTCGCCACCTTCTTTGCGCTGGAGGCGATCTTCGGCCGCTTCGCGGTCGTGTTCGGAGACGGCACCGACGACTGGGCCCGCGAGTCGCAGATCAACTTCCGGCTCACATTGGTGATGATTCTGCTGGTGGCGTACCTGCCGGCCGCGTACACGCTGGGCGTGGCCGGGGCGCAGCGCACGCTCGAGGAGCTGCGCCCTTCGCTACGCGAGGACGCTGACGCGACGCGGCGCGTGGCCTCGGTCGGGCGCTTCGCGCGGGGTCTACGCCGAGAGCGCCTGCTCGGCGTGACCCTCGCTCTCGCCATCCCGTTCTGGGTCGACGGCTCGATCGACGCGTGGTTCGTCTGGAACTACACCGTCGAGCCGATCTTCCAGCGCGCGCTGTTGCCGGCGCTCGGCTGGCTTGCCGGCGGGTTCATCCATTCAGTGTCGGTCGAGTCGCGACGGCTCTCGCAGATCGGTCGCGACCAGATCCAGGTCGACCTGCTCGACCTGCGCTCGTTCGCGCCTCTCACCCGCCAGGGCCTGCGTTACGCGCTGCTGATGGTGGGATTGATCTCGATCGTCACGCTGCTGCTGGTCGACTACCAGAAACGCGGAATCTTCAGCGTGGTGTTGATCGCGAATGCCGTCGCGCTCGCCGCTGCCGCGGCGGGACTGTTGCTTCCACTGCGGGGCGCGCGGCAAGCGATCGTCGGCGCCAAGCGCAGAGAGCTCGAGTGGTGCGACGCCGCTCTGCGACGCGCGCGGGCCGCGCTCGAACGCGATGCCGCTCCGAGCGGTGCGCGATCGATCGCCGACCTCGTCGCGTGGCGCGGCGTCGTCAAGGCGGTGCCCGAGTGGCCGCTAGACGCACCGACGCTGCGCCGCTTCGTGCTGGTGCTCGGCATCCCGATCGGCTCGTGGCTCGGCGGCGCCCTGGTCGAGCGCGTCGTCGACGTCGTATTGCGATGACCGGCGCGTGACGACCGGCGAGCTGCTGCAACGCATCGTCGGACCGCGCCCGAACGGCAGCGCGGAGCTGGAGCGTGTCGGGGCCTTCCTGTCGGCCGCGCTGCAGGGACGGGGCGCACAGGTGACGCGTGAGCCGTTCGTCGCGACGCCCCACGGTTTCGAGCTGGCGTTCACGGCCGCGCTCGCGCTCGCCATGGGCTACGCGCTCGCGATCGCGCTGCGCCGCTACCGCATCGCAGGGGTACTGCTCCTCGCCGCCGCTGCGCTGCTGCTGGCCGAGTTCGAGCTGCTCTGGTCGCCGGTGAGCGGCCTGCTGCCCGCGACGCTCCACAACATCGTCGGGACGTTTCCGGGCGCCCTCGGCGGACCGCGCCTCGTCTTCGTCGCGCACTACGACACCACCACGCACTTCGGCAATCACGCGACGTGGGGACCGACCGGTCTGCTGCTGGGGCCCGCCGTCGCGCTCGGCATCGGGCTCGCGATCGCGGGATGGCTGCGCGCGCGCCGCGGCAGCAGGCTCGAACCCGGCCTGCGCGCACTGGCGCTGCTGGTCGTCATGCCGTTCGCGGCGATGGCATGGTTCCATGCCGCGGGGCCCTCCTTGCGCGCGCCGAGTTCTGGCGCGATCGACAACGGCGGCTCGGTCGCCGCGTTGTTGCAACTCGCCGGTCGAGTCGGCGCGCGACCCGCTGGCGCAGCGACCACGGTGGATCTGGTCTTCACGGCTGCCGAAGAGGAGCGCGCTCTCGGGTCGTTGGCACACGCGGCGACGCTTCCGCGTGACGGTGCGCTGGGCGTCGTGAATCTCGAGTCGATCGGCGCCGACGGCCCGCTCGGCTACGCGTCCTCGGACGGCTTCATGCTGCGTCGCTACGAGACACCACTCGCGTTCGTGCATTGGGTGGGCGCCGCCGCGCAGGCCGCCGGTGTTTCACTCGTGCCGTCGCCGCTCCCGGTCGGCACACTGACGGATGCGCGCAGCTATCTCGCCCGGCAGATCGCGGCGATCACGCTGCGCCCTTCGTTCGGCGGCGCCTTTCCGACCGGCCTGCACTCCGCGCACGACTCGATCGAACGGCTGTCGAATCCCGCGATCGAAAGCGCCGTTGCAGTGCTCGACACCCTGGTGCGGCGCGCCGACGCCGATCCCGCCGCGTTCACCCTCGCAACCCGCCCGTAGCACTCCCGCGTAGCGAGCCAGCGGCGAGCGGCGAGATCATCAGGCCACTCCCGCGTAGCGAGCCAGCGGTGAGCGGCGAGATCATCAGGCCATTCCCGCGTAGCGAGCCAACGGCGAGCGGCGAGGCTCATGAGGACGTTCAGTGCGGCGCGGAGAGCTTGTAGGTGACGGTCGCGCGAGAGACGATCGCCGCGTCGGCGCCGCGCACGTCCACCTCGACCACGCAGATCGACGAGCCGCGCTGGATCACGCGCGCGTCGGCGACGAGATCCTGCGCGCGCGCCGGCGCGAGGTAGTGGATCGTGATGCCGATCGTCGTGCCGCGCGAACCGGGCTTCAGCGCCGGACTCGCCCAGCATGCCGCCGTTGCGGCGACGTCCACCAGCGACGCAATCGCGCCGCCGTGCACGAGATCGCCGACCGTCGTGACGTCGCTCCGGTACGGCAGTCGGACGGCTGCGCGGTCTGCTTCGATGACGTCGCAGACGATGCCGAGCAGACGGCCATACGGAGAGGCGACGATCCCGCGTTCGAGCAGCCGGCGGATGTTTTCCATGGCTCGAGCCTAGTTCGCGAAGGCTGGCCAGCCAGGTCCAGTTCGCAGCCTTCGCGTGGGGCCAGCGATGCGCAACGCGCGCCGCTGGCTTCAGAAACTCGAAGCCGCGAGCGCCACGTCGGCGCGCGCCCACGCATGGCGGAAGCCATCCGCGACGCCCTTCGCCTGCCCCGCCTTGCCTTGCGCCGCGAGACTCTTCGAGAGTCCGAACAGCGACCAGCCATTCTTCGGATGGCGGCGCAGATCCTCCAGGTACACGGCCTCCGCCTGCTTCGCGCGTCCCTCTGCGAGCAGTGCGGCGCCGAGCGCCTGGCGCACCGGAAAGTAGAACGGCGGCGGTTCGCTGTAGGGCATCGCGTCCTGCACGGTCACCGCCGCTTCGAACTCGCGGATGGCGCCGCCGCGATCGCCCCGCTTCGACGCCATTTCCCCTGCGAGATGATGCTGCGCGACCTCTAGTCGTTGCCCGGCCGTCCCGCCCGCGGAGTCGTAGCCGAGCGCCGCGAGCGTCGGGTCGGCGGCGCGCTTCGCGAACGCCTGCGCCTCCGCCGTCGCCTCCGCACTTTTACCCTGATGCGTGTATGCAAGAGCGCGCGCGTAGTGCCAGATCGCGGTCGTGAACGGTTGGCTCGCGGGCGGCTCTGCTTCGCCGAGCATCGCATCCCATTGGCCAAAGCGGGCGTGGGTGTAGTACGGCGTCACCAGGAATTCCTCGAGGAACGGGAACGTCGCGAGCTGATCGGTCGGCACCTGCGCGACGATGCGACGCGCGGCCACGATCGACGCATCGCTGCGGCCTTCGATCATTGCGGATGCCCACAGGAAGTGCAGGTTGTGCGGGTAGTAGAGCGCCGCGTATGCGGCCGGTGCGCGACACCACGAGAACCACGCCACGTCGGCGGCGGCTGCCGCTTCGTTGACGTCGGCCGAATCCTTGTAGCGTCCGACGCGGTAGTAGATGTGCGCGGGCATGTGCACCAGATGCCCGGCGGCGGGCGCCTGCACTTCGAGTCGATCCGCGGCGGGCTCCGCCTTCTCGGGCTCGAAACGTTCGTAGAGGTGGATCGTGTAGTGCAGCGCGCCGGTGTGATCCGGATTGAGCGCGAGCGCCGCCCGCAGCGCGGCTTCGGCTTCGCGCGTGAACTCGCGCGGCGAGCGGTCGTCGTGCCAGTAGTTCCACGGCGACAGATCCAGCAGCGACTCGGCGAAGATCGCCGCCGCGTCGGCGTCGCCCGGCTGCTTCTGGTAGACGCCGCGCATCGCATTCGCGAAGGCCAGATCGAGCGCCTTGCGCTGCGCACCCGCCGACTGTTCGGGGTCGGCGACGTAGCGGACCTGGATCGCGTCGATGTAATCGCGCTCGGCAGGACTCGCGTGCGCGGCGAGGCGCTTCGCCTGCTGCGCCGCACTCCAAGCGGCAGCGGCGCCTTCCGGTCCCATCGGCGCGTTGATGTTGGGACCATACGCGAACGCGATGCCCCACCAACAGATGGCGCAATCGGGCTGCAGCCGCGCCGCTTCGCGGAAGGCGTCGATTGCGGCATCGTGGTTGAAACCGAATGCGAGCGCGAGGCCCTGATCGAAGAAGCGCTGCGCGTCGGCCGCGTTCGTCGAGATCGGGTGATGGATCTTGCCGAGCCCGTCGGAGAGCCGCGGCTTGTAGACCGCCGTTGCGGCCGGCGGCTCACCGCCCCCACACGCTGCGACCAGCACGACCGCGAAGCCCGCGGCGAGAGTCCGGATCCGGAAACCCATCGACTCCTCCTCTCGTTGCATGCGACGCACTATTCGTCGTCGTTCGCGACGTCTTCCCAGTTTGCGATCGTGGTCTGGACCTCGGCGGGCACTTCGACGGCCTCATTGCGCTCACGGAAATCGCGCATCTCGGCCGCGCTCATCAGCTTCACGTTGATGACGTTGCGATCGACGTCGATCAGCAGGATGGCCTGCTCGTCGCCCGCGGCGTGCGGCTTGTTGCCGATCGCATAGAGCACCGGTCCGTCGGCGGAGAGCGGCCCCTGCGTGCCGAAGTTCTCGACCAGGATCGCGTACTGATCGGTGAGCAACGCCACGAGACGGCTGTGCAACGGCTCGGTGTCGAAGAGCTGGATGTCGCGCGGATACTTGCCGACCTGCGCGCGCAGCGACGCGAGCTCCGTCCGCGTCTGCGCCGACGCGTCCGTTGCCGGCGTGCTCGGAGCTGCTGCGGGCGGCGGCGGCGACGCGGCGTCGTCGCCGCACGAGAGCATGAAAAAGGCTGCGACGATCGGCGCCAGCGAAGCGCCGCGGCGATACGCGTGTGGCAGCCAACGCGGAACGGCGGCGCAGTAGCGCTGGTACGCCTCGCCGAAGCTCCTGCGCAGCGCCGGTTCCTCGTAGCCCAACACGAAGCAGTGGAAGCCGGCAAACACGGAAACAGTGTAGAACGCCAAGGGCACCGAGCCGAAGAGCCAACTCTCTCCGGTGATCACCGACAGCACACCTACGTACATCGGGTTGCGCGTGACACGATAGAGTCCGCGCACCACCAGTTCTTTCGGTGGGTCGATCGGCGCCGGTGTGCCGCGGCCCGCCAGCGCGAAATCCGCGACGCACCAGACGTAGATCGCGAGACCGACCGAGAGCGGGACGAGACCGAGCCACCGCCACGCGAGCGCGCCGCCGAGCGTCGCGCCGGTCGCGCGCAGGATCCACCAGGGTAGATACCCGCCGATCGTGCCGGGCAGCAGGAAGGTGAAGAGCAGCGAGCGCAGCGCGATGCTGCGCAGGTCGCGAGCTTCGGTCATCGCGCTCCTCCAGTCGGACGCGGCAGGCGCGAGGTCGGCTTCCACCATACCACGGTCTGCCAGGCGAGTGCGTAGAGCAGCAGCGCGTTGGTCGTCGCGGAGATCCCGATCGGGACGGCGCGACGCAGGAAGAATTGGACCCCGCGCAGCGTGTGCTCCCGGATCGGGCGGAATCCCTGTGACTCTGCCCACAGTATGATGGCGAGTGCGACGATGGCGACGATCGTGGCAGCACGCCCGCCCGGCGAGAGTGCGCCGCGCGCGACGTCACCACGGGGCTCCGCGCTGCGAAACCAGCGCCAGACCCAGAACCCGATCAGCGCGAAGCCGATCGACGTGCTCAAGTGCTGGAGCACGGTGTAGACCGAGAGCGGATACCCCGAAATCGTGATCAGATGAAAGCGCAGCGCGCGCGAAACGCGCACGAGCGGCGCCCCCGCATGGGTGAAGGCATCCCACGCGATGTGCGTCGCTGCGCCGACGAATAGCGAGACGACGACCGCGCGTCTCTGCGCCTCCACGCGGTTCTCGACCAGCGGCAGCAAACGCATTCGCATTGGCGCCGGCAGCAGGTCGACGAGCGGTCGCGCGAGCAGCCTGTGAAACGCAACGTATGCGACGAGACCCGTCGGTACACAGAACCAGAAGAGGCCGGCAATGCTGTGGCTCTGCGAGCGGGAGATCGGGAACGGCAGGAAGTACGAGAAGTCCGGCGCCATGCTCCCGATCACCAGCGCCGACAGCGCGCCGTAGCGCCCGAGCGAGCGCAGCAGCGGGACCGCGGCGGCGGGATGCGCAAAGGTGAACGGCACGCGCCAGAGGATGCCACGCCTCGCGCCGCCTGCTCAGCGCGCGAGATGAAAAGAAGCAACAATGCCGCCGATGGAGATCCGAGCGCTCACAGCCGATGACGTCGATGCCGTGGTACGCGTCTGGAACGCCACCAAGCGCGAGACCTACGACTTCATCCCCCAGGAGCAGGGTCGCAGCGTCGCGGACGACGACGCGTTCTTTCGCGAACACATCCTCCCGCGCTGCGCACTCTGGATCGCCATCGAGCGCGGCGACGTGCTCGGCTTCCTCGCGATGGAGAAGACCTACGTCGACCGCCTCTACGTGCGCCCCGACGCGCAGCGACGCGGCGTGGGCGCGGCATTGCTGGCGAAGGCGATCGAACTCGCCCCGCACGGCTTCGAGCTTCACACGCACCAGAAGAACCCGAAGGCGCGCGCGTTCTACGAGAAGCACGGTCTCACGGCCGTACGCTTCGGCGTGAGCGCGCCGCCAGAGAGCGAACCGGACGTCGAATACCACTGGCGGCCGTAACGCAGACCGCCGCTAGCGCGGGAAGTACGCCGGCCAGATCAGCGCGTCGAGCAGCGCGGTCTGGGTGAAGAATGGAATCGCGCCGATCGCGGCGGCCCAGTTCGCCGTACCTCCGCGGCGGAGCGCGAAGCGAAACGCCAGCAGCAGGATTCCCGTCGCGCCGATCCCCACCAGCGCGAGCACGACCCGGATGAAACCCCAGAGCTGCGGGTCCGGCGCCGTCAGCATCCTTGCCGTCATGGGAAGCCACAGCGCCGATGCGATCAACACCAGTGCGTAGAACACGAAGAGGAGCGCGTAGCCGAATCCAGTGATGGCGCGGAACGCGTCCGGCCTGGTCCGCACGACGAACAGCCACGTGAACGGGAAGTAGCCCCCTGCCGCGAGCAGCATGTTGATCGTGTAGAGCGAACGCAGCGAGTCCGGCACGCCGCCCCAAAGGCCAGATTGAAAATCGCTCGATCCCGTGAAGGCGGAGACGTAGCTCCCCAGCACGGCGATCCCGCCGAACACGTTGAGCAGAGCGAGCGCGAGATTCGGGCGCGGCATCGGATCCCCTCGAGGAACGGGTGCCGAGCCTAACCTGCGAAGCGCAATGCGCCCACGCCGCTAGGATTCGCTGCGGAGGAAGCCCGTGATCGCGATCTTCATCGACGCTGACGCGTGTCCTGTGAAGGATGAGGTCTACAGCGTCGCCGCGCGCTATGACCTGCGTGTTTTCGTCGTCGCGAATGCGCGGATGCGCGTGCCGTCCGGACTCGGTATCGAACTCGTCGTCGTGGACCGCGGCTTCGATGCAGCCGACGACTGGATCGCGGAACGCGCGCGCGGCGGGGACGTCGTCGTCACCGGCGACATCCCGCTCGCCGCGCGCTGCCTCGAGAGCGGCGCACGCGTTCTCGGCACCGATGGGCGTCCGTTCACCGAGGAGTCGATCGGGGGAGCGCTCGGGAGTCGCGCGCTCAACGCGGAGCTTCGCGAGCGCGGCGTGCTGGGGGGCGGGCCGCGCGCGCTGTCGGAGAAGGATCGATCACGGTTCGCGTCGCGGCTCGATCACCTCGTCCAGGCGGGGCTGCGAGAGCACGCATTCTAGCCTGATGAATCTCGCCGCTCGCCGTTGGCTCGCTACGCGGGAGCGGCCTGGTGAACTCGCCGCTCGCCGTAGGCTCGCTACGCGGGAGCGGCTTGGTGAACTCGCCGCTCGCCGTAGGCTCGCTACGCGGGAGCGCTAGTCCGCGAGTGCCGTACCCTCGGCGACGACTAGGCCGCGCGCGAGGCGTCGTCGCGCGAGCCACCAGGCGATCGCCTGCAGGCCGGCGCACAGAAGGAACACCGAGCCGATACGCCAGTCGCTGCGCGGGAGGTCTCCCACCCGCGCGAGCAGACCCATGCCGATCGCGGGCGCCACCACCGCCGCAAGGCTGCCAATCGCGTCGAGCGAGCCCATCGTCACACCCTGCGCCCGCGGATCCGACACGCGCGACACGATTCCCTTGATCGCGGGCGCCGTCGCGAAGGTCAGGAAGCCGGCGAAGATGATGACGAACATCATCCAGCCTTCCTGCGCGAGCCCGTAGAGCAGATAGGACACGATGCCGCTCGCGAGCCCCCAGAGCGCGAGCCGATCGACTCCAAAGTACGCGAGCAACCGCGGCAGCAGGAATCCACCCACGGCCGTCGCGACGACGCCGACGCAGAACAGCGAAATGCCGTTCTCGCGCGGCCCCCAGCCGAAGCGGAACTGCGTGAACAGCACCCAGGTCTGCACCAGCATCATGTGCGCGAGCTGGAACAGCGCGTAGACAGCGACCAGGCTGCCGATCTCGCGATGCTGCGCGAGCCCCACCAGCGCCGCGAACGGATTCGCCTTCGCGAACGAGAACGGCGCACGAAGATCGCGCGGCAACGATTCGGGCACCACCAAGAACCCATACGCCGCATTGAGCAGCGAGAATCCGGCCGCCACCTGGAACGGCAGGTGGATGTCGATGTCGCCGAGCAGGCCGCCGAGCATCGGGCCGCAGATGAAACCGAGACCGAACACGGCGCCGATCTGTCCGAACGCTGCCGCGCGACGTTCCGGCGGTGTCACGTCGGAGGCATAGGCGTTTGCGACCGAGAAACTCGCGCCGGTGAGTCCGCCGATCATGCGCGCCAGCAGCATCACCCACAGCGAAGGCGCGATCGCGAGGAGCAGATAGTGCAGACCGAGTCCGACGATCGACGTGATCAGGATCGGCCGGCGGCCGAAGCGATCGGACAGTGCACCGAGCAGCGGTGCGCAGAAGAACTGCATCAGCCCGTAGCTGACCGCGAGCGCGCCGAACCAGTAGGACTGCGCCTCGCGGCTCGCGGTGAAGTCGCCGACCAGCACCGGCAGCACGGGGAACACGAGGCCCATGCCGAGCATGTCGATGAACACCGCGACCAGGATGAACGGGATGCCGGCGTGACGACGCGGAACACGCGCCGTCATCTAGGCTCCGGGCCGAACGGCAAACGGAACTTGCATGGGCGCAGCATAGAGCGACGCGCCAGGGTGTCGATGCGAGTGCCGTCGCCGAGCACGCTGCTCCTGCGCAGCTAGCCGCACCGGCTCCATCGCGATTCGCTCGGGGCGGCGCGGCGCATGCGGCGGCGGAGCGCGGACAGCATCGGGAACGCGATCACGAGTTCCGTTCCGAGTCCGCAATGCGGCGGAGGCGGTGCCTCTTCCCCGTATGCCACCGTGCATTCGGGATCGGGGGTTCCCATTGCGGCTCCGCCGTCCCAATCGATCTTGCCGTCGCCGTCGTTGTCGATCTCATCGTCACACTTCGGGTTCTCGACGTAGATCGACGCACTGAAGCAACCCGGATCCGCCGGGTAGTCGGTCAGCCCATCGCCGTCATTGTCGAGGCCGTCACTGCACGGGGGCAGCGGCGTCGACTCGTCGTTGTCCGATGCGCTCGTGCAGTGCGGATCCGCGAGATCGATGAAGGTGTCCGAATCGTTGTCGATCCCGTCGTTGCACTGCGGACTCTCGTTGTTGCTCGTCGGGCCCGCGCAGCCGGGATCCGTCGGGAAGTCGACCAGCGTGTCGCCGTCGTTGTCGACGCCATCGTCGCAGACCAGCGCGGGCGACTTCTCGGAATCATCGTTCGCGTCGGCGCAGCCCGGATCGGCGAGATCGGCGAGGCCGTCGCCGTCATCGTCGAGTGCGTTGCCGCAGGCGGCCGTCTCGCTGGCGTCCGTGGGCGACGCGCAGCCGGCGTCCGCCGGGAAGTCGATGGCGAGGTCGCCATCGTTGTCGAGGCCGTCGTCGCAGACCAGTCCGGGCGACTTCTCGGAATCGTCGATCGCGTTGGCGCAGCCCGGATCGGCGAGATCGATGAGGCCATCGCCGTCGTCGTCCGTGCCGTTCGCGCAGGCGGTCGTCTCGGTCGGATCGGTCGACGAGGTACATCCGGAATCGGCAGGGAAGTCGATGGCGAGGTCGCCGTCGTTGTCGACGCCGTCATCGCAGACCAGCGCCGACGATTGCTCGGAGTCGTCGCCAGGACCGGTGCAACCCGGGTCGGCGGGATGGTCGGTGAGCCCGTCGCCGTCATCATCGACGCCGTTGGCGCAGGCGGTCGTCTCGCTGGGGTCGATCGGGGAGAAGCAGCCACTGTCGGCAGGGAAGTCGATCGCGAGATCGCCGTCGTTGTCGACGCCGTCGTCGCAGACCAGGCCGTTCGACTTCTCGGAGGCGTCGTCGAGACTCGCGCAGCCGGGGTCGCTCGGGAAATCGACGAGGCCGTCGCCATCGTCGTCGGTCGTGTTGCCGCAGGCGCCCGTCTCCGCGGTGTCGGTGGCAGCCGTGCAACCGGGATCGGCCGGGAAGTCGATGAGGCTGTCGGCGTCGTCGTCGACCCCGTTCGAACATGCGGGCGGGAGCTCGAACTCGACGAGCGCATAGCGCCCCTCGCCGACACCGCTCGCGCCCGTGTTCGGGCTTCCGAACGTGACGTTGGGCGGTCGCACGTTGAGTCCGAGACCCGGGCGGTTCGAGAGTCGCTCGATGCCGTCGACCTTGAGATCGACGGTCTTCGTCGCCGGGTCGTAGATCATCTCGTAGAGGTGGTAGCCACCGCCGAGGCCGGTGAGCGTGACGGTTGCGCCCGAAATCTGGGCGATCGGGTCGTTCGCCCCGGTGGATCCGAGGCGCAGCTCATAGAGCTGCAGCGAGTCGAAGAAGGACATCGCCACGGACCCGTCGGTGAAGTCCCCGGTGTTTGCGACGCGCACGCGCGATCGGAGCGTCGCGCCCGACGTCCGCGCCCAACACATCACGTCGGGCGAAAGGGTGCGAACGTAGGAACGCCATCCGCCGGTCGCGGTCGAGTCGTCGTCGACGAAATGCGAGTCGTATCCGAGGTCACCCGAGATCGGTCCGGTGGTGACGCCCGTTCCGGGGCCATCGACCGTCCAGCCTTCGGTCGTGGGATCGGCGAGCCCCGCGTGCGATACGACGACACCGCCCGGTTGCGACGGCGAGCAGGTTCCGGACGGGATCGTGACGACGATGTTGTCGAAGTTGCCGAGGTCGGTGATGGCCTCGGACAGCTCCCAAACGATGAACAGTTCGGTGACATCGGTGAAACCGGCCGGCGTGAGCGTCTGGAATGCCGCATTCGTGACGACCGGGAAGGCCGTCAGCTGGGTGACGGGCAGCGAGGGGTCGTAGCTCGTTCCGATCCGGATGTTGGCAGCCGCCGGCACGACCAGGCGGTAGTCGAGGCTGGTGAGATCGAACGGTCCGCCATCTTCGCGCCGCAGATAGATGCCGAGCCGATCCGGACCCTGGCCAGCCGGGAAGCGATTCCCGTGGGTCGCCTCATACGGATTCGGAAAGTTGATGTGGAAATGGCCTTGCGCGAAGACCGGAGCATTGTTCTTGATCCAGAACGACTCCACGTGCATGCCACCCTCTTGGAAGGTGTGGCTCGCCGCGTTGAGGATCCCGTCATTGTCTGGAGCACCGGGCGCAGGTAAGACCGGATAGGTGAAGGAGATCGACGTCTGCGTATCCGCGATCGCCGGCAGCGCCAGCGTGGCGACGGCCACGGACGCCACGAGCGCCATGAATGCAAGACTTCCCAAGCGACCGCGCATGCACGAACTCCCAGGCCGAGGAACGGACAAACTGAGTCATCGAAACGGCGCCGACGACCACCCCGACCGAGGGTCACCCAGGCTGCTCTCCTTGAGTGTCCCCAAATCCTCCTACGGTGGCGAGGATTATCGCCCGGCTACCCATCACGGCTGCGCATCCGAACGGGACAACTCCACAGCAGGAACGGGGGACCGCGAGCCGGCCGGCCCGCGGTCCCGCGGATTCCCATGCGACTGGTACCGCCCGAGCCACAGGCGCCCGTACACCCCGCGGGTGAGGAGCGGCGGTCGACGCGCCGCGAGTCGCCGGGACCTCCGGCCTGGGCGTCGGCTCTAGTCGAGCAGCCGCGGGTCGAGCCTGCGCAGCGCGGGGAACCAGTAGGGAACGAGCTGCTGGTAGCGCTCGAAGCGATCGCCGTACGCGGCGCGATAGCGGCGCTCCTTCAGCGCCGGTCCAGCAATGCAGTAGAGCGTCCACGCCACCGCCAGTAGCAGGTGGTCCGGAGTCCACACCGGTCCGGTCCAGAGCGTGAGCGCGAAGGCGACGTAGATCGGCTGGCGCACGTAGCGGAACAAGCCGCGGGCCGGGAAGTCGTCGAAGCGCGGCGCGCGACCGCAGACGACGGCGCCCCAGCCGAGGAAGCCGGTCTGCAGCGCAAGACCCGCGTCCGCCATCGCCAAGAGCAGCATCCCCCACGAAACTGCGTAGGCGATGCTCATCACGATTCGCAATGCGCCGTGCGGCTCCCACCAGACGGGCCCGATCGGCGACCAGGCGACGAAGGTGAGCAGCAACTGCAGCGCAGCGATCGCTGCGAACGAAGTGGTGCTGAGCTCGCGTCCAATTCTGAACGGCACGAGCCGGACGAGCAATGCGCGGCCGCGCATCGACAACAAGAACGAGTGGAGCACGACGAAGTGGAGGACCAGCAGCGCGTCGACCAGCCCGGCAGCGAAGCCACGCAGCATTCCGCGCCCGACCGCAAGTCCCGTGTAGAGCCCGAGCATCATCGCGGTGATCCCCATTGCGAACGCGACGTGGCAGATTACGCCGGAGACGAGCGCTATCCCGCGTTGCTTGGCGCTGTACATCGAGTCAAGGCTCCTGATTGGGGTCTCACTCTCGCGCGACGCCCGCCACTGGCGCGGCGATCGCAAAGGCCGGCGCGAGATCCGCGAGCGCGATCGGGAAATGCACGATGGCGGGATGCGGCGGGTTCGCGATCCGCGGCATCAGGATTCTGCTGGTCACGGAGTGGGCCATGCACGCAGGATCGCAATCGATTCCACCGAGCGAAATCCGTCCGATGACGGAGTCCGGCTGCGAGCGCGACGCCCAAGGAAGACGACATGACGATCGCGACATCAGCAGCAGAACGCCGGCGGCGCGTCGCGTGCTGCGAACCCGACCGGAGCCGGCCTCACCCGTGGCGATCGCCGTTCTAAAGGGCGCGACGTCTCATGGCTTCACGCCCTCGTGTACCGCCCAGCCGAGCGCTTCGAAGCGCTCGCGCGCGCGCGCGGTGCTGCGACCGGAAATCCAGACGCCGCGCTCGGGGGCGACGAGATCTTCGCGCTGCGCGAAGCGCGCCATGCGTTCGTTCCACGACACGTAATCGCCGGGGATCGGCGCCACCAGCTGACCGCTCGTCTGACGCGCCACCAGCGTGCCGCGTGCAAGCAGCACGTCGATCGGCGCCTGCTCGTTGCGATCGGCGAGGATGCTGACTGCGCTCACCAGATAGAGCGCTTGATCGGGTGTGGCGGCACTCCCAGCGAGTACGACCACGTCGGCGCGGCCCTGCACCGCGGCGAGGCGTCCGAGCGCCTCGACGAGCGCCGTCTGCAAGGAGAGCGTGAAACCAGGCGCCGCCTGCAATGCACGGATCTGTTCTTCGTTAGCGCCGAATCCGCGCAGACGCTGCGTATTCTTCGCGGCGAGTTCGGCGGCCGGCGTGTCATAGACCCAATGGTGTGCGACCTCGGTACCAGGCATCGCAATCGTCGCAGGCGCTGCCGTCGGCAACAGCGCGCTGACGCCGACACGGCTCGCAGCGGCGACCC
>JANLTC010000037.1:0-3012 GCA_031362725.1 Deltaproteobacteria bacterium | reverse complement strand
GTGGCGGTCGCGGCGGCGGCGGCGGCGGCTACGGCGGCGGAGGTGGCGGCGGCGGTCGCGGTGGTCGCGGCGGCGGTGGCTGGGACCGCGAGTAGATCAACCAAGTCTCGCTTCAACTCGAGCGGCGATCGAACACGCTTCGATCGCCGCTCGATTCTTTTGGATCGCGCTCGATCGACGAGTGCGCTGCAAGAATCCGGCGCGCTGCGCCGAAGTGCGCGGCGCACGGCACGGATCGCGCGAGTGCGCGCCGCTGAGCTCGCCCGCGCGTAGTGCCGAGGACGCCAGGCACGGCGGCGATCTCGAAGGTTCAGCGCGGCGTGTTCACGCGATCGCGAGGCGTGTTGATGCGATCTCGCGATCGACTGGAGCCAGAGGCGGGATTTGAACCCGCAACCTCCGCTTTACGAAAGCGGCGCACTACCGTTGTGCTACTCCGGCCAGACGAGATCGCGGACTCCCTCGCGAGAGTCCGTGTACGGACAGGTGCGGTCTCTGAGGACCGCTAGGAAGTGTAGCGCGAGTTCACTCGCTCGCGCCACGGCGCACCTTGCGGATGAGCTCGAGCCGCGCGGCGGGATCGATGTGCACGAGTCCCAGGGCGCGAGCTGCCGCGTCGCGCGCGGCGACGGACGTGTCTTGCGCAACCACGTTCTGCAGCTGCGTCAGACCTTCGCTCGAGAGAGCTTCGGGATTGCGCCCCAAGATCCCCGCGAGCGCGGATCCAGCCGCCTGACGGGTTTCGTCGGAGCGCTTGGAGTCCGTCAGCACCGCGAGCACCGCGGCTGCGTGCCCCGCTTGCCCCGCGTTCCGCAACACTTCCAGCGCCGAGACGACCACCGGGTCGGGTCGCGCGGCCAGCGCATTGACGAGCTTCGGGATCGCGGGCGAAAGGTCGCTGCGCGCCGACTCGGCCAGACGCGCGAGCACCTCGGCGGACGACTTGGCGAGCGCCTCGGCGCGCGCGCGATCTCCACCGGCGCCGCCTTCGATCGCGGCGAGCACGACCGGTGCATCGTCCGGACCAGCGAGCGTGCCCTTGATCTTCTCGCCGTAGAGGCCGGCCACCGCTTCGGCATCCTTCGTGAGCACGAGGACCGGCACGGCTTGCGTGCGCTGATCGGCGCGAACTTCCTCGACGAGTTGCGCGGTCGTGATGTCGGGCAGTGAGTCCGCGAGCACGAGCACGTCGAGGCCCGGCATCCGCCGGATCATCGAGAGCCCGCGAGCCCCGTTCGCCGAAATGTTCACGAGCATGCCTTGGTTCTCGAGCGCGGACGCGAGGCCGCGCGCGCGCGTGGCGTCGCCGTCGATGATCACGGCGATGCGCATCACCTCGCGACCGGCGGCTTCCGCGAGCGCGGTCACGACGTCGGGCGAGGCGGATTGCGCGTTGTGGTACGCGATCCAACCGAGCGCGAGCGCGGCTTCGGCGCGGATCGCGCCGTCGTTGCTCTGCAACGCTCTCTGAAGACCGGGCGTGGGCGTGGCGCTGAGCGGACCGAGCAATCGGCACAGACCAACCGCAGTGGATGCGTCGCTGCCTTCGGCCGACCAGGTCAGAGCCCGATCGAGCGCGTCGACTCCGCACGCCGACAGCGCCATGCGCGCTTCGTCGACATCGTCCTTCCATTCGGTGACGTCTTGGCCGGCTTCCGCCATCTCGCCGACTTTCACGTGCACGTCGACGTAGGCGCGCGCGAGACCTGCGAGCGCGTCGGTCGACGCCGGATCCGCGACGAGCGCCATGTAGTACGCGCGCTTCGCCATCTCGTCGTTGTAGAGGAAGCGCGGGATCGGACGGCTCGCGACCTGCGCGCCGGTGAAGTCCCACACCGCGTCGCTGTAGTCGTTCTCCGCCATGACATCGTCGCGGCGGTGGTGGTAGGCGTCGCCGACCGCGAGGAAGTTCGACGCGGCCGATCCGCTCGCCTTCATCTTCGCGGCCGCCGTGCGCGCGGCGGTCTGAACCGAGGCGTCCGCGTCGTGTTCCGCAAGCCACAGCAGATAGCCCGCGCCGCGACGGTCGCCGATGTTCCCCAAGACGAGGGACACGTTGCGACGGAGCACCGCGTCCGGGCTGCGCAGCGACTCGACGAGCGGCGGCACGACGTCGCCCCCCATTTGCGAGAGCGCGTGCATCGCGAGAACGGTCCGATCGTCGTCGGCTCCGCCCGCTTCCGAGGACAGGAACGCCATGAGGTACGGCGCCGCGTACTCACCGTGCTCCGCCGAGAGCTTCCGCAGCGCGGTTCGACTCGCGACTGCGTCGCCCGAGGTCGTGACGGTCTTGACGAGCGGTTGGATCTCGGCGGCGTCGTTGCGGCGCGCCTTGCGCTCGACACGGGCCAGCTCGATCAGCCGCTTGGCGACGAGCTGGAAGTCGCCGCCCTCGACCAAGAGATCGGTCCAGACGTCGCCGGGCGTTTCGCGCCACAAGGCGTAAGCCGCCTCTTGGCTCGGCGACATGGCGAGCACCTTTTGGAGCTCCTTCAGCGCCTCGTCGTTGCGGCCACGCCGCAGGAGTTCGACGCCCTGGTCGAACGAGTCCTTCAATTCGTCGACCGTGCGAGCGAGGGCAGGCGTTTGGAAAGCCAGCAACAGGACGACGAGGCCCAGCGTCGGGCGCAGTCGGGTCATGACAAAACCTCTCGCGTCGCGAAGACGCGTTCGACGATTCGACAGGGGGGGGGACGACTCGATTGGGACGGGTCCGAAGGGCGCCGCGGGCTCTCCACGCGCGGTGGACAAGCCGTTGCCCGACAATCGGTTGGGGGATGATACCGGCGAGCTTTCGCGGGTCAAGGCGAGAGCGCTTCCGGAGGTTCTTGGCGGCGCCAAGAGCTCGCTCTACCCCATCGTCGTCAGGTGGATACGCTCGCGGCGACCCCAGACTCACACGCAGAGGCCGCGGCTGATCTTGCCCAGCACGCGCCCAGCACGGGCACCCGTCGCGCCCGGGTTCGTCATCGGGACGCCGAGGACGCAGCGCGCGGCGAGCACCGCGAACAC
>JANLTC010000290.1:0-4921 GCA_031362725.1 Deltaproteobacteria bacterium | reverse complement strand
ACGCTGAGCTTTGGTCCCGGCAACGCCTTCATCGGCGACCTCTCCAAGTTCGGCCTCGCCGGGATCACACCCACCACGCTGTGGACCGGCTACACGATCCCCGAGTACGTGTTCGTGATGTTCCAGGCGATGTTCGCGATCATCACGCCCGCGCTGATGATCGGCGCCTTCGCGGAGCGCATGCGCTTCGGTCCCTACCTCGCCTTCATCACGATCTGGTTGCTGGTGGTGTACTGCCCGCTCGCGCACATGGTCTGGGGCGGCGGCTGGCTCTTCACGCTCGGCGCCAAGGACTTCGCGGGAGGCCTCGTCGTGCACATGTCGAGCGGCTACTCGGCGCTCGTCGCGGCGCTGTTCCTCGGCAAGCGCCGCGGTTACGGCAAGGACTCGATGCAGCCGCACAACCTGCCCTTCGCGGTGACGGGCGCTGCGCTGCTCTGGGTGGGCTGGTTCGGTTTCAACGCCGGCTCCGAGTTGGCGGCCGACGGCATCGCGGGCCTCGCCTTCCTCAACACCAGCACCGCCGCCTCGACCGCGCTCGTCACCTGGATGGTGATCGAGTGGCTGCACCGCGGGAAGCCGACCGTGCTCGGCGCTGCGACGGCCTGCGTAGCCGGCCTCGTCGCCATCACGCCGGCCTGCGCATTCGTCTCGCCGATGGGTTCGATCGCGATCGGCGTCGGCGTGTCGGTGCTCTGCTACGGCGCCGTCACGTTCCTGAAGCCGATGTTCGGCTACGACGACTCGCTCGACGTGTTCGGTGTACACGGAATCGGCGGCACCTGGGGCGCCCTCGCGACGGGCCTCTTCATCGCCGACTTCGCACTGCCTGAGGGCGTGACGCGCGGCGCGCAGATCCTGATCCAGCTGAAGAGCATCCTGTTCACGGCGGCCTTTGCGCCGGCGGCGACGATCGTGATCCTGCTCGCGCTGCGCGCGGTGTTCGGCAGCCTTCGCCTCGAGGATGAAGCCGAGTACAACGGCGTCGATCTCTCGGAGCACAGCGAAAGCGGCTACCTCTTCGAGTAGGCCATTCGCGCAGCGAATTCGACGATCCCTGCACCGCGAGGCCGTGTTTCCCAACCGGGATCCACGGCCTCGCCTATTCTGGCGCCAACCGAACCCGAGGAGACTCCGATGCCCCGACTGCAAGTACCGCGGGTCGCGCCGCTCACGGACGCCGAGATGGATGACGAGACGCGCGCGCTCCTCAGCGCCACCAGCGGTAGCGTCAGCCGCGGTCCGATCCTCAACATCTTCCGCACGCTCGCGCATCACCCGAAACTGCTGCGTCGCTGGTTGGTGTTCGGCGCCCACGTTCTCGCAAAGTCGACGCTACCGCCGCGCGAGCGCGAACTCGCGATCCTGCGAATCGGCTGGCGCTGCGGCTCCGAATACGAATGGGGGCAGCACGCGGCGATCGGTCGGGTGACCGGCCTGCGCGACGACGAGATCGAGCGCATCACGCAGGGACCCGATGCCCCGGGCTGGAGCGCCTTCGATGTCGCGATCCTGCGCGCCGTCGACGACCTGCACGACGACTCGTTCCTCAGCGACGCGAGCTGGAACGCGCTCAACGCCCAGTGGAGCACCGAACAGGTGATCGACTTCATCTTCGCGGTCGGGCAGTACACGCTGGTATCGATGGCGCTCAACAGCCTCGGCGTGCAGCTCGACGCGGGCGTCGAGGGATTCCCCGCTGCCGCCGCCTCGGGTTCTTGACAGGTCGGGGGTTCGTCCCCTATCCAATGAATCCGGATAAACGAATATATGACTCCGACGGCGGATTCCCGCACGTCCAGAGGAGACCAGATGAGCCAGCCCGTCCGTCCCCCCTTCAAGGTCCTGGATCTCGAACTCGCGGGCTGGGGCCGCAAGGAGATCCGCCTCGCCGAGCACGAGATGCCGGGCCTGATGTCGCTGCGCAAGCGCTACGAGGGTCGCCGGCCGCTCGCGGGGGCGCGCGTGATGGGCAGTCTGCACATGACGATCCAGACCGCCGTGCTGATCGAGACGCTGGTCGATCTCGGCGCCGACGTCCGCTGGGTGTCATGCAACATCTTCTCGACGCAGGACCACGCTGCCGCTGCGGTCGTGGTCGGACCCAACGGGTCCGTCGCCAAGCCCTCGGGAACGCCGGTCTTCGCCTGGAAGGGCGAGACGCTCGAAGAGTATTGGTGGTGCACGAAGGAAGCGCTGGTGTGGCCCGACGGCAAGGGCCCGACACTGATCGTCGACGACGGCGGCGACGCCACGCTCTTCGTGCACAAGGCGCTCGAATGGGAAAGCGCAGGCAAGGTTCCCGACTTCGATGAGAAGAACGATCCCGAGGAGTGGGGCGTGATCCTCGAATGCGCGCGCACCGAGATCGCCGCGGCGCCGGGCCGCTGGAGCGCGATCGCGAGGGGCATTCGCGGCGTCTCCGAGGAAACGACGACCGGCGTGAATCGCCTGTACCAGATGGCGAAGGACGGCTCGCTGCTGTTCCCCGCGATCAACGTCAACGACTCGGTCACCAAGAGCAAGTTCGACAACGTCTACGGTTGCCGGCACTCGCTGCCCGACGGCCTGATGCGCGCGTCCGACGTGATGCTCGGCGGCAAGGTCGCCGTCATCTGCGGCTACGGGCAGGTGGGCAAGGGCTGCGCGCAGGCGCTGCGCGGCCAGGGCGCGCGCGTGATCGTGACCGAGATCGATCCGATCTGCGCGCTGCAGGCAGCGATGGAAGGCTACCAGGTCTCGACGCTCGACGACGTCCTCGAGATCGCCGACATCTTCGTCACCACCACCGGCAACTGCCACGTGATCGCGGCTGAAGACATGGCGCGGATGAAGAACAAGGCGCTCGTCGGCAACATCGGGCACTTCGACAACGAGATCGACATGGCCGGCTTGAAGGCCGTTCCCGGCATCCGGCGCGTCAACATCAAGCCGCAGTACGACGAGTGGATCTTCCCGGACGGTCACAGCGTGATGGTGCTCGCGGAGGGCCGGCTGCTGAACCTCGGTTGCGCGACGGGACACCCGAGCTTCGTGATGTCGGCGTCCTTCACCAACCAGGTGCTCGCGCAGCTCGAGCTGCACGAGAAGGCCGAGAGCATGGAGAAGAGCGTCACGATCCTGCCGAAACACCTCGACGAGGAAGTCGCGCGACTACACCTCGATCAGCTCGGTGTGAAGCTCACCACGCTCACACCGAAACAGGCCGAATATCTCGGCTTGCCGGTCGATGGCCCTTACAAGCCGGACCAGTACCGCTACTAACTAACGATCGCGCCCAGGCTCGGGTAGCGTGGACGGCATGACCCGCTCGTGGGTCCTGCTCGCGCTGTCGTTCGTCGCGTTCGCAGCGACGGCCGCCGCGGCGCCCGGAACCAGCTGCCCCTATCCACCGCGTGTCACCAGCTACTCAGAAGCGTACGCGGGATCATCGCTCGATTCGGGCACGCAGATCGGTGATCCCGCCACATCGAGCATCTTGAAGGGCTATGCGGATCCAGGCGGCGGCTACAACTTCGAAGCGGACTCCGGCCTGACGATCGGGACCCAGTACTTCGCATCGATCTCGCACCTCGGCGGCCATACGACAAGCTCCCCGTCCGGCGCGGATGCATTCTCCGTCGGCGAGGTCACCGATTGCCCCACGTTCGGCGGCACCCAGGGTGGCGCTCGCGCACACATTCCGATCGAGCTGAGCGGCTCCACATCCGTCATCTGGTCGAGCACCCGGGGCCACGTTTCGCAAAACATCTTCGATCCGGCGTACGCGCGAATCATGATCACCTGCGCCGCCTACGCCTACGGTACAAGCACGCTGAGCAACTGCAACGACCCGGATTTCATCTACGACACGACCGCGCCCGCGACGATCGACACCACCGCGGAATTGGTATTCAACTTCAGCTTCGGCGATCCCATCACGATCCAGTTCATACCCCGCGTCACCGCAGGTTTCTCCTACGCGGCAGCGGACGGCGGCTTTGGTGGGAGCGATGGTCACTCTTCAGGTGCAGGGCCAGCTGCTGCCGATCTACGTGACGGACTTCAGCGGAAACCTGATGCCCGGCGCGACGGTCTCCGCGACGTCGGGCTTCGACTATCTGCATCCCGTTCCGGAGCCTGGCGCGGCCGCTGCAGGCTCCGGCGCGGTGATCGCAATCGACGCACTCCGGTGTCGCTCTAGAGCTTCGCGATGATCCGGTCCGCGTAGCCGCGCAGCGCGTCGATCTTCTGCTGCAGCGGCATCGTGTCCTTCTCGTAGGCATTCCGGAAGCCGACGATGCAATCGGTGATGCCCCGGTCTTCGAGTCGCCTCACGCCGTCGAGCGTGTACGCCTCCATCGCGATCACGTGGACCTCGAACGGCTCGCGCTCGCGGCCGAAGTCGCGACGCAGTTCGGTGAGCCGAGCGAGGTAGCGATCGAGCGTCGCCGCGTCGCCGCCGGCGTGCATCCAGCCGTCACCGAGCCGTGCGGCTCGCTTCAGCGCGGCGTCGGCGTGGCCGCCGATCAGGATCGGAATCTTCCGCTTCGGCGCCGGGCAGAGTTGGATCGCCGGGATCTGGTAGTGCTTGCCTTGGTACGAGAAGAACTCCCCGGTCGTCACGCCGCGGATGATCTCGATCATCTCGTCCATGCGCGCGCCGCGCGTCGTCCACTCGGTGCCGGTGACCGCGAAATCCTCGGGCCACGGCGAGAGGCCGACGCCGAAGCCGAAGCGATCGTTCGTCATCACCGCGACCGAGGCGGCCTGCTTCGCGACCAGCACCGGCTGCCGGATCGGCAGTTTCACGACGAAGGTGGTGAAATGCAGTCGTTCCGTTACCGCGCCGAGCGCCGCGATCAGCACGAACGGGTCGATGAACGGCCGGCCTTCGAGAAACTGGCGATTCCCATCCTGCGTGTACGGGTACTTGCTGTCC
>JANLTC010000260.1:0-24253 GCA_031362725.1 Deltaproteobacteria bacterium | reverse complement strand
GTCCCTTCCGGCAGCTCCACGTTCCCCGTCACATCCGTCGTCCGGAAGTAGAACTGCGGCCGGTAGCCCTTGAAGAACGGCGTGTGACGTCCACCCTCGTCCTTGTTCAGGATGTACACCTGCGCCTTGAACTTCGTGTGCGGCGTGATCGAGCCCGGCTTCGCCAACACCTGACCGCGCTCCACGTCTTCCTTGTCGATCCCGCGCAGCAACGCTCCAAGATTGTCCCCCGCCTGCCCCTGATCCAGCAGCTTCCGGAACATCTCGATCCCCGTCACCACCACCTTCCGCGTGTCCTTGACGCCGACGATCTCCACCTCTTCGCCCACCTTGACCACGCCCTGTTCCACGCGACCCGTCACCACCGTCCCGCGGCCCGTGATCGAAAACACGTCCTCCACCGGCATCAGGAACGGCTTGTCCAGCACCCGCACCGGCTCCGGGATCGAGGCGTCCAGCGCGTCCATCAGCTGGTCGATGCACGCGTTCGCCGCGTCGTCCTTCGGATCCGCCAGCGCCTTCGTCGCGCTCCCCCGAATGATGGGCGTGTCATCGCCCGGAAAGTCGTACTTCGCCAGCAGCTCCCGCACCTCGAGCTCCACCAACTCGAGTAGCTCCGGATCGTCCACCATGTCGCACTTGTTCAAAAACACCACCAGGTGCGGAACGTTCACCTGACGCGCCAACAACACGTGCTCGCGCGTCTGCGGCATCGGACCGTCCGCCGCACTCACCACCAAAATCGCCCCGTCCATCTGCGCCGCACCCGTGATCATGTTCTTCACGTAATCCGCATGGCCCGGGCAGTCCACGTGCGCGTAGTGACGGTTCGCCGTCTGGTACTCCACATGCGCCGTCGAAATCGTGATCCCCCGCTCCCGCTCCTCGGGAGCCTTGTCGATCTGATCGAACGGCACGAAGTCCGCCAAACCCTTCTTCGCCTGACGCTGCGTGATCGCCGCCGTCAGCGTCGTCTTGCCGTGATCCACGTGGCCAATCGTCCCCACGTTCACGTGCGGCTTCGTCCGCTCGAACTTCGCCTTGCCCATGCCGTCCTACGACCTCCAACCGCGGCGCGTCCACGCGCCGACTCGTAACTACATTCG
Organism: Deltaproteobacteria bacterium; assembly: GCA_031362725.1. GTDB lineage: Bacteria > Myxococcota_A > UBA9160 > UBA9160 > PR03 > PR03. The sequence continues at coordinate 23,147 of JANLTC010000260.1, read as the reverse complement.
CCTCTGGCTTCCTACGCTTTCCAACTTCTGGAAAGCGTTCCGGCTGGAGCCCACGACCGGGATCGAACCGGTGACCTCGTCCTTACCAAGGACGTGCTCTACCGACTGAGCTACGTGGGCCTGCGTCGGTGGTCAGCCTGAACCGGACTCCCTCGTTCGGTTTTTTCGCGACAAGCTCCCGGAGTCATGACCTTTCGGAGTTGAAACTCAGGAAGCGCAATTCTGGGAACGCGAACTTCTTGGAGCGGGAAACGGGATTCGAACCCGCGACCCCGAGCTTGGAAGGCTCGTGCTCTAGCCAGCTGAGCTATTCCCGCCCACGAAACTCCTTCGACTTCGAATTTGCCTGTGAAGCGGGCCGGGGGACCTATTGCTCGGTCTCAGTGGTGGAGAGGGGAGGATTCGAACCTCCGAAGGCGTGAGCCAGCAGATTTACAGTCTGCCCCGTTTGGCCGCTTCGGTACCTCTCCGGCTGGCCGATGTCGCTGCCGACCTCAGCGATTGAAAATGAGCGCGCGGCGATCCGTTCCCTTCCGCCCTGTTCCCGCCAGCCGTCGGGCCGCGCGGAATCGCTCAAGCGGATCTTTGTCGGTATCGCCGCAAAACTTTCGTTTTCGAGTCGACACTGCCGAGCCGATGTTGCCAAACTGGGATCAACACGCGATTCGGTAGAGGCTTCAATCGGCGCCGTTGCCCACGACGCCTCGGTTCCGCTCGCACCTGGCCGGGCTCTCGTTGACCCGGCTTTCGTTGTGAAGCTGGTTTAGGGCCGCCATCGAGACCCTCGCTTTGGAGCTGGCGAGGGGACTCGAACCCTTAACCTGCGGATTACAAATCCGCTGCTCTACCAGTTGAGCTACGCCAGCCCAGCTTGGCGACCGGCGCACTATAGCGGAGGCGAGTTGCCCGGCAACACGAAGCCTCAAGCTCGCCCAGCGTCGGCACCTCGGCCCCGCAATCCGGCCCGTCGCGCCCATTCGAAAAGGACGACCGCAGCAGCTGACGCGACGTTCAGCGACTCTACGACCCCCGCCATCGGGATCCGCAAGAAGACATCGACCGTTGAACGCACGCCCGGCCGGATGCCGCGACCCTCCGCACCCAGCACCAGCACGAGGCGCCCGGTCAACAGACGATCCGGAACGTCGTACAGATCGCGACCCTCCACGGGATCGGCGGCATGAATCCAAAAGTCCCGCTCTTTGAGCCATTCGAGCGAGCGAGCGAGGTTCGTGACCTGCGCGACGGGTAGATGCTCGAGCGCTCCCGCGCTTGCGCGCGCGACCGCAGGGCTCAGTGGAGCCACGCGGCGCTCCGGCAGCAGTGCACCTTTGGCACCAGCGCCTTCCGCAACCCGGAGGATCGCCCCAAGGTTTTGGGGGTCCTCGATCCCATCGAGCGCCACGAGCCAACAGTCGCCACTCGGCGGCACCAAATCCTCGATCTCTAGAATCGGAACGGGACCGACCTCGAGAAGGACCCCCTGATGGGCAATGCCAGGCGGCGCCTCGCGGTCGAATCGTTCGGCTAGGAGCTCCTCGACGCGAACACCAGCAGCCCGGGCGAATGCGAGCAGTTCCAGCACCTCGGGGCGCGGGCTTCGCTCACCACCGCGCAGCAACAGTCGTCGCAATCTGCGGCGACGCGCGCGCAGCGCCTCACGCACCGGATGGAAGCCGACCAACACCTCGTGGTCGGGCCGCTCCCGGTCGCGACGCGATCGGTCTCGCGGGCGAGGTTGCACGGCCACGTACTCCCCCGGCCCCGATCTGGCCTCGTTCAGGAGCGCAGGCCTCGTCTGGGGAACATGCCGACCGCGTCCATGCGCGATCCGACTTCAGCTGCGTAGTGTAGCGCGCTGCGGAGCGACGGCGCGCAGAATCGCATCGGCGTTCGCAACGCCAGGATGGTTCTTCAGCTCGAATTCGAGGTAGTCGACCAGCGCGCCGAGCGCGCGGCGAATGTCTTCCGCTCGTTCCGTCGGCATCTGCAACGCACGCTCGATCAAAATCTCTGCGTCCAGCGTAGCTTCCGCACCGGGCGAGACGCCCGCGAACAGGACCGGATAGCGCGTTGCAGCTTCCTCGATTGCCTTGCCGAAGCGCTCGCGCGGGCCCGCCTCCCCTTCGGCAGCGACGATCGGCGCTACCAACGCCGCCAGCAACTGCACCGATTGCTCGACGTGCAGCCGAAGCCGCGCTGCAGGCTCGTCGCGTCGCACGCGCTGCGTCGGATCGGGGTCGTCCTGTGAGCGCCGGATGCGCAGTGCGCCGGCGCGGTGCAGAAGCTGGAGCATGCGAGCAGCCGTCGGTTCGTCGAGGCCAACGCGCCGGCAAACCGGAATGAACGAGGACTCCACGGCCAACGCGTCCACGAGCAATCGCTCGATCCCAGATGTGCCGTCACGTCGCGACGCCACGGACTCGATGCGAACGCGCGGATCCGAAAGCGCCGCGACGAAGCGGCGCAGTTCTTCGCGCCAGCGCACCCCTTCGTCTACCAGTCTCTGTGTCGACAAGTTGAGACGCACGACATTGTCCGGTTGCACCTCGCCGTCCCAGAAATGGGCAAGGCCCGCCCGATACGAGAACAGCGACCGAACGATCTCCTCGACCTGTCGCTGCAATCCGGTCCACAGTTCGCGCGGCGAGATCAATCCCCGCTCTACGAGTGTCTTTCCAAAGCGCTCGCCACGACGGGAGCCGCACTCCGCGTCTCGCAGCTGCTCGAGTGTGATCACGCCCGCGCGCACCAGCGAGTGGCCGAGTCTGTCGATGCGCTGGTTCGAAGCCGCGAACACCAGTTCGCCTCTATGCAACCACACCGACTTCGCATGATCCTCATGCGCAACGAGCAGGAATCCCGACTTGCCGGCACTCTGGATCCAGCCGAACACCTCGGGCAGTGAGAACGCTGCGAGGTCGGCGCAGAGCGTGACGGCGCGATCGGCGGGCAGCTCGAATTCGCCGACTTGGCGCCGTTCGAGAAGGATCGTTCGCGCACTTCGCGCGCGCAGCGAAACGCGCTCGTCGGGTTCGAGGCCGAGGGTCGCACGCAGTTCCGCGTCGATCAGGAGGCTATCGTCGCATTTGCCTCCACCCTCGCCCTCGTTCATCGTCTCTCCTCTTCGAGTCGCGCGAACGCCCCCCCTTCGACGTCGCGCGCGCAGCTCTTGAGCGAATGATCCGCGCATCGAAGCCCGGCCCACCCGCGACGCAGGGTGCCGAGCAGTGCGCGGTTGCGCCGTGAGCTGCTGTCAAGCTGCCATTCACTTGCACCGATACGCGGCCAGGGGGGTTCACCATGGCCCACGCATCGTCGACCGAGCGACGCCGCTATCCGCGGACGCACCTGCAGGTGCCGATTCGAATTTCTACGATCGATCCCGAACTCGATCCTTGGACCGGTCGTCCATTCTTCCGGAGCTGCGAAGAGACCGTGGCCGACTTGTCGCGGGGCGGGGCCCGCGTGCATTCGCGCGAGCCACTGGCACCGGGCCGCCGGTTGCTCCTCGAACTCGATCTCCCAGACGGTCGCAGCTTCGAAGCGATCGCCCGCGTGGCGTGGTCGCGTCTCGATCCCGCTGCCAGCAACGACGCGGCCGAAGGCGCCTACGGTCTGGGCCTCGAGTTCCTCGGCGGCACGCCCGATCACAGAACGCGCCTCGAAACCTTTCTAGGACCGCGTGCATCGACGGCGCCACGCTCGTAGACGAAACAAGTCGCGGGTTCTTGATCCGCGCGCGCGGCGACGGGTATGCTACGGCCCCCATGCGACCCCCGGGCAGCTACAAGATCGCCAGCCGCAACCGCGCCTTCGACGCGATGCTGATCCCCGAGCTCCGGAGCGCAGAGCGCGCGCGCCGGATCCTCGACTCACTGCGCAATCAGATCCTCGAAGCGAGCGACGGCCTCCGAATCCGTCGGATCTTCACCAGTCCGCGCGAGGTGTTCCGACTCGAGATCGACGTGCCCGAGATGGGCTATCAGCGCACGACGCTGCTCGATCGCGAAGCCCTCGACGAGTTGCTCGCCACCGACGACGTGCGCGCTCTCGTACGCCAACGACTCCGCCAGCTGTGATCCGTAGAATTCGCGGAACGCGCCCGCTCTTCGCAGCATGCGCGCGAGCCGGGCACGAGATTCCCTGGTGCCCGGGGCAGGACTCGAACCTGCATGGCCAATGGCCAGGCGATTTTAAGTCGCCCGCGTCTACCGATTTCGCCACCCGGGCGCCCGTTGCGCCACGCCGAGGATAGCCCGGCCCGATGTTTCACGGAAAGAAGATCGTCGTCGTGATGCCCGCCTACAACGCGGCGCGTACGCTCGAGCGCACCTACCGTGAGGTCCCGCTCGACATCGTGGACGAAGTGGTCGTGGTCGACGATGCGAGTCGCGACGAGACCGTCGAGGTCGCGCGAAGTCTCGGTCTGCCCACCTTCGTGCACGCGCAGAACCGCGGCTACGGAGCGAACCAGAAGACCTGCTACACGGAGGCCCTTCGGCGCGGCGCCGATGTCACCGTGATGTTGCACCCGGACTACCAGTACACGCCGAGCCTGATCGCGGCGATGGTTGCGATGATCGTCGATGGCCCATACGACGTCGTGCTGGGCTCGCGGATCCTCGGCGGACGCGCGCGCCAGGGTGGGATGCCGCTCTACAAGTACGTGTCGAACCGTCTGCTCACGATGATTCAGAACGCGCTCTCGGGGTCGAAACTCTCGGAGTTCCACACCGGCTATCGCGCGTTCGCGCGCGAGGTGTTGGCGACGTTGCCGCTGCAGGAGAACTCGGACGACTTCGTTTTCGACAACCAGATTCTCGCCCAGGTGATGCGTTTCGATTTCGAGATCGGCGAGATCTCGTGCCCGACGGCCTACTTCCCAGAAGCCTCCTCGATCAACTTCGCACGATCGGTGACCTACGGCCTCGGTTGTCTGCGCACCGCCACACAACTCTTCGCGCAGCGACGCGGCTTCGCGTCGTTCCCGATCTTCTCGGAGAACGGGCGACGGCTCGCGATCGGAGCGGGAGCAGGGAACGAAGTGGAGGCCCGGGCCGGAATCGAACCGGCATAAGCGGATTTGCAGTCCGCTGGCTAAGCCATTCACCCACCGGGCCCCGGCGGGAGGGCGACGATAGCAGTCGCGCCGTCAGTGGCTACCGTCGCGCAGATGCGATGGATCCTCGTGTTCCTCGGCGGCGGACTCGGCTCGGTGCTGCGCTTCGAGTTCGGCGGGTTCGTGCAAGCGCGAGCGGGTGCTGCGTTTCCTTGGGGCACATTCTGCGTGAATGCAGTCGGTTGCTTCGCGATCGGTTTGCTCGCGACTTGGATCGATGAACGCAACGGAGCCGGCCTCGGGGCACGGCTGTTCCTGATCGCGGGCCTGCTCGGCGGCTTCACCACCTTCTCGACCTTCGGACTCGAAACCTTCCGGCTGCTCGAAGAGGCGCGCTACGCAGCGGCGTTGGGAAACGCGGCAGGGAGCTTTGCCGTGTGCCTCAGCGCGGTCGTGATCGGTGTAGCGGTCGGTCGCGCTCGCTAGCTAGAGATCGGGCAAGATCTGCCACACGTCGGCGACGCGCAGCGCGAATCCACCGTCTCGTTCTTCGACCCCGAGCAGCAGTTCCGCCTGCGCAGCACGCGTGAAACGAGCGGCAAGCCCGTGTCCGAACACCGAGCGTTTCACGGTGCACAGCAACGCGTCGGCATCGAGTGCCGATGCGCGTAGCGACGCGGGATCGAGTCGATCGCGAGCGCCATCCGACAACGCGACGCGGCCGCTCGCGAGGTCGACACTGCGCACGAAGAAGCCGGCCTCTTCGACATCGAGCTGCGCCCGGAAGGGGCCGACCTGGACGACGTACTTGCCCTCGCCCGGCAGGAAGCGCACTCCGCGCGCGAAGACGGCGAGCAGGCGCCGGTTCGCGATCGGTTGGCCTTCGTGGGTGAAGCGACCGTCGTGATGGAGAACGAGCCCGATCGATTGGAGCGGCGGCGGTCCGAACCCGCTCACGCGTCGAGCATCGACTCCGCTTCGGCGCTGCCATCGGGCCGGACGCGGAAGACGCCGAGCAGGTCGTAACGGTGCCACAGCACGACGCGCGTGACCTCGAGTCCGTCGCGGTAGATCCATTTTTCATTCCACGACACGCCGAACTCATCGTGCGTGCGCGGATCGTTCACGCTGCCGACCTGATCGGTGGGCGCGCCGAACAGCTTCCACACGTCACGTCGGGTGGGTAGATCTGCGGGAGCCGGCCTGATCGATCCGAAGGGCTTCGCGCTCATCGATCGCACTCGCCACCGACCATGTTGAGGAAGTCGAAGGTCGGAATCAGGTCGGCGAGCATCGCGCCCCGGAGCATCAGCGGCATCGGTTGCAGATTGACGAAGCTGGGCGGGCGACAGCGCACCTTCCACGGCTGCGCGGTGCCGTCGGAAACGACATAGAAACCGAGTTCGCCGTTTGCCGACTCGATCGCCTGATAGGCCTCGCCCGCCGGCACGAGCGGACCTTCGGTCACCGCCTTGAACTGTTGGATCAGCTCCTCCATGCGGTTGAATACGCGGCCCTTGGCAGGCCAACGCACACGCGGATCATCGACGTTCACCGGGCCCGGACCGATCTTCTCGAGCGCCGCGAGACACTGCTCGATGATGCGTAGACTCTGTTGCATCTCCTCGACGCAAACGAGGTAGCGATCGTAGTTGTCGCCGACCTCGCCGATCGGGACGTCGAAGTCGACTTCGGCGTACTTGAGGTACGGCTGGTCCTTGCGCAGATCCATCGGGATGCCCGCAGCGCGAAGCAGCGGACCCGTGACCGCGTACTGGATCAGCGTCTCCTTGGCGATCATGCCCGTGCCGCGCAGCCGATCGACGAAGAGGCGGTTCTGCGTGACGACGGACTCGTAGTCCCTGAGCAGACCGCGAATCTTCCCGATGTTCTCACGACACACGCCCGGGAACGAGGGCACCATGTCGTGTTTCACGCCGCCGATGCGCACGTAGTTCGACGTGACGCGCGCGCCGCACAGCATCTCCATCAGATCCCAGGTCAGCTCGCGGGCCTCGATACCGAACAGGAACGGTGTCATCGCCGACAGCTCGAGACATGCCGCGCCGCAGCGGGTCAGGTGATCGCCGAGTCGCGACAGTTCGCCGCCCATTGTGCGCAACCATTGACAACGCTCGGGCGTCTCGATGTCGAGCAGCTTCTCGACCGTGAGGCAGTAGCCGATGTTCGCGAGGATCGCGGAGTTGTAGTTGAGCCGATCGGTGTAAGGGATCGCCTGATACCAGGTCCCGCTCTCACACTCCTTCTCGAAGCCGCGATGCAGGTAGCCGACCTGGATGTCGAGATCGACGATCGTCTCGCCGTCGAGTTCGATCAGGAACTTGACGGTGCCGTGCGTGGCCGGATGCGACGGCCCCATGTTGAGGACCTGATGCTCAGCATGCAGATCCTCGTCGAAGTCGTCGTCGCGCGAACGGGCATGAGCCATCGGAGTGTCAGTTCCTCGGCCCGACGAGCGGTTGGCGCCGCTCCTTCGGGTAGTCCTTGCGCAACGGGTGTCCCTCGAACTCTTCGTAGAGCAGGATGCGGCGCAGGTCGGGATGATTGCGGAAGCGCACGCCGTACAGGTCGAAGACCTCGCGCTCCATCCAGTTCGCGGCCGGCCACACCGCGACGCACGAATCGATCTGACACGGCATCTCGGGCACGCCGGCCTTCACGCGAACGCGGTGCATGTGCTGGCTCGAGAGCAGGTGGTAGACGACCTCGAAGCGCGGGCCGTCGCGATCCGGATAGCCCACGTAGTCGACGGCGGTCACGTCCATCAGCATGTCGAAATCGAGTCCGGCCGTATCGCGCAGCAACCCCAGCACCGCGACGATGCGTGCCGCATCGACGAGGGCCGTCGCATCGCCGCGATCGGCGTGGGTTGCGAGCACCGCGTCCGGAACCGCGTCGAGCAGCTTTCGCAGCGGCGCCGAGCCGAAATCGTCCATCACGCGGAGTTCCGCACAGGCGTCGCGTGCTGGCGATCGTACTCGGAGCGGATGAACTCGAGGCGTCGCTTCAAGAGGTTCTCGGGAACGAGCAACTCGGGCTTGTGATAGAGCATCGAGCCGCGGTCATAGCTGGCGAGTTCGACTTCCCGGCTCATCACGATCGCCTCTTCCGGGCAGGCTTCTTCGCAGAGGCCGCAGAACATGCAGCGCGACATGTCGATGTCGAACGCCTCGGGCCAGCGCTCGATGCCGCGCTCGGGAAGCTCACCCGGAACGATCGTGATGCAGTCGGTCGGGCACGCGAACTCGCAGAGCCCGCACGCGACGCATTTCGGCAATCCGTCCTCGAGCGCGACCAGCACCGGCATGCCGCGGAACGCATCCGGATAGTCGACGCGCTCCTCGGGATACTGGACGACGAACGCGGTGCGTTTGCCCGAGATCCAGCCGCCGAGGTTGTGGAAGAAGTGGCGGCTGGTCGTCGCGAGGCCCTTCAAGATCGCCGGCAAGTAGCTGCGCTCGGCCAGGCCGAGATTCTCTGCGCGCTTGACCGTGACGACGCGTGCTCCCATGCGGGCGGCAGGCTAGCGGAGCACCTCGGCATCGGCGAGACGCTGCGCACGAGGAAGTGGCTACAGCTCGATGCCACCGGCCTCGAGGAGCTCTCGCACGTGGTGCAGGAACGCGTTCGCCGGTGCGCCGTCGACCGCACGATGATCATACGAGAGCGCGAGATGCATGATCGGGCGGACCACGATGGCGTCCTCGTCGTCGATCGTGCGCACGACGGGACGCTTCACCATCTCGCCCATTCGCAGGATGCCGACCTGGGGCTGATTGATGATCGCGAAGCCGTAGAGATTCCCGTGGCGACCCGGATTGGAGACCGTGAAGGTGCCTCCGCGCAGATCGTCGGGCGACAGCTTCTTGTTGCGCGCGCGGGCCGAGAGGTCCTCGATCGCGGCCGCCAGGCCCGCGAGCGAGAGCCGATCGGCGTCGCGCACGACCGGCACGACGAGGCCCTTTTCCGTCTCGACGGCGACGCCGATGTGGATCGCGCGCTTCTCGACGATTGCGTCTTCGAGCACCGACGCGTTGAGGCGCGGGTACTCGCGCAGCGCGCGCACCGCCGCATGCACCAGGAACGGGAGGAAGGTCAGGCTGAAACCGTGCTGCGCCTGGAACGCCTTCTTGTGCAGATCGCGCAAACGCGCGATCGCGCCCATGTCGATCTCCGCGACGGTGCCGACGTGCGGGGAGATCTGCTTCGAGAGCACCATGTGCTCGGCCACGATCTTGCGGAGCGCCGTCATCGGGATGACGCGATCCCCCTCCTGCACCTGGTAGCTGAGATACGGCGGCTGACTGCCAGAGCTGGGAAGCGCGACGCGGTGGATCGGCGCGGGCGCGCCGATCGGACGCGGCGCGGCGGGTACGGCCGAAGCCGCGCCGGCGCGTGCGACGTCCTCCTTCGTCACGCGACCCCCGACGCCGGTCGCCGCGACACCGCGCAGATCGACACCGGACACTTCGGCTGCACGCTTGGCCACTGGCGTCGCACGCGGCGCCGGCGCCTGCGCAAGGGGCGCCGCGGCTCCGGCCGACTTCGATTCGGTCTTCTTGGCTTCGATGTTCTTCGGCTCGCCCACTTTTTCAGCCGCAGCCTTCGGCGCAGCGGCAGCCGCGGCCGCTCCCGTGGCGATCATCACGAGCGCGGCGCCAACCGCAACCGTCTCGCCTACCGGCACCAGGATGCGCTCGATCACGCCGGCTTCCGGCGCCGGGATCTCCGCGTCGACCTTGTCGGTGCTGATTTCGACGAGCGGCTGATCGCGCAGCACGCGATCGCCTTCCTTCACGAGCCACTTCGTGATCGTGCCTTCGACGACGCTCTCGCCCAGCGCAGGAAGTTCGACCGTGATCGCCATCGAAGAGCCTTTCTGAGAAACGTCGCCCGGCTGCGGCGCGCCGCGCGCGTCAGCCGCTCGCGCTAGAAGTTGATGCCGCGACCTTCCGCGGCGAGTGCGGATTCGAGGATCGCTTCCGAGAGTGTGGGATGCGCGTGACAGGTTCCGATGATCTCGGCGGTGGTCGCTTCGAGCGTCATCGCGAGCGAAATCTCGGCGACGAGCTCGGTCGCGCCGTGGCCCACGATGTGCGCGCCGACGATCTCGCCGAATTGCGGCTCCGCGATCAGCTTCGCGAAGCCCGCCGTGTGCCCCGCCGCGACGGCCTTGCCCGATGCGGTGAACGGGAACTTGCCGACGCGCACCGCGCCGAACTTCGCGCGCGCCTCGTCCTCGGTGTAGCCGATCCACGCCACCTGGGGCTGGCAGTAGATGCAGGCGGGGATCTTGCGGTGATCGAGTGCGGGGCGCTGCAAGCCCGCCATCCACTCGACCGCGGCGATGCCTTCCTCGCTCGCTTTGTGTGCGAGCAGCGGCGCACCCGCGAGGTCGCCGATCGCGCGCACCGTCGCGACGCTCGTCGCGAAGCGATCGTCCACGTTGACGAAGCCCTTCGCATTGGTCGCGACGCCCGCAGCTTCGAGCCCGAGGTCGGCGGACAGCGGACGGCGACCAATCGCCATCAGCACCTGGTCGGCCTCGATCGTCTCGGCCGTGTCGCCCTTGCGCACCATCACGCGCACGCCGCCAGCGAGGACCTTCAATTCCTCGAAGCGCGTGCCGGTGCGAATCTCGATCTTGTTGCGGCGGAACTCGCGCTCCACCACTTGCGCGATTTCCTTGTCGGCACCCGGCAGCGCCTGCTCAGCCATCTCGATGACGGTCACCTTCGCGCCGTACATGCCGTAGATGTACGCGAACTCGAGCCCGACCGCGCCGGCGCCGATGATGACGATGCGAGCCGGCATCGTCTTCGACTCGAGCGCCTCGCGCGACGTCAGCACGCGCACACCGTCGACCGTGACGCCGGGCGGGACCCACTCGGTCGAACCCGTCGCGAGCAAGAGGTTCGAAGCCTCGACGACGCCTTCATCGGCGCCGGTGACCGCGACGCTCGTGGCGCCGGCGAGTCGACCGCGGCCGCGCACCAGCGTGATCGCGTGCTTCTTGAACAGCGACTGCACGCCCTTGCAGAGACGATCGGCAGTCTTGCGGCTGTGATCGATGACCTTGGCGTAGTCGAGTCGCAGCTCGCCGGCGACGACGCCAAAGGTCTCGCCGTGGTTGCGAAGCTGGTCGACCAATTCGGCGCCGGAAAGCAGCGCCTTCGACGGAATGCAGCCCCAGTTCAGGCAGACCCCGCCGACGCGATCTTCCTCGATCACTGCGACACGCTGGCCGAGCTGCGCGGCGCGGATCGCCGCGACGTATCCGCCGGGGCCGGAGCCGACGACCGCGAGATCGAAGCGTCCGCCCGCTCCCGTGCTCATCCGACTAGGCGATCGGCTTTTGCGAAACCGGCACCTGGAGGTCCGCGGTCTCGCGGTGGCGTCCGTCGGCCGGCACGCGCTCGGCCTGTACACGCTCTTGCAACTTGATGAGACCGTCGAGCACCGCCTCCGGGCGGGGCGGACACCCGGGGATGTAGATGTCTACCGGGATGATCGTGTCGATGCCCTGGAGCGTCGCGTAGTTGTTGTACGGACCGCCCGAGCAGGTGCACGCGCCGAACGCGATCACCCACTTCGGCTCCGCCATCTGGTCGTAGACTTTCTTCAAGACCGGCGCCTGCCGGTGCGAGATCGTGCCGACCACCATCAGAAGATCGGCCTGGCGCGGCGAGAAGCGAGGCAGCGCGCAGCCGAAGCGGTCGAGGTCGTAGCGCGGGCCGGCGACCGACATGAACTCCATCCCGCAGCACGCCGTGACGAACGGGTACAGGAACATCGAATACTTGCGGCCCCAGTTCAGGACGGCGTCGACCTTCGTGGTGAGGAAGGTCTCGTCGCCCTGGCGCATGTAATCGATGAAGCGATTCTCTGCCATGCAACCTCCTCGCCGTTCGGACGCGCAGCATAGCCGCTGGCCGCTAGTGGAACAGGCCGTCGCATCGAGCAGCGACGTCATGCGGCGATCCCGCGTAGCGAGCCCTCGGCGAGCGGCGACCTCATCAAGCCCGATCCCGCGTAGCGAGCCATCGGCGAGCGGCGACCTCATCAAGCTCGACTATGCTGCGACCTCAGGCGTCCCCGAGGAGCACGATGGCCGAGCCGACGCGAGCGACACGCACTTCGAACGCGGGCGGCAAAGCACCGCCGAACGCGAACGCGGGCCGCGTCCGCTCCCTCGACGAAGCGCGCCGCCGCGGCCTCGCGTGGGGCGTGCACGCCTTTACTGCAAGTGGCGCGGTGGTCGGCGCCATCGCACTGCTCGCGGTCGGCGCAGGCAACTGGCAGCAGGCGGCGATCCTGATGCTCGTCGCACTCGTGATCGATTCGGCCGACGGAACGCTCGCGCGCGCAGCCCACGTGCGCGAGGTGCTGCCCACCATCGACGGCCGCCGCCTCGACGACATGGTCGACTATCTCAACTACGTGATCGTGCCCGTCGTGTTTCTCGTCGCAGCCGGCTACCTGCACCCGGCCGTCGCCGCGGCGCCGATTCTCGCGAGCGCCTACGGCTTCTCGCAAGAAGAGGCCAAGACCGAGGACGACTTCTTCCTGGGCTTCCCGTCCTATTGGAACATCGTGGCGCTCTACATCTGGTTGCTCGACGTCTCGCAACTGACGGCGACGCTCGTCGTCGTTGCGCTCGCGATCGGCGTCTTCGTACCGCTCAAGTACCTCTACCCGAGCAAGATGCCGGTCGGAAAGGCGGCGATGGGGGTGCTCGGGGTCGCCTGGGTGATCGGCGCTTCGATCGCGGTGGTCGCGCGCGATGCCACCGCACCGTGGCATCTGGCCGAGATCACGCTCGCCTATCCAGCGCTCTACCTCGCGCTCTCGTTCTGGTTCGGCGGGATCCACCGCAAGCCCGAGTGACGAGCCGGCTGCGCGTTCCCGCCGAGGAGATCGACGTTGCGTGCGAGGTCGATCTCGCGGTCGTCGGCGGCGGATCGGCGGGCGTGGCCGCCGCCGTGGTGGCTGCGCAGCTCGGATTACGCGTAGCGCTCGTCGAGGAGATGCCGTTCCTCGGTGGCATGAGCACGGGTGGCGCCGTCGGCACCTACTGCGGCTTCTACCTGAAGCAGCGCGACGGCTCGATCGCACCGAACGTCGGCGGCTTCCCGCTCGAGATCGCCGAGACGCTGAAGTCGCGCGGGCACGCTTACGGACCGATTCCGTTCAAGGAGACGGCCGCCCTGCCCTACGTGCCGTGGGGCGTGAAGCTGCTGCTCGAAGAACGCGTCGCCGCGCAGCCGACGATCCAGCTGTGGCTACACGCGAAGCTGACGCACGCGGTCGTCGAGCAAGATGAGATTCGCGGCATTGCGGTATCGACGCGTGCCGGACGCCTAGCGCTGCGGGCCCGGGTTTACCTCGACGCAACCGGCGATGCGGAGCTGTCGAGACTCGCGGGCCGTGAGACACGCGTTGGCGACGCGATCCAGTACCCGTCGACGATGTTCACGATGCAGCACGTCGATCTCCCCGCGGCGCTCGGCGCGCTGCGCGATCTGCCGCAGCTGCTCGCCGATCACTTCGAGAGTGAGGGGCTGCCACGCAAGGGCGGCAACCTGATCCCGAGCGGGCGGCCGGGCGAAGTGCTGGTCGCGCTGTCGCGGATCGCGCGCGACGGGCGGCCGGTCGACGGGAGCGATGCGGAGCAGCTCACCTGGGGGGAGCTCGAGGGACGCCGCCAGGTCGTGCGGCTGGCGGACTTTCTACGGCGTCGCGTGCCTGGCTTTGCCACTGCGTTCGTCGCCGACAGTGCGTTCCGACTCGGTGTGCGCGAGACGCACAAGATCGTCGGTGAGTACACGCTGACGGAAGACGACGTGCTCGGCTGTCGCGACTTCGAGGATGGCATCGGTCGCGCGGCGTGGCCGATCGAGAAGCATGTTGCGGGCGGCGAAACGCTCTGGCGTTTCCTCGAGCCCGGCACGTGGTACACGATTCCATATCGCTGTCTGGTGCCGCGCGGCATCCGCAACCTGTTGGTCGCCGGGCGCTGTCTCTCGGCCGATCCGATGGCGTTCGCATCCGCGCGCGTGATCGGTCCGTGCATGCTCGCGGGCCAGGCCGCCGCCGTCGCCGCCCTCCACCTTCGCGATCGCGACCTCGCCGCCCGTGACGCCGACGTCGACCAGATCCGCCGCCACCTTCGCACCCTCGCCGTCCCGCTGTAGAGAGGAAAGGGGACCCTCTCCGCTCTCCATCGCTATGCTGCGGCGCGTGGCGACGGGACTTCGGCAGATCGGTGAAGAGATCTGGGTGACCGAGCGATCGCTTCGGGTGTTGGGGCTGCGTTGGCTCGACATCGGAACGCGGATGACGGTGATTCGGCTGGCTGATGGCGGACTCTTGCTGCACTCCCCGGTCGAAGCCGACGCGGCGACACGCGCGGCGGTCGATGCGCTCGGACCGGTGCGCTGCATCGTGGCGCCCAACGACGTGCACCACCTGTTCGCGGGACCGTGGAAGACCGCCTATCCGCAAGCGCGTCTGCTCGGCTCGTCGGGGCTGCCGAAGAAGCGCCCGGACCTCCGCTTCGACGCGATCCTCGGCGACGAGCCCGATCCGTGCTGCGCAGGCGCGATCGAACAGGTCTGGTTGCGCGGAGCCCCATACATGAACGAGATCGCCTTCTTCCACGCGCGGAGCCGTACGCTGCTGCTCACCGACATCGCCTTCCACCCGACACCCGCGTCGAGCCCGAGCCTGCGCCGCTGGACGTCGCTCACGCGCGTACGCGACGGCTTCGGGTCCAACGCGCTCGTCCGCCTCTTCATCCGCGACCGCCGCGCGATGCGCGCGTCGATCGACCGCGTGCTCGCCTGGGATTTCGATCGCGTGACGGTCACGCACGGCGAGGTGCTCGAACACGGCGGTCGCGCAGCCCTCGCGAAGGCATACGCATGGCTATGAGTCGCCGGACGCGAAACGGTGTCTTGTTGGTGAATCTGGGCTCGCCCGACGAGCCGACGACCGGTGCGGTGCGCCGCTACCTCCGCGAATTCCTCGGCGATCCGCGGGTGCTCGACATGTCGTCCCTCGGCCGCGCGTTGCTGCTCAACCTGGTGATCCTGCCGTTCCGTCCGCGTCGCTCGGCCGAAGCCTACGCAAAGGTGTGGACGCCCGAAGGTTCCCCGCTGATCGAAAACGGCCGCGCACTACGCGACGGGCTCCGCAAGGCGCTCGGCGACGACTGGATCGTCGAACTCGCGATGCGCTACGGCGCGCCGTCGATCGAGCGCGCCATCGCGCGACTAGCCGACGCCGATGCGGAACGCATCACCGTCATCCCGCTATTCCCCCAGTACGCGAGCGCCAGCACCGGTTCCGCACTCGAGGCGGTGTATTGCGCAGCGGCCGAGCGCTGGAACGTTCCCCCGCTCGACGTGCTGCCGTCGTTCTACGCGGCGCCTGGCTACATCGCCGCGCTGGCCGCCGTCGCGCGCGAGTTGCCGGACGAGCAGCGTCCCGATCACGTGCTGATCTCGTTCCATGGGTTGCCGGAGCGCCAGATCCGCAAGAGCGACACGTCCGGCACGCACTGCTTCGCATCCGAGGCCTGTTGCGACGCGATCGGCCCGGCGAACCGATTCTGCTACCGCGCACAATGCGCGGCCACCGCGCGCGCGCTCGCGAAGGCACTCGGGCTCGGCCACGAGCACTGGACGCTGTCGTTCCAGTCGCGTCTCGGTCGCACGCCGTGGATCCAGCCCTACACCGATGAAGTAGTGCCGCAGCTCTACGAGCGGGGCTTCCGCCGCCTCGCTGTGGTCTGCCCGTCGTTCGTCGCGGACTGTCTCGAAACACTCGAAGAAATCGGCATCCGAGCGCGCGAACAGTGGCTCGCGCTGGGCGGCGAGGAACTGGTGCTGATCCCGTGCGTGAACGCACACCCGGCGTGGGTCGATGTGCTCGCGGGATGGATCCGGCAGCGATCGGCGCCGGTGCCGGTCGCGGCCGGCTCGCGCTACGGCTCGTAGCTCCGCTTCGGCAGGAAATCACCGCGCCCTTCCGGCGTGAGATCGAAGAAATTCCACACCGGCGAGAGCAGATCCATGCCACGAGACGCGCCGGGTCCGATCATCGCGCAGGCGCTGTAGAAATGGCGGGGACGACCGTCGGCACCCAGCCGGAATACCGACACCCCGGGGAGTTGCGCGCCTTGCTCGTCCTCGAAGCCCAGGTCTCGTTTGTAGCTCGAACCGGCGCTCGACAGGATGCGCAGATGACGCCAGCCCCGAGTGCGCGCGCACGTGCGAATCTCCACCACATCGCCGGCCACGACCACCCCGAACCCGACGCGCTGGCGCAAATGCGGCACGACGCCGTCCTATCCATCGGCCCACATCGTGCACATCGGACACGCTTGCAGCTGGCTTCCACCGAACATGAAGTGCATCAGCACGAGCGTCTGGTCGGGACGGTCGAAGAGCTGCGAGAGTCGCCGCTCGCGAATCGGCGCGTCGCCCGCACCGAGCTCCGACGGGCCCTCGCGAAAACCATAGTCGGGTAGCACCGTCTCGAGCGGGAGCTGTCGCCGCAACGTCGCCACCCGCTCGACCTGATCGCGCAGCGCGATCTCGGCCCGGCGCAACGCTCGCGCTGCTTGCGCGCCGCATCGCGCCGTGTCTGCGGATTTGTCGTGCCCCAGAGACACACCACGCAGCATCTCGACGCCGCAGCTGCGTGTCGATTTGCGGAGTCGGCCGCGCCCGGGACGGATGCTTCGCGCGACCGCTACCCGCGGTCCACCGCTGCGACGCGCCGACGACCGGCTTCCGCGACTTCGCGACCTCGTTCGACCCAGTCGCGCCCGCTGAACACGACGTTGCGCACCCGTGCGGTCGCGATGCGCTCGGGCACCGCGCTGCCCTTCGGCCAGAACGTGACGTCGCTCTCGCGTGCGTCGGCTACGAATCCCTCGACGCGAGCGCCGTCGTCGAGCACGAGCGTGACGTCGCCGCGGTAGCGGAACGCGGCGCGCAGCGACGCGGGTGTGGCGTCGAGCGACGACCCGAGCGGCGGCGGAAGCTCCTCGGGCGCGGGCGGTGGTGCAGCGGTGACGTCCAGTCCGCTCGGCGCCGGGATGCTCGGACCGAAGAGCGCAGCGCGCGCCATCGCGACGAAGCCGCGCCACGACGAGAAGCCCTCTTCGACCGCGCTCGCCTCGAAGCCGCTGTGGACCATGCAGTTCTGGCACTGCGGGTTGCCGCTCTTCGGGCCATAGCGATCCCAGTCGGTGTCATCGAGAAGCTCCTGGTACGTACTCGCGTAGCCTTCCTGGAGCAGGTAGCAGGGCTTCTGCCAGCCGAAGACGCCGCGGCTCGGCATGCCCCACGGCGTGCAATCGTGTTCGCGCGAGCCGACCAGGAACTCGAGGAAGAGCGGCGACTGGTTGAAGCGCCACTTCTTGCGCCGCTCCGGCGAGCGGAACACCCGGCGGAAGAATTCGCGTGTCGCCTCGCGCGCCAGGAAGTGCTCCTGGTCCGGAGCGGCTGCGTACGAATAGCCCGGTGACACCATCATGCCCTCGACGCCGAGTCGCATCGCGGTGTCGAAGAAATCAGCGGTGCGCTCGGGATCGGCGCCGTGGAAAAGTGTCGTATTGGTCGTGACGCGAAAGCCGCGCGCCAGCGCCTTCTCGATCGCGCGCACGGCCTTCTCGTAGGTCCCGGGCCGGCACACCGAGTCGTCGTGCTCGGCCTCGAGACCGTCGAGGTGGACACTGAAGCTCAGGTACTTCGACGGCGTGAACAGATCGAGCTTCTCCTCGAGCAGCAGCGCGTTGGTGCACAAGTAGATGTACTTCTTGCGCGCGACGAGACCGGCGACGATGCGGTCGATCTCCGGATGCATCAGCGGCTCGCCGCCCGGCAGGCTCACCATCGGAGCCGGGCACTCGTCGACCGACTGCATGCACTCCTCGTAGCTGAGCTGCGCCTTCAGGATGTTCGCCGGGTATTGGATCTTCCCGCAGCCGGCGCACGACAGGTTGCAGCGGTAGAGCGGCTCGAGCATCACGACGAGCGGGTAGCGCTTGCGACCGGCGAGCTTCTGCGCGAGCACGTAGGTCGCGACGGTGGCCATCTGGGAGATCGGAACGGGCATCGTGTGAACCTCAGGCTTGCGCGTGGCGCAGCGCCGACGCGGCAATTGGAAGCGGTGCGGAAAGGGTGGAGGCAGCGCCGACCTCGGCGGCCCACGCGACGAGGATCGGCGCGGCTCTGCGGAGGCTTCGCAGCGCAGCGATGCCCTGCGTGACGATCGCCGAGCGCCAGAACTCGTGTCGCGGTCCGTCGCTGACGGCGCGCAACACCGCAAAGGGACGCCCGGCGGCCGACGATGCGAGCCAGAAGGACTCCATGTCGACCGCGCACGCGCCGGTGCGTCGCGCGAGGTCGGCACGCGGCTGGCCGTCGGCGAGCCGAGCGACGCACGCGATCGCGCCCCCGTGCACGCGCAAACCGGCGGCCGCGAGCGCAGCCACGAGCCCCGCGCAGGCCACCTCGATCTGCGTGCCGTCCGGACCGAGCAGCGCCGACGCGACGACCAGGTCGCCCGGCTCGAAGCTGGGGTCGAGCGCGCCGCAGACACCGGCCACGACGACCACGTTCGCCGGCTCCCTCTCGATGCGGGCGGCCGCGCGTGCTGCGCGCCGCGGGCCCATGCCGGTGCGGACGACGCGTGCGCCGGGCGCACCGCTGCGCAAGGCCAGCGCTTCGACGGCGAGCGGCGCTGCGATCAGCAGCCCGAATCGCTGCGCGTCGCTCACGCTCCCCCTCGCAGATAGCGCCCGAGCGCCATCACCGGGAAATGCAGTCGATAGAGGTGATAGCGGATGTAGAAGTCGCCCGGAAAGCCGGTGCCGGTGAATTCGGGCTCGTCCCAGTCGCCATCCTCGCGCTGCGCCTGCACCAGCCACGCGATGCCGCGTTCGACGATCGGCCCGCGCTCGCCGGCCGCGAGCAGCGCGAGCAGCGCCCACGCCGTTTGCGACGGCGTCGAGTTGCCGCGGCCGCGCCACGTCGCGTCCTCGTACGAGCGCATGTCTTCGCCCCACCCACCGTCGCGGTTCTGGTGCGTCTCGAGCCAGCGCACCGCGCGCCGGATCGAGACGTGGTCGATTGCGACACCGGTCCGCACCAGCGCCGGCACCGCGGCGCCGGTGCCGTAGACGTAGTTCGCCCCCCAGCGCCCGAACCAGGAACCGTCGGCTTCCTGCGCACGCAACAACCAATCGCGACCGCGCAGCGTGCGCGGGTCGTCGGCGAATCCCTCGTCGGCCAGCATCTCGATCACGTGCGCGGTGACGTCGGCGCTCGGCGGGTCGGTCACTTCGCCGAAATCGCAGAACGGCAGCTGGCCGCACAGCGCACTGGTGTTGTCGACGTCGAAAGCCGCGAAGCCGCCATCGCGACACTGCATGCCGAAGGTCCACGCGACTGCGCGTCGCACCGCGGCTTCGGTACGGGCCGGATCAGCGCCCGCGGCGCGCAACGCCAGAACGACTTCCGCGGTGTCGTCGATGTCGGGGTAGTTGTCGTTCGCGAACTCGAAGGCCCAGCCACCCGGCTCGAGCTGCGGCCGCCGCACCGACCAATCGCCCGGCACGCGGATCTCCTCGTCGAGTAGCCAGGCGCCGCCGCGTACCATCGCGGGATCATCGGCTGCCACCCCGGCGTCGCGCAGCGCGACCATCGCGAGACCCGTGTCCCACACCGGCGATTGACACGCCTCGAAGCGACGCATGCCGTGCTGATGACCGGGCTGGCCAGGCGCCGCGGAGCCCGGGTCTCGAATCGCAAAGGTCTCGAGCGCTTCGAGGCCGGCGCGCAGCGCCGGGTGATCGAGCGCATAGCCGAGCAGGTGCAGCGCGATGATCGAGTACACCCACGGCGGCTGGATCCCGCCCCAGCAGCCGTCCGCCTCCTGGCGCTTCAGGATCCACTCCGCACAGAGCGCATGCGCGTGGCGGCGCAGCGGAGCGATCGGATGCCTCTCATAGACGTGCAGCGCGCGGTCGAGCGCCTGGAAGCGACCGCCCCAGGTGGTCAGCGGGTGTTGCTGCGGCGCCCACTTGCCAGTCTTCAACTCGTCGAGCGAGAAGCCGAGCGCGCGCTGCGGGCGGAACGACGCGACGACCGTCAACGGCACGATCGTCTGACGCGCCCACGACGCGAAGTCGTAGATGTTGAGCGGGAACCACGAAGGCAGCAGGATCACTTCGGGCGGCAGCGCCGGCAGTCGCTCCCACGGCCACTCGCCGAACAGCGCCAGCCAGAAGCGCGTGAAGACGCGCGACGCCTCGATCCCACCACGTTCGCGCACCAGCGCGGCGGCGCGCTGCATGTGCGGTGCATCGGCCGCATCGCCCGCGATGCGCAACGCGGTGTACGCCTCGATCGTCGCCGACAGATTCGCCGGACCGCCGTGGAACACCGCCCAGCCACCGGCCTGATGCTGTTTCGAGCGGATCCACGCCGCGGTGTCGCGCAGGATGCCGTCGTCGCGAATGCCGAGGAACTCGCGAAGCAGCAGGTCCTCGGCCTCCATCGTCACGTTGGTCTCGAGTTCGGCCTTCCAGAAGCCGCTCTCGTGCTGGATCGCGAGCAGCCGATCGCGCGCGCGATCGAGCGTGCGCTGCACCGGGGAATCGGTCGGTTGGACGAGCGAAGCGGTCATCGGTCTGGAACTCCTTCTGCAAGTCGATCGATCGAAGGGGAACGCCTCGTCAGTCGGCGGAGCGCGCCGGCGCGCGCGCAAGCATGCGCAGCGCAGCGAGTGCGGCGCTCGTGCCGCTGCGCACCGCGCCTTCCATCGTGGCGGGCCAGCCGGTGTCGGTCCAGGCGCCGGCGACGAAGACGCCCGGCAGCCCGACGTCGGGGCCCGGGCGCGCCGCGCGCGTTCCCGGCCCCTGTCGGAATGTCGCCGTACGTTCGACGGTCACGAAGAACTCTTCGACGCGCGCACCGCGTGCCGCGGGCAGCAACGCCTCGAATGCCGGCAGGAAATGCCTGCGCATCTCGGACTGCGCGACGCCCACCCAGGCGTCGGCCGCCGACAGCGACACCGCGAGGTACTGCCCGCGTTGAAGACCCGATGCGAACGTGCGGTCGAAGGTCCACTGCAGCGGCGTGTCGATGCCCGCGAGGAAGGCGTGCTCGAGAACCGGCCGGTCGAAGACGACGTGCAGGTTCACGATCGGCGCGCGGCCGAGGGCGCGGATCCCGGCGCGATCGATCCGTGCAGCGGCAGGCAGCAGCTCCGCGGCTTCGTCGTGGGGTACCGCGAGGATCACCGCGTCGGCCCCGAGCCACTCGCCTCCGACGCGCACCGACGGACCCCCGGCGCCCGTCTCGAGCGCTTCGATCGGGTGCCGCGTCAGCACGCGTGCGCCCGCCTTTTGCAGCACCTCCGCCGCCGGATCGGCGTGTACCGCCCGCAGCGGCACGGTTGCCCAGCCCACGTCGGCCGCGTCCGTCTGTTCCAGGAATCCCGTCTGGAACACCTTCGCGGCGAGCGCGAGCGACGCGTCGCGCGCGGGCAGATTCAATGTCGGGCGCACCAGTAGATCCCAGAAGCCGTCGATCGCCGCCGCGGACTCGCCCTGCACCGCCAGCCAATCGCCAAAGCGCTGGGTGTCGAGCGCCGGATCGCCGAGGTCGAGGCTCGCGATGCGCCGTGCGGTGAGCCCCGCATGCACGCGATCGCGAAGCGACAGGTGATGAAAGCGCAGCAAGCTCGGCGCGAGATGCGCGGGACTCGGCAGCGAATGGCGGCGGATCCACGCGACGCCGCGACCAGGCGCCGCCACCGGTACCGCGAGTCGCGGCTGCAACGTGACGCGATCCTCGCTGCCGACGCGCGCGAGGAAGCCGCGATACGCGGTGCAGCAGCGCAGGAACACGTGCTGGCCGTTGTCGATCTCGAGGTCGCCGCGCGTCGTGGACCAGGTGGCGCCGCCGAGCCGCGGGCGCGCCTCCAGCAGCGTCACCCGCGCGCCCGCATCGGCGCATGCGATCGCGGCCTCGAGACCCGCGAGACCGCCGCCGACCACGACGACGTGGGAGTCGCTCACGGTCGCGCTCCGCGCCGGCTCCGCCACAGAATTGCGATTGCATGGCGCGCGATGTCGCGACGACGGGCACGTGGCGCGCCCGCGCTCGGATCGAAGCGCGCGCGTTGCAGCGCGTCCGCCGCGGCGAATCCGCCGGCCGCGTAGCCGGCCACCGCGAAGCGAACCGCCCCCCGCAGCGATCCGACGAGCGGCAGTGCCGATCTCAGCAGCGTGCGGGAGCGCGCGACCTGCAGCGCGATCGCGCTGCGCAGCGACGCGGGCGCCGGACACGCAGCGAGGTCCGCGTCGGCCACGCCAAAGCGCGCGAGCTCGTCGGCGGGCAGATAGACGCGACCCTTGGCCCAGTCCTCGGCGACGTCCTGACAGTGTTCGAGCACCTGGAGCGCCGTGCACACACCATCCGAGAGTGCGACGCGCTCCGGCGTCGCGGCGCCCGCCGCGTGCAGCACCAACTCGCCGATCGGATTTGCGGAGAGCGCGCAGTATTGGCGCAGTTCGTCCCAGCTCTCGTGGCGCGCGACGACCTGATCGCGGCGATTGGCTTCGATCAGCCGGCCCAACGGAGCGAGTGGGAGCTGGCCGCTCTGCAACGGCGGCCCGAGCCGTCGCACCAGCGGATGCTGCGCAGCCCCGCGCGCCGCCCGCTCGAGGTCTGCTTCGATCGCGTCGAGCAGCGCGAGTCGATCGCCGGGCGCCGTGTCACCCGCTTCATCGACGAGGCGCGCGAAGCCGTAGATCGCCAGCAGGTCCCCGCGCAGACCGCGCGGGAGCCAGCGCGGTGCGACCGGGAAGTTCTCGGTGCGTGCGCGCGAAAGCAGCGCCTGCGCATCCAGGTCTTCGCTGCCAAGCGGCACCTCGAGAACGAGCGCAGCATCTCGCTCGATGATCCCGAGACACAGGCGCTGCGCGCCCTGCTTCACTTCGAGCCCGGTTCGCTGGGCTCGAGCACGCGCGCGACGACGCGTC
>JANLTC010000256.1:0-1521 GCA_031362725.1 Deltaproteobacteria bacterium | reverse complement strand
GCCAACCGAGGCCGAGCTCGCCGCGCGCCTGGCACTGCCGCTCGAACGCATCCAGCGTGTTGTGCGTATCGTCCAGGAGCCGATTTCGCTCGAGACCCCCATCGGGGACGACGGCGATGGGCTCCTCGGGGATCTCGTGGCGGATCAGCGCGCCGTGTCGCCGAGTGATGCCGTCGCCGTTTCGCACCTGCGGACGCAGACCGACCGCATGCTTGCGACACTCTCGCCGCGCGAGGAGCGGGTGCTCCGGATGCGGTTCGGCATCGGCGAGCGGGTCGACCACACCCTCGAGGAGGTCGGGCAGACCCTCGCCGTCACGCGTGAGCGCATCCGCCAGATCGAGGCCAAGGCGATCCGCAAGCTTCGCCATCCGGCCCGCCGCAAGCACCTGCGCGACTTCACGGACGAGTGAGCGGACACGAAAATCGCTCGGATGTTTTGACGGACCAGCCGAGCTGCGCTATGCCGACACGGTTGCGTGCCGGTAAATGCAGAGCCGCTGAGCACCGTGGGCCTATAGCTCAGCAGGTTAGAGCGACCGGCTCATAACCGGTTGGTCCCAGGTTCGAGTCCTGGTGGGCCCATCTTTCACGGTGTGCGAGGAGAACGTTTGGGAACTCAGATCGAGGTACTGGTAAATCTACAGATCATCGATCTGCAGCTGCGCGAGCGGACTGACGCGATCGAGGTACTTCGCCGCGAGCTGGCTGATCTCGACGCGACGCTCGCGACGCAACGTCAGGCGCTCGAAGCCGTCCGCGCCGAACGCGCCGACCTCGAATCGCGGCGCCGCGACGTCGAAGGCACGCTCACCGACGAAGAAGCCAAGATGACAGACCGGCGGATGCGCCTGAACCGCATTCGCAACGAGAAGGAAGCCTCCGCGGTTCGGCGTGAGATCGAAGTCGCCAAGGAAGGCACCGGCCTCCTCGAAGAGAACCTGATGCAGATCTTCGACATGCTCGACGGTGTGAAGGCCCGCGAGACCGAGCTCGCAACCGCGTTCGAGGCGCTGGAGACCAAGCGCGCCAACGAAAAGGAGCGCACCGACCTCGAGATCGACGAGCTCTCGAACGGCCTCGACGAATCGCGGCGCCGGCGCGAAACGTTGGCGGGTGAGCTCGAAGCGCCGCTTCGCCGGCAGTACGAGACCATCCTGTCGCGCAAGAAGGGGCAGGCCGTCGTCGAGATTCGCAGCGGCAACTGCGAGGGCTGTCACATGCGGGTCGCGCCGCAGCTCGCCAACGAGATCTACCGCAACACGCGGGTGATCCAGTGTCCGAGCTGTCATCGCATCCTCTACGTCGCCGCCGCCGCAGCTGGTTGAAAAAGGCCGATCTGCGTCGTTGCTCAGTCGACTCGCTTGTGCGGCGTAGCAAGGCTACGCCTCCGCGTTCGCTCCCTCGCGCCTAGCATCTGACCCTTTTTGAGCGACCTGCCGGGGCTGCCATTCGCGCTTGGTGGGGCGTCGCTACGCTCCGCCTTCAATTCAGAAATCTCGGGAGCGCACCGATCTGATCG
>JANLTC010000249.1:0-2052 GCA_031362725.1 Deltaproteobacteria bacterium | reverse complement strand
GGATCGCTCCAGTAGAGGGTCGACCAGCAGAAATCGGCGACGGGGTCGCCCAGCGTACAGAGCTCCCAGTCGAGCACGGCGATCACGCGGTCGTCGGCGCCGAGGACGGTGTTGTCGAAACGGTAGTCGCCGTGGACGAGGCCGACGCGTTGCTGCGGCGGCACGGACTTCGCGAGCCGCGCGTGGAGCTCGTGGACGAGCGGAAGCTCGCGGGATTTCACCGCTTCGTACTGGCGCAGCCAGCGCGAGAGTTGGCGCTCGACGTAGGCGTCGCGGCGGCCGAGGTCGCCGAGTCCCACGGCCTCGGCGTCGATCGTGTGCATGGCGACCTGGACGTCGATCAGGGACTCGGCGGCGCGCCGGCAGCGCGAAGCATTCATCGCCTCGGCGTCGGCCGGTCCGCGCAGGATGCGGCCTTCGGCGAACTCCATCACGTAGAACTCGGCGCCGACGATGGCCGGGTCGCTGCAGTAGGCGATCGCCGCCGGCACCGGGACTCCGGCCTCGGGATGCGCAGCGAGCGCCGACATGATCTTCCACTCGCGCGCCATGTCGTGTGCGGTTGCGACTCGCGCGCGCTCGGGCGGACGGCGCAGTGCCCAGCGCTTGCCGGCCGCGGACTCGACCTTGTAGGTCAGGTTCGAGCCGCCGGCG
Source organism: Deltaproteobacteria bacterium (assembly GCA_031362725.1). GTDB lineage: Bacteria > Myxococcota_A > UBA9160 > UBA9160 > PR03 > PR03. The sequence goes on along the minus strand of JANLTC010000249.1, from coordinate 1,398 downwards.
GCCACGAGGTCGAAGCGGAGCGCGCCCTCGGCGCCGTCGACGTGATCCGAGAGCCAGCGGGTCACCGCCGGAATGTCGAGTCCCCGCACGCCGCCCTGTCCTGATTCGCTCATCACCACTCCCGATCTCCGTCGCGTCGGGTCGAACGCGGCCAGCTCGCCGCGGCCCTCACCCGAACGACGCGCCACGCTATCACACGCCCGCAAACGCTCACGCGCGGCGGAATTCTGGCGTATACCCCGCACGGGGAGAGCCGGCAGGGTGAGCTTCGAGCGACGATCGATGGATGGACCCGCGATGGCTGGGCCCGCTCCGGATACCCATCCGGTGATCGCGACGTTCCGGCTGCCTTATTACGCGCGGCTCTGGAGCTCGAATCTGCTCCAGTTCATCTGCTTCCAGGTGCTCTTTCTCGCGATGCAGTGGCTCGTGACCTCGCTCTCGCCGCTGCGGAGCGCCGTCGGTCTCATCGGCTTTGCCCAGGGCGGGACGATCGCGCTCTTTTCGCCGGCGGCGGGCGTCGTGGTCGATCGCGCGGCGAAGCGGAATCTGATCGGGCTCGGGCGGCTTGCGATGGCGCTGATCGCGCTCTCGGTGGGGCTGCTCGTCTTGTCGGAGCAGGTCGCCTACTGGATGTTGCTCGCCGTCTCGATCACCGGCGGGCTCGTCGCCTCGGTGCTCAATCCGGCGACCCAGACCTACGTGGTCGACGTGGTAGGTCGCGAGCGGACGCGACAGGCGATCGCGTTGAATGCGATGGGCACGTCGTTCGGGACGATGGGCGGTGGGGCGCTCGCGGGCGTGCTGATCGGGTCGCTCGGCGTCGTCGCGACCTACTTCTCGGCCTCATTCGGAGTCTTACTCGCAGCGCTGCGCGTCTTCACGATCCCGACCCTCGGCCGCACGCTTCGCACGGGAGAGCGCAGAACGCCCTGGGCCGATCTGCGCGAAGGGTACGCCTACGTGCGGGATCGCCGGCCGCTCCAGCTCGCGCTGCTCGCCTGTTCGATGGCGCTCTTCAACGGCGCCATCAATCCGATGCGGCCGATCTTCGCGCAACATGTCCTTCACGTGGATGCGTGGGGCTTCGGGATGCTGTCGGCGGCGCACGGCGTCGGGACGTTGATCGCGGTGATCGCCTTCATGCTCCGCCCGCCCCAGCGCCACGTCGGCATCCTGATCACCGCCACGATGTTGGGCTTCGCCGTCGGTCTGTTCCTCTATTCCTTCGCATTTTCCTACCACTGGGCGCTGGGCGTCGAAGTCTGGCTCGGCTTCACGGGCCAGCTCTGGAACGTGGTGGCCGTCGTGGGATTCCAGCTCGCGGTGCCCGAGGAGATGCGCGGTCGCGTGCTGAGCATGGTCTTCACCCTGGCGCAGCTGGGATTCGTCGGCATC
>JANLTC010000231.1:0-33760 GCA_031362725.1 Deltaproteobacteria bacterium | reverse complement strand
TGAGCGCCAGCGCGATCGCGACGGCGCTCCAACCGGCAAACGCAGCGCGCTCCGCGAGCGTCGTCGTTTGCGGCGCGATCGGGGCGTCGAGTCCGAGCTGCGTGCGCGTCCGCGCCAGCGGCGCATCGAGCAGCGCGTCGTCGTAGTCGATGCGATAGAGATTCCGCGTCCGTCGGCCGCGCAGGAAGGCGCGCCACACCGCACCGGAATGGCCAGACAGGAAGCCGAGCACCATCGCATACAGATTCAGGATCCAGGCGGCGACGAAGCCCGCGCAGCCGCTGCCGATCTCCCAGGCGCCGATCTCGGCTTCGCCGGCGACGTTCGTCGCGTAGCCCGTCACGACGTGGTGAAGGTCGTGGTACTTGACCGCGCGGACGCGCGCCGCCGAGTTTGGGAACGCGAAGGGCAACGGGCCGAGTTGCAGCTTGACCCACTTCTTCGCGTAGCCGCCGTCGTCGCCGAAGGCGTTGTCGCGGAAGTAGTGCGCACGCGCGTCGCGCAGGGACAGGGCGTCGTCGTAGATCGTCATACGCAACGCTTCGCGCAGCCGGCGCTCGCGCGCAAGAGGTGCCGGGCGTCAGGTTGTTTCGCTTGTCAGGTTGTTGGGCGGGCGCGAGGCCAGGTCAGAGCTGGATTGAGTCGGGCTCGCCGAACAGGAACGGAACGAAGCTCGGGATCGCATGGGACCGCTACCGCGAGGATTGAGCGCGCGAAGGCGACTCCCCGTTTCCGCGCGCAAAACTGCGACCGGCGACCCACAGCGCGCGGCGCTCAGCTAGTTCCTCGTCGCTGGCATCGAGGAATCTCAGCAACGCTTTGTTGTAGGCGGCGGGCTCTTCCTGGAATGGCATGTGAGCGGAGTCATCGAGGTACTCGACCCCGACGGTTCCAGCGATGTCGCCCGCCAGCCGCTCCGCGATCGCTGGACCGAAGTTGGTGTCTTGCCGTCCCCACAGCAACAGCGTCGGTTGCTGGAAGCGGCGAAGGCCATCGACGGCACCCATCGTCACGCGATTGTGCTCCGGGTCGAGCTGCCAACGGAAGAAGCGCTGAAGCCGCTTCCACCGCGCGCTCGACGACGTGTGCGCTCGCGTGTAGGCGAGCAGCACTTCGTCCGTGAACGCTTCCTCGCGGTGGACCGCGACGCCGAATACCTCGCGTCGCGCCCAGGCGCTGTTCTGGAGCGCAAAGCGGAAGAGGGGACTGAGCGGCGGGCTCACGACGAGTTCCAGGTACGGGATCTCCGGTTTGCTCGGCCACAGGTCATACGCCTCGGCGTTGGTGATCACGGCGCGTCGAATGCGCTCGGGGCGATCGGTCATCAGGAGCTGCAGCGTGGCGGCGCCATGGTCGGTCGCGACGAAGTGGGCCCGTTCGATTCCGAGCGCGTCGAGGAATCCGTTCACCATCTCGACGTCGCGGGGAAGCCGGTAGTCGTCGGTCAAGCGAACCTGGGTATCGCCGAGGCCGAGCAGATCGGGTGCGATCACGCGGTACTTCGTTGCGAGCACGGGGATCACGTCGCGCCACTGGTACGCGTGGAACGGGCAGCCGTGGAGCAGGACCACCGGATCGCCGCTTCCCTCGTCGATGTAGGCCACGCGCCAGCGTCCGACATCGACGTACCGCTTGCGCTTCGAGAATTCTTCCATCGCCGGTTCGTCCGGTTGCGACACGAATGCGTCGTCCTCCGACTGCGCCGAGTCGCCGAAGCCGATACGCATCGCAGCGAGCGCCAGCAGCGCGATCGCAATCACGCCGATTCCAATGTTCCGCTTCCTCACGGGTCACCCTCCTGCAAGCGGGTTGAAAGGCCGGCCGGTTTTCTCTTCGCGAGCATGAGTGCGCCCGGATGCACGCATCGAGGTAAGAAAATTCAGCTCGTCGTGCTCGGGCAGCAAAGCGGCACGACGGTGCGGAAGCGGTCGAGGATCTTTTCCAGCTGTTCCACCACGACCGGACCGTCCATCTCGAAGAACACCTGTCGCCCGATCTTGTCGCGACGCAACACGCCTGCTTCGTAGAGCAACGTCAGGTGCCTGGAGATCACCGATCGATCCTGCGGAAACGCAGCTGCGATCGTTGCGATGTCGCTGCGGCCGTTCACGGTGAGGAACTCGAGCAGCTCGGTGCGCGCCGGCTCGCAGAGCGCGCGCAGCAGTTTGCCGCGCAGAATCTCGCGCAGAGCGCGGGCGGCGCGCGTGCGACTCTGGGTAGTGGGGGCCATCGGATCGGTTTATACATGCACATCAATGCACGTGTCAACCGCCCGTTGCGGCGCTCGTCTCAGGCGCTCGCGACCAGCGCGGCGAACGCCTCGAGGATTCCCTGCTCGAGTTTCTCCAGATCCGGTACGAGCCCGGCGTCGGCGTTGAGGCCTACGTGCAGGAAGCCGTCGTACGAGAAGACCGCGAGGCCGAGACCGATGCCGTCGACGATCGGGACGATCGGGTAGAGCGCCTCGACGCGCTTGCCGCAGAGCCAGCGCGTCTCGCGCGGGCCGGGCACGTTGGTCGAGATCACGTTGGCGAGCGCACCGAGCGAGAGGCTCTGGCCGACCGTCGCGACGAGCGCGGGCGGCATCCCATCGAGCGCGCCGAGTAGCGCGTCGATGCCGGTCCACGCCGAGCTGGTCTTCAGGCGCTCGGTGAGCGCGCGTGTCGCGGCCAGACGCGGGACTTCTTCGTGCGGATCGACCGCGAGCGGCACCAGCATCGCCGAAATGCGATTGCCCATCGAGCGCGCTTCGTCGGCGTTGCGCAGGCTCACCGGCACCAGCGCGGTCAGCTCCAGGCCGCGCGTCGCGACGCCGCTCTGGCGCAGATAGCGGTGCAAACCGCCCGCCAATGCGCACAGCACCACGTCGTTCACGGTGCCGCCGCGCGCGGTGCGGATCCGCCGCACGCCGTCCATCGGCAACCGCGCGAACGCGAGTCGGCTGCGCGCGCCGATCGGCGCATTCCACGGCATCGACGGCAGATCGCTCGCAGCGAGTTGTACCGCGGAGAAGGCGGCGTCGCGCAGTCGTCGCACCGCGCCGCGCACTTCACTTGGCCCGCGCAACGTACCGAGCAGCGATCTGGCGATTCCGAGCTGCGTGCGCGCGCTATCGGCGAGCGCGCGGCCGATGCGCGTCGCCGCGTCCGGCGCGCGATCCATCGCGAGTCGCGGGTTTGCGACGTCACGCACGCGCGGCGTCGTGTCGAGCAGATCGTCGAGTGCCTGCGCGCCCGCCATTCCGTCGACCATGCAATGATGGACCTTCTGGAACAGCGCGCTGCGACCGCCGTCGAGCCCGTCGATGCAGTGCATCTCCCAGAGCGGCCGTGTGCGCGCGAGCGGCTGCGCGAGCAGCGTCGCAACGAGTTCGCGCAATTCGTGATCGCCGCCCGGTGCTGGGACGGTCCACTGCGAGATGTGCCCCCGCACGTCGAGATCGGGGTCGTCCTCCCAGGCCGGGTGCCCGAGTCCGAACGGTGCGGGGACCGCGCGCTGCGCGTAGCGCTGCATGCGCGGAAGTCGCGCCTCGATGCGACGCACGAGCGCACTCGGCGGGAGCGGTCCATCCACGATGGCGACACAGCCGATGTGCAGCAGTGCATGCGGGCGTTCGAGGTAGAGAAAGCTGGCGTCGCGCGAGCTCATCCGCGATGCGAGCCCTTTCAGCGTCACAGACTTCATGAGTCGAAGAACAGCAAGGTGCGTGCCCGGCGTTCTACGTGATTCCGTGCCGCTACGAACACACTCTGCACGCCGTTTGCGCATCTCCTGCACGCACTGCTTCTCGCGCATGCAGTCGACTCGCGGATTTCCTCGTCGGCAGCAAGGAGAAGGGCCAGCCCGAAGTGCTGGATTCTCAAGGGACGAGCGGCAAAGCCCGAAACGGCAACAGGCCATGGGGCTCCGGCGTCGTGGAAGGCGGGGGACCTCTGCTGTTGCGTTTGCGATTCACCGTCATGGCTCGGCTGCTGGTCACGCTCGCGGGGCTCGCGGCGTTCACGACCGCGCTGGTCGTCGGTGTTCAAGAGCGCACGCTCTCGCGCGATCTGGAGGACGCCGCCGCGCGCCGTCTCGACCGCGCCGCGCATGCAGCCGAACAGCTCGTGCAGGCCCACCTCGCTGCGCTCGGTGAGCGCTACCGCGCGATCTCCGGCACGCCGCAATTTCGCGCCAACCTCGGCGTCGAGCATCCGCCCACGCTCGCGTTCTACGCGGAGCAGCTCGCAGAGCAGCAGGGCGCGACGGCAGTTGCATTCTTTGATCGCGAGGGCCGCGTGATCGCCAGCGGCGGCGATGCAGCTCTCGCCGAGCGCGCGCTGGGCGCGCGCAGCGGCGGGCTCATCGTTGGCTCCGGTTTGGCGCAGGCGGCGATCACAGTTCCGATTCGGACTGGAGACGAGGAAGTCGGGCGCCTCGTCGCCGTCGAGCCGATCCGCGAGGCGGTGCTCGCGCACTGGTCGGATCTGTGTGGCGCGGACGTCTCGTTCGAGTCCGCGGGCGCCTCGCAGCCGCGCGCGATGGCCCGCACGGTGCGCCGCTTCGACGGTATCGAGTTGCGCGTCGCCGCGTCACTCGATGCCGAGCGCGCAGCACTCGCGCACGCGCGCGCCAATCTGCTGCTGGCGGGCGTTGCCGCGTTCGGTCTGGCGCTGCTCGCGAGCCTGTTCCTGGCCCGCAGCTGGGTGCGTCCGATCCTGCAGATCCAGCACGCCGCACTCCAACTCGGTGGCGGAGATTTCGCAGCGCGCCTCGACAGCACGCGCAGCGACGAGATTGGCGAGGTCGCGCGCGCCTTCGACTGGATGGCGGTCCGCCTGCTCGCGTATCGCGGCGAGGTGGACGAGCAGCAGCGCACGCTCGAAGCGAAGGTGCAGGAGCGCACGGTCGCGCTCGAAGCGGCCACGCAGGAAGCCGTCGCGCTCGCGAAGGAAGCCGACGCGGCGAATCGTTCGAAGTCGCAGTTCCTCGCCAACATGAGTCACGAGATCCGCACGCCAATGAATGGTGTGATCGGCATGAGCGACCTGCTGCTCGAAACGCCGCTCGCGCCGCGCCAGCGCAAACTCGCCGAGACGGTGAATCGCTCGTCGCAACTTCTGCTCTCGGTAATCAACGACATCCTCGACTTCTCGAAGGGCGAGGCTGGCAAGATCCGGCTCGAGCACATCGACTGCGAACTGTCCGAGGTCGTCGAGGACGTGACCGAGCTTCTCGCGGAGCGCGCGCATCGCAAGGGCGTCGAGCTCGCCTGTCACATTGGCGCTGACGTGCCGGACGCCGTTCGCTGCGATCCGGGTCGCCTGCGCCAGGTCCTCACCAATCTGGTCGGCAACGCGATCAAGTTCACCGACCGCGGTGAAGTCGTGGTGAGCCTCTCCCGCGCGGGATCGCGTGACGGCCTCGTATGCGTACGTTTCGAAGTACGCGACACCGGGATCGGCATCGATGCGGAGGCGCAGAGTCGCCTCTTCGAACCGTTCTCGCAGGCCGATGCTTCGACCACGCGGCGCTTCGGCGGCACCGGCCTCGGGCTCGCGATCTCGAAACAGCTCGTCGACGCAATGAACGGCGAGATCGGTCTCGAGAGCGCACCGGGCCTCGGGACGCGCTTCTTCTTCACGCTCCCACTTCCGCTGGCCTCGGCTGGGCCAGACGCCGAACGGAGCGATGCAGGAGACAGTGGACTCGCTGGACTGCGCGTGCTGATCGTGGACGACAACGAGACCAGTCGCGAGATCCTCCAGCACCGCGTGCTCTCGTGGAAGATGCGCGCCGGCGTCGCGGCAGACGGCAACGTCGCGCTTTCGACACTGCGCGATGCAGCGCGCGAAGGACATCCGTACCAGGCCGCGATCCTCGAGATGCAGATACCGGGGATGGACGGCCTCTCGCTGGCTCGTTCGATCCGCGCCGACTCATCGCTCGCGTCGACCAAGGTGTTGTTGCTCACGTCGATTGGTGTTGCTGGCGATGGCGCGCAGCTGCAGGACGCGGGCGTCGCGGTTCATCTGACGAAACCGGTGCGGCAGTCCGAGTTGTACAACGGCCTCGCGGAGGTGATGGATCGCCCCCGGCGCGGCGCTCGGCGTGCGATGTCACAGAGCGGCGCCGCGGCGAGCGCGACCTCGGTCAGCGGCGTCGTGCTGCTCGTCGAAGACAACCCCGTGAACCAGGACGTTGGGCGCGAGATGCTCGAGGGCCTGGGGTTGCAGGTCCATCTCGCCGAAGACGGCTTGCAGGCGCTCGAAGTGCTGGCGAACGGCCACTACGACGCCGTCTTGATGGATTGCCAGATGCCGCGCATGGACGGCTTCGAGGCCACGCAGGTACTGCGAGAGCGAGAGCAGGCAAGTGGCACGCTGCGAACGCCGGTGATCGCGCTGACGGCCAACGCGCTCGCTGGTGACCGTCAGACGTGTCTCGAAGCCGGCATGGACGATTACCTCGGCAAGCCGTTCACCAGCGTGCAACTGCTGCTGACGTTGCGGCGCTGGTTGCCCGCCCGAAGCGACGCGACACCCGCCGAGGAAGCGCGCACCGTGGCGGCCCCGCGTGCGCCGGAGTCCATGCTCGAGACCGAGGCGGCGATCGATCTGCGCGTGCTCGGCGCACTGCGCGAAGTGAATCCTGCACGCGGCGATCAGGTGGTGGCGCGCGTCGTCGCGACCTTCCTCGCCAGCGTGCCACCGCAACTCGATCGATTGCAGAAGGCAGCCGCAGCGCTCGACGCCGACGCGCTTCGCGACGTGGCACACGCGCTGAAGTCGAGCGCCGCCCATCTCGGCGCGCACCGACTCTCGGGCCTGGCGCGTGACATCGAGCAGCACGGGCGCGACGGCTTCGCAGCGTCGGCCGTTCCGCTCGTGGGGGCGGCGCTTGGCGAGTTCGAACGCGTAAAGGCGGCGCTCGCGCCGTTCCGGTCCGCCGGATGAGCGATGCGGCATCGCGGAAGCAACCGCTCGTACTGGTCGTGGATGACGACCCGACGATGCGGGTACTCGTCGTGGAGACGCTCCTGCCCGACGGCATCGAAGTGGTCGAAGCGGAGGACGGCCCGTCCGCGTTGGTCGCGCTGCACGCGCGCACGCCCGACCTGGTGCTACTCGACGTGCAGATGCCCGGCGTCGACGGTTTCTCGGTCTGCGAGGCGATCCGCGCGCTGCCCGGCGGCGCCGACGTTCCCGTCGTGATGATGACGGGCCTCGAAGACGTCGATTCGATCCGCCGCGCGTACGAAGCGGGCGCCACCGACTTCGTGACCAAGCCGTTGCAATGGCTGATCCTGGCCCATCGCGTTCGCTACCTGCTGCGTGCTAGCGCGAACCTTTCCGAACTGCGCCGCGGTCGCGAGCGACTCGCCAATGCGCAGCGACTCGCGCGAATGGGGAGCTGGCGCGTCGACCTGCGCTCGCTCGCGTTGGATGCTTCGGAAGAGTTGATCGCGATCAACGGTCTGCCGGCGGGTACATCTCTGACGATGGAGAAGCTGCTGGCCTGCGTGCACCCTGACGATCGCGACGGCGTTGCGAAGGCGGCCCGGGAATGCGCGCGCGGCGGGGCGTCGCTGCATGCCGACTACCGCGTCGTCCTCGCGGATGGGGCGGAGCGGATCCTCCACTCCCAGGCGCGCCTCGTTCTCGACAGCGACGGCAGTGCAGCGGCGATCGAAGGCACCGTGCAGGACGTGACCGAGCGCAAGCGCGCCGAGGAACAGATCCGGTTCCTCGCCTATCACGACAGCCTCACGGGACTCGGCAATCGACTGCTCTTCAAGGAGCGGCTCGCGATGGCGATCGCGTCGGCGCGTCGCAATCTCTGGCAAGCCGGCGTCTTGTTCCTCGACCTCGACCACTTCAAGCGCATCAACGACACGCTCGGTCACTCGGTCGGCGATGCGCTGCTGCAAGGCGTCGCAGATCGACTGGCGGCGAGCGTGCGCGAGGCCGATGTGGTGGCGCGGGACGACATGCCGAGCGCGATCTCGCGCCTCGGCGGCGACGAGTTCACGATCCTGCTCGAAGGCCTCCACGACGCCCAGAATCTCGCCAAGGTGGCACGTCGGATCCTCGAGTCGCTGGCGCGACCCTTCCATCTCTGCGGGCACGAGGTCGTGATTACCTGCAGCATCGGGATCACCGCCTGGCCGGACGACGGGGATAGCGTCGAGGTGTTGCTGCGCAATGCCGACACGGCGATGTATCACGCGAAGGAGCAGGGCCGGAACAACTACCAGTTCTACGCCCAGTCGATGAACGTGGTGGCGCTCCAGCGCCTGATCCTCGAGGGCAAGCTGCGGCGCGCATTGGAGCACGACGAGTTCGAGGTCCACTACCAGCCGAAGGTTTCGCTCTCGACCGGTGCGATCACGGGACTCGAAGCGCTCCTGCGTTGGCGCGATCCGGAACTCGGCATGGTACTTCCCGGCGACTTCATCCCGATCGCCGAAGAGACCGGATTGATCGCACCGATCAGTGATTGGGTCGCGCGCGCGGTCTGTCTGCAACTGGTCGCGTGGCGCCAGCGCGGCGTGCCTCTCGTTCCGATCGCCGTGAACCTCTCGGCGCACCAGTTTCGCAGCGGGGATCTGGTCGCGAAGATCGGCGCCGTGCTGCGCGAGACCGCAGTTCCGCCGCAGCTGCTCGAAATGGAGATCACCGAGAGCACGTTGATGCGCGATGAGCCGCGCGTCGCCGCGGCGCTCGAAGAACTGCGCGCGCAGGGTCTGCGCATCTCGATCGACGATTTCGGGACCGGTTACTCGTCACTTGCCTATCTGCGCCGGCTGCCGGTCGACACGCTGAAGATCGATCGGTCGTTTGTCAGCAACATCGCGGAGAATGCCGACGACGCCGCGCTGACGGCCGCAATCGTTTCGATGGCGCGAGCGCTGCGCTTGCGTGTCGTCGCGGAGGGCGTCGAGACGACCGCGCAGCGAGATCTCCTGCGCAGCTTCGGCTGTGACGAGATGCAGGGCCATCTGGTCAGCAGGGCGGTCGCGCCAGCGGAAATCGAGGCGTTGCTCTCGGGCAGCGAATCAACGCACGAGCGCGATGTCGAGCGCTGAGACGCCGCCGACGGGCACCAGGATGGTCTGCTCGGTGTCCGGCAGCTTCTCGTTCCAGGTGCGGATCCGGCGCTTTCCAGCTGGAACGCCACGCAGCGCGAAGTGGCCGGCGGAGTCCGCGACGTCGAAGTAGGGCGTCGGCGCGACGAAGATCGTGCCGTTCATCGACTCATGGATCGAGCAGTAGAGTTTCACGACGCCGGGATGCTGGAATGCGACCGTGCGCGACTCGCCCGCCTCGTAGAGGCCGAGATCGAAGTCGTTGGGCTTCGAATAGGAGAAGACGTTGTGGAAGATCATGTCGTCGTTGGGCATCGCGACATTCTGCCCGGCCGCGATCGCCAGGAAACCGGGTAGGAACGAAGCGTCCTTCTGATGCACCGAGGGCATCATCGCGGGCGGCGGTGTCGCAATGTCGGTCTCTAGCGCGACGTAGACGACGATCGGACCGAGGTCGGCAAGACGCATTCCGGGAAGATCCAGCACCACGCGCCCGCGCACGTCGCTCTCGGCCCGGGCCGCCGGGGCAACCAGAAGCACTGCGATCAGCGCCACGGCGCGCCAGCCGTTCGTCAAAACGCAGCCCCGAGTGTGACGCCGAAGTAGTTCGCGCCGCCGGCGAGATCGCGCAGCGAGCGCGGCGCGCCGTTCACCAGCGACACCTCTTGATGGGAGAATTCGGTGCGCAGCGTGGTCCAGCGTGTGAGGTTCCAGCCGAGCGCGATCGAGTACGCCTCGAGCGACTGCTCGTTGTAGCCGAGCGTGAATGCCTGCTGGATCGCGAGCACGTAGCCCTTGTCCGCGTCGTAGGTTCCGATGCCGTTCGCGCGCAGCGCCAGGTAGAACGGCGCGAGTTCCGGCTTGATCGAGTCGCCGTGCAGGACCCACTCGGCGATCCAGTAGTAGAGATCGCGGTCGAAGCTGGTCGACTGTGCGGCGTCGATCGCGTAGCGCCCGCCACCGAGCCAGAGCCTGCCGAAGCGTTCGCTGGTGAGGATGAGATCCGCCCCGAAGAGTGTCGTCGAATCGACCTGCCACGACGGAGCGCCTGCGCTCGCGACGCCGTTCTGATACACGGGGATCCACGGCGTGAGGCTTCCGACCGGGGTCGCCCAGGTCTCGCCCAGCCAGAGCGCACCGGAGGCCGGGAATCCGTCTTTGTCGGAACCGGTCTGCCCCGCGTGCAGCGCGCTCACGCTCGCGTAGAACCACGAGTTCGGCCGCGCCCAGAGTTTCAATGTGTATTGCGGCTCGCGGCTCGAGTCGACGCTAAAGTCGCTATCCCCGTTCGATATCGAGGCGACGTAGCCGAAGTGACCGCCGTCGTCGCTGCCATGGAGGCGCACCCCTTCGTCCCACCACCAGGGACCGCCGACGGTGTCGGTGATGAACGGGTTGTCCTTGTAGCCCTTCGAGAAGCGCAGGTAGTTCTCGCCGACCGGAATCAGGAAGCGCCCCACCTGCATGTTGAACCAGCGGCTGCCGCCGAGCCCCTGCAACTCGATGTAGGCCTCGCCGACCGGGCCGGGTGAGCCGCCGTCATCCTGGAGCTGACCGAGCCGGACGATGTTCCACTCGAAGGTGAAACTCGCGTTGCGCGCGATGGTCGTGTCGCCGACTGTGATCGCGCGGCCGAGGTCGGCATCGAGGAAGAGGCGCGCATCCCACACCGAGAACGACACGTCTTCGAACGGTGTCTCCGCTCCGCCGTACAGATAGCCGGTCTGGGCGCTTCCGGAGATGCGGATGCGGCGTGCCCAGTCGGTCAGCGCGCCGAAGTCGTTCTCCTTGGCAGTGTCGGATTGCGTGCGCTCGCGATCGCGCTGCTCGAGATCCTCGAGGCGCTGCTCGAGATCCTGGTTGTGCACCGCCAGCTCTTCGTTGCGCCGCTCGAGCGCGTCGAAGCGTTCGCGCGTGATCGCATCCTCGGCGCGCGCCGGCGGGGCGAGGACGGCCAGGACTGCGAGCATTGCCAATCTAGTGCGCAAGCGAAACGCCTTCTTCGCGCTGGTCGACGCGCAGCTCGAGATCGACTCGCTGGCTCTTCCCGGGTGCGAGGTCGACCCAGGCGGAAGCGGCAGGGAAGCGCGGGTGCCAGGCGCGCAGGTGTGCACGTCCCGGTTCGAGGTCCAACAGTTCGAAGCGTCCGGCTGACGACACGACGCGATACGGGCCGGGCGCGGCGAAGATGCGCGCCTGTTCGCCGGCGACGTCGAGCAGGAACACCGGCCACTCACCGGGCGTCGCAACCGCGATCGCGATCGACTCGCCCTGCGCGAGCCGCTTCACGAGACCGGCGGCGGGACACGAGACGACGTGCGCAGCGTCGCTCTGGTTCGCGACGGTGATCTCGCCGCCGGCGCCGAGCGCCGCCTGGGGCGGATCGAAGATCGCGTGCGTCGCGCCGGCGCGGATCGACAACGAGGCGCGGTCGCGCGCGCGCGGCGCGCTCGTCGAACTTCGCTCGCCTTCGGCGCCTTGCGGGTCGAGGTACACGACGGCGAAGCCGGGCTTCGAGTAGTCAACGAGCTCGACGCCCTCGAACTCGCGATCGCCGTACGAATGCGAGCCAGGCGCTGCGGGGGTGACACCTTCGCGTGGGACCAGGCGCACGGTGCCGAACGCGGCGGCACGACCCGGCGCGGGCACCGGGGGCGCCGATGCGCAGGAGCAAAGAAAGACGGCGCCCAAGCTCGCGAACAGGCTGCGCATTGCTGCCCTCCGAGCCCTTGTTCGGGCCGCGGGGGGCTGCACTTTAGCTGCCTCTCAGCGGGGGCCTCGCGCGAAGCTGTGGCGACCGGCCGGCTGCGACTCCAAGCGCCCGTCGCAATCGAGCTCGAAGGGAACGGGACTCTCGACCTCGATCCGCTCCGCAGAGACCGCGACGTGCAACAGGCCACCGGGCGTCGGCACCGCTCCGCGCGCCCACGCCAGCGCTCCGAGCCGCGGCGCGATGCGCGCGCGTGCGAAGCCTGGCTCGGCGGGACCGATGCCGAGCGTGCGCACCAGCAGGTCGCGCGTCGGCGTCGATCCCCAGCCGTGCGACACCGTGCCGCCGTACCAGGTTTCGGACCACGACGTTTCGCAGCGCTCGAGCAGCACTTCCCAGCGCTTGCACTGCGCAGCGATCTCGTCTTCACGGCCGGCGGCTGCCAGCGCGTCGTGCACGACGTAACAGAAGAAGGGCTGCGCGCGGACGAGGCCGTGCACGACGTCCCACCAAGGGGCCGGCGGACCGACCACCAGATACGGGCCCCCAACGCCGTGCTCGTGCGACTGCGGCGTGCGCGCATCGCCGCTCGCGCGCGACCAGGTCGCGTGGACCTCCCGCGACTCGTCGAGCAACAACTCGACGACTCTCCCGACACGTGTCTGCGGCACGAGCCCCGCTGCGAGCGGCGCGGCCTGCGCGTGTTGGCTCGCCGGCAGTTTGCGTTCGATCCCGATCGCGCAATCGACATAGAGCGCGCGCTCGGGATCCCAGAACAACTCGAATGCGTCGCGCAGCCGAGCGTGGCGTTCGCGCGCCCAGCGCGCGCGGCCAGCGTCGCCGAGCCATTCGGCGATCTCCGCGAAGTCGCGCAGGCCGCGCGCCCAGAGCGCGTTCAACACGGAGGACTTGCCGTCTACCGAGATGGAGCTCCAGTCGATGAGGACCCAGCCGGTCACGTCGCTGGCGAGCCCGCCGTGATCCGCGAACGGCTCGAACCAGCGCAGCACGCCCTCGGCGACCGGCATCAGCGCCGCGACGCGCTCGCGATCGCCGGTGTAGCGCCACAGGTTGTGGAGCGCGCGCACCCAGTGAAGCGCCCAATCGGGGATGAAGGTCGCGTCGTGGTGTTCGATGTCGCCGCCAGCGGCCATCGGCAGCATCCCGTCGGGACGCGGCGACGCGCACAGCTCGACGTTCCAAACCGCGAGACGCCAATCCGTGTGGCTCGCAAAGTCGACCATCTGGTGCACCACCATGTCACCCGTCCAGGCGCGCTGTTCGCGCGTCGGACAATCGAGATAGGCGTCGTGCGAGTTGAGGTCGACGCTGCGACGGCCGACCGCCCAGATGCGGTTCAGCACCGGGTCGCTGCATTCGAAGTGGGGTGCGTCGCCCGGCGCCGCGACTTCGCGCGGATGGAGCCGCTCATTCATCGAAACCTCGCGCAGCACGACGGGGCCCGCGGCGCGTACGGCGAGCCCCAGGTAGCGAAAGCCGAGCGACTGGAACGTCTCGAAGCGGTCGTTGTGTCCGCGCGCGACGTAGCGGAAGCCGGAGCGCTCGTCGTCGGGATCGAGGCGACCGTCGGATGCTGCGAACTCCGCCGCGGAGACGTCGATGCGCGCGCCCGCCGGCGCCTCGAGATCGAGCGTCACGGTGCCGCAGACGACTTCCCCGAAATCCACCGTCACTGCCGACACGGTCTGTGCGTCGCAAGCGAGCGAGAGCGGCCAGCGCAGCGCGATCGCGACATCGGGCTGCGCATGCTTCATGGCGAAGAGCACCGTCGCGACGGGATCGTCGTGCGGATCGCTCGCCGCGGCGGTTGCAACGCGAAGCGGGTTGCCGTCTCGACGCGTGCAACCGAGCAGCGCGATCGGTCGGACCCGCATCGCGCCGTACGGCACGAGCGGGGGTTCGTGACGACCGCCGAAGCCGAGGTGGTTGCCGGCGAGTTCGCGCGCGGCTTCCCACTGCGAATCGTCGAAGTCGGCGTCCCGCCAGTCCGCGGCGAGTGCACGCGCGTCGAAGACTTCGATCGGCAGGCCGCCGACGCCGACGGCAACGCGCGTTTGCCAGGCATCGGCGCGCAGCGTACGCCAACTCGCGTCAGTCCCGATGGACGTCGCCGCTCGGACCGGCTCGATGAAGGTCGCCGCTCGGCTCTGCCCCGCTACGCGGGACGATGGTGTTTCGGGCGTCGGAGATTGGGTTTCGGGAGTCGGAGGCTCGGAGAGCGCGAGGTTTGCTTCGAAGAGGAACGCGCCGGCGCCGAGTTGGGCAGTCGCCGGTACGGGCGCCCACCACGGGTTTGCGCGACCGAAGAAGCGCACCTGGGCAGCGATCGCGTTGCGACCGGGTCGCAGCAGCGGCGCGAGGTCGACGACGTCGTAGTGGAGGCGTCGACCGTTCGCGCGCACGGGCCCGCGCGAAACCTCGACGCCATTCACGAAGAGCGCGTAGCGCGAGTCCGCACTGACGCGCGCCGGCACCGATGCGGGTACCGCGGGGAGATCGAAACTACGCCGGAAGCATGCGGTGACCGCCTCGGTCGCCGCGACGCGTCGCAACGCCACACCGGGATCGTTCTCGATGCGCGGCGCTTCGCACCAAACGAAGCGCGCCTGCCAGCGCCCGGCCGGGAATGTCTCTGCGTCGATCTCACTCATCTCAGAACGGCGAAATGATTTCGGCCGCACCCTCGAGCGCGGACTCGAGGAAATGCCGCCGCTGGTCCTGCGCCTCGGTCGCGCTCTGCGCGCAATAGTGGCCCTCGGGCTGCGGTCGCGTGACGCAGTACGGAGTCGTCGCCGGGTCGTACTGGAAGTAGCCGCTGGTCAATTCGGGCGCGAGGTTCTGCGACACCGGTGGATCCAGCTGCACGAGCGCCGGTACGTTGCGCGCGATCGGGCGGACGTGCGGGATGCCGAGTTCCGCCGCCATCGCGCGGCTCGCGTTGTTCGGCACGAGCGAGTCGCCGACGCCCTCGGTAAAAAGAGCGGATGGCGGCGTGACGTCGGTGGAGCCGACGAACGGCAGCAGCCGCTCGCGATACAGGTACTTGAGGAACGTGTGGCCGTCTTGCGGATCGAAGCCGAGTTGAAACAACGTGAGTCCGGCCCACAGGTCCACCGGTCGCAGCTCCGGCATGAAGGCGCCGATCTGCGCGAGGATCGAGTCGCTCGACTGGTGGATCAGCGTTTCGCCAAGGCGCGCACCTCCCACCGTGGGCGTCGCGGCGATGATCTCGGGTGCGAACGGCAGGAAGCGCTGCGCGTTGTTGCCGCCTTCGCTGATGCCGTGATAGAGGATGCGCGTCGGATCGATCTCCGGGATGCCGTCGGGGCCGATCGCAGGATTGCCGAGCGAATCCTTGTGGAGCAGATCGAGCGAGCCCATGCCTTCGATTGCGCGCAGGAAGCCGATCATGTCGGCGCCGGTCTGCGCCCAGTAGTCGGGCAGGTGTTGCGTCTGTACCGCGAAGAACAGGATCACGGTGACCTGTCTCGCGACGTCCTGTCCGATCTGGCGGTTCAACGTGTCCTGGATCCCGGCGACGGCATAACCCGCGTCGTCGAGGTAGCCGGTGCCACTGTCGCGCGTCACCTCGAGCGGCGAGCCGGGATTGCCGTGCTGGTACAGTACGATCGGCACCGGGCCATCGAGCGCCTGCAACGGCAGCGTCATCATGAATGGCACTTCGTTGGTGCCGGTCTGGACCGGCACGCCGTTCTCGTCACGCTCGAACGTCTGCAGGCTCGGGTCCCGGTACTCCGGCAAGCGCACGCGGCCCCGGATCTCGAGCGCGCGCGTCGACACCAGCTTGATGCAGAAGTTGGCGGCGTTGGGACAGGGATTCGCGAGCGTCGGCAGCACGAGTTCCGGCGGCGGCAGCGACAGCGCGCGCTCCTTGAAGTACACGCTGTCCGCGACGCCCGGCTGCGTGCGGATCGAAAGCTGCACGGCGACGGCGACGTCCTCGGCCGGGATCGGCACGTCGGCAAGCGCGGCGATGGTCGCGAGCGCTGGCTCGATTGTGCTCCGCGCTTGCGTCACCTCGGGCGCCTCGCTGTCGCCGGCAGGCGCGACCGCGGCCGCGAAGAACGCCGATGCACCGATCGGCCGCCCCGGCTCGCCGGTCGCAAACGCGCGCTTCGTCACCACCACCGCATAGCGACCGTGCTCGCGCAGGTCGATGCTCGGAAACAGCATCGCGGTGTGGTCGAAGCTGCCGTCCGGCGCTTCGTCGCTGCGCAGCAGGATGCGGTACGGAATCCGATCGCCGAAGAACGGGCTGGCAGGATCGACGTCGATCAGCGCGATCGGCGCAAACGGATCCTGCGACTCGGTTTCGTTCGCGGGGACCGCCGACGGGTCGAGCGCGTGCGAGAACGAGAGCACCACGTGCGTCATCCGGCTCCAGCCGTCGGCGCCGACGGTCTGCTCGACCAGCGCGGTGAAGGTCTGTGTCTGGAACGCTTCCGTGAACGGAGGAACCGGCATCTCGATCGACACGCCGCTCGGTTGCGCGGCATTCGCGACCACGTAGTAGTCGTCGGGGAAGGGCGCGAGCGCGAGCGGGTCGGTGCGATCGTAGAGTGCGACGGCTTCCGCCCCGGCCGCGTCGGCGGCGACCGAAAAGCTGCTTTCGGCGATGTTGCCGTCACGGCCGCGCCAGACGACACGACAGCTGGCGCCGGCCGGCATCTCGGGCGTCGGATTGAGGATCAGCGTTCCATCGGGGAGCACGTGGGCGCTGCGCGGAACGATCCTGCCGCCGCACTCGAGCGCAAAGCCGAAACCGTCGAGCGCGTCGTCGGAAACCGGCGATGCCAGCCGGAAGCGCAGCCACGCGGTGCGCGGCACATTGGCGCTGCCGGCTTCCGGCTGCGCGGAAAGCAGCGCCGGTGCCGCTCCGGGAGCCTCGAAGTCCAGACCGTTGGTCAGTGGCAACGACAGGCCCGGTAGCGTCGAGAACGGCCTCGAAACAGTGATTCGGTGCGGACCGGGCGCAGGCACCGCGAGCGAACCCAACAATCCCGAGCCGCCGGCGCTGAACGACGCAGTCACGTCGACACCATCGAGGGCAACCGTCGCGTCGGCCGGATTCGTGGTGGATGGCAGTGCGATCTCGACAGGGAGCGCGCCCGCGAGGGTCGGAAGGCTGACCTGGATGATGCCGCGCCCGCAGGGTCCGACGCCGAGCAGCGCGAGGCTCAGCGGGACGACGACGACCAGCAGGCGAGCGGGCTTGCGCAGCATGAAGACCCCAAGGTGGAGGCGACTGTGCAGCATATCCCAAGCCGCTGCGGGTTTCGGCGGAATCAGGGCGTCACCCCGCGCAGCTCCTTGCCTTCCTCGCCCCGCAGCATGCCGTGCGGGTGTGCGGCACCGGAGGTTCCGATGCCGAGTTGCCGGCGCACGGTGTCGAGCGGGAGGGGCAGCCGCTCCTCGGGGCGCTCGATGGCTCGCTCGGGGCGCCGCGCGCCGCGCAGCGCGACTATCGGCAGCCAGCTCCGGTCGCGTGGCTGTACCGGAACGGGCGATCAGCGAGGGCGGCGCGTTCGCCGTGCGTGAACCCAACGCCGTGGTTGGCGAGCGCGTCGCAAATCGCGTGCGCCGCACCGCCTCGCAGCCTTCGCCGCTGGAGACCGCTCTCCGAACACCAATCTGTTAGATGCGCGGCTTGGCGGAGTCGGGCGGTGCGGGTCTCGTGATTCGCACGAGCGCGAGCTCGAGCGCGCTCTCGCGCACCGGCTTCGAGAGCAACGCCCAGCGCTTGCGACCCGCGATCCACGTTTCGGGCTCTCCGTGGGGAAGCCTGCCGTCGATGAGCAGCAGCAGCGGTACATCCAGCAGCTTTTCCGGTGCGAGACCGAACGGCGCCGGCAGCCCGAGGATCACCGCGTCGGGGCGCGGTGTGGGGCTGTCCTGCAGCTCGAGGTCGCGCAGCATGCGCGTCAGGTTGGCCGGGTGGACGCCGAGTCGACAGGCCGCCCTCGGCCCGCCGTCCGCCGCTCTCGCGCAGCGCACGGACGACGAGCCGCATCTTGAAAGAGCGCAGCGCGTCGGTGTAGCGGCTCGCCGAGCTGGGGTCGCTCTCGGTGATCTTGCGCGAGAGGTGCTCCGTTCCAACGTCCGCACCGGCGCCCAACATCGCGTAGAGCCGCTCGCCGCTGGCGCGATGACATGGACAAGCAGCAGCGGGATGTCCTTGCGTCGATCGGGCAGCGCCGGTACGTCGATGCGGATTACGTCGATGCGGTAGAGGAGATCGCTGCGAATGCGACCGGCGGGCACGGCCTCGTCGAGATCGACGTGCGTGGCCGCATGCAGGCGGACGTTCGATCGACGCGAGTCGGTGTCGACTAGGCGGCGATACGCGCCGAGCTCGAGGAAATGCAGCAGCGCGCTCTCCGCTTTCTGGCCGCTAGCGGCCGCAGAGACCCGGTAGCCGGCCGCTCGAGCGCGCACTCGACCGCTTCGAGACGTTGGTGGCGTCCTCGCCCGCGGTTCCCATCACGACGCGCATCCTATCCCAATCCGCGTTCCGAGGGATCGCAAACACGTCACCCCGGAGCGGGCAAGTCCAGCGACTTCGCGAGCAACCGCGACGCGGTGTTGTCGGCCGGGAACGTGGAGTCGGCGGGCAGCACGCCGATCGACTGCATCTGATGTGCGACGCGCACCATGATCACCGCGAAGCGCCAGGCGGTGAACGCCTCCCAAAACGCGACGTGTTCGGCGCCGCGACCGACCTGCGCTTCCCAACGCGCGATCGTCGCATCGCGGTCGGCGAATCCTGAAAGCCGCGGCGTCTCGATGCCTTCGCTGTGGTGGCGGTCCATGAACAGGAACCAGCCGAGATCCATTTCCGCAGGACCGCGCGTCGCCATCTCCCAATCGAGCACCGCGACGCAGCGGCCGTCGCGAAAGATCATGTTGCCGATGCGCGAGTCGCCCCAGCAGAGGTCCTGGCGCTGCGAAGGCGGCGGCCGATTCGCGACGAGCCACTGCCAGCCCGCTTCGAGCGTTGGGAACGCGGCCGCCCCGATGACCCAATCGCAGTAGCGGCGCCAGAAATCGAGCTGCCAGCCGACGCTGTCGGCGCCGGCCGGCGGCGCATCGAGGAAGTCGATGCCGAGTTTCGCCGGATCACAGCGGTGGATCGCGGCGAGTGTATCGACACCGCTCCACCAGATCGACGCGCGTTCGCGCTCGGGGATCTCGGTCATCCAGCCGCCGGCGTGATAGGGCGGATTGTCGGTCGGGATGCGGCCGTCGACGCGCTCCATCACGTAGAAGGGCGCGCCGAGGAGGCTCTCGTCGCGCTCGAACCCGAACATCTGCGGCACCGGTACGTCGGTGCCGCGCAGCGCGGCCATCACCCGATACTGCAGCGTGAGGTCGTAACGCGGAAACACTCCGAATCCGGTCGGCTCGATTCTCGCCACCAGTGCGCGGTGTTCGCGGCGTCCGTCTTCGACGCTCTCGAGGTCGAAGAGCAACGTGTCGTTCGAGAAGCCGGTGGCGGCCGGACCCGAAAGCGTGGAAACCGAAAGCTCGGTCGCGCGCGGGAGTTTCGCGTGGAGCCACGCGGCGAGCTGCTCGCGGGTCTTCTCGAAGTCACGTCCACGCGGCGCCGGCACGCGCTATCTCCCGATCACTTCTTCAGGAAGCGGTTGAACTCGGTCCAGCCGAGCAGCGGCGGACCGCCTTCGCGACGCGCGCGCACCAGCGCCCGTCGATACACCGAGCGCTGCGGCGGTACGAAGGTGTGCGTGATGTCGATCTCTGTGGCGGCAATCGACTCGATCTCGAAGGCGAGGCGCGTGCCGTCGTCCGCGACGACTTCGAGCCGGCCATCGACCGGACGCGCGACGTCGTCATCGTGATACGCGAAGTCGAAGCGCGCCTGCGTGATCGAGATCGTCTCGTCTCGCGATAGATAGCCGCCGTGGATCGGTTCGATGTTCGGGATGCGCGCCTCGGCGCACTGCAGGCGCAGATCCGGACCGTTGAGCACCAGGAAGGTCCACTCGAGATTCCAGTGGCGCGGGCCCCACGAGTGATCGCGCTCGCCGCGACCTTCGAACACCGTCAGCGCGCCGGCCGCCGCGAGCGTTCCCGACACCGCGATCGGCTGCTCCATCCGGCTGGCCGGAAACTGCTGCGACTCGTGCCCCGGCGCGGTTGCGCGGCCCGGCGAGTGCGCGGCGCCGAGCGCCAGGACGCGCAGATCGGCGCTGACCGGCTGGATCATCCCGGCGCGCGGTCCCGAGAGCACGCGGCCGAAGCCCGAGAAGCGGAAGCGACCGGAACGCAGTGCAGCGTCGGGCTCCCACGAAAACGCGAGACCGTGGCGCTCGTAGGCGAAGCACACACCCGCGTTTGTGTCGGGTCCGCCCTGCTTCGCGAGGCACAGATCCGCGAGTGGCAGGCGCGGCGCCTCGACGACGATCCACTCGCCGTCCGCGTAGTGGTAGTACCAGATCCACGCGCGTTGCTGATTCGGATGCGTGCCGAGCCGGCAGTGTCCGGCGACGCGTCCGTCGGCGTCGAACCAATCCCAGAACCACGATTCATTCCACCATTCGACGGCCGGGTCGAACGGATGCGGCCATTCGTCGCGCAGCTGCACGCCGAACTTCGTGAGCTCCGCGTCGCTCAGGGGTCGATTCGTCATCGCGCGCAGGGTGGAACAGAGGCGGGGCCCGTCGCAACTATCGCGGCGCGCCCTCGCGGAGCAGCGGCAGCGTTTCGAGCAGCGGACCGAGCGCCGCCTCGCCTGCATCGAACGAATCGGCGGCGATGAGACGCATGTTGCGCGAGGCGTAGTGCCGCGACGGCTCGAACACGACGAGCGGCTCGCGCCGCAACACGCGCACGGTGCCGTTCGCCTCGTCCATCTCGAAGGCGCCGATCGCGACGACGGCGCTGCTCGCGGTCAATACGAAGTCGATGAACAGTTTCTGGCGCCGGTCGGGGACGACCTCGGAGCGCGGCAGCCGATCCCAGATCTGCTTCTGGACGCTCTCGAGCGCCAGCGCATAGCGCAGCGCATCGTCATATCCGGGCTCGCCCTGCGGCCAGTTGGCGAGTTCCTTCTTGCGGATCTCTGCGACGACGCGACTCAGCACCTTCGAGTAGAGCAACGTCTCGACCACCTCGGCATCGCCACGGCGCAGAAGGCGTACCTCGCCGACCTTCTGCGCCTCCGACGGTACGAAGGCGCGCACAACGATCCGGTCGGACGCGGCGTCGAGCAGCGGGGCGAGCCCCGGAGGCACGAGCGCCTCGGCGGATGCGAGCCGGGCGCAAACGACCGCGAAGAGCAACGGCGACGCGGCGTGACGCCGCTTCATGTCGCGCGCCCGCGACGGTGGTCCAGCAATACCAGCGATGCGGGCGTCACGAACAGATCACAGACGAGCGCGGTGATCATCGTGATGCCCGAGAGCAGCGAGAAGTAGATCGTCGGCTTGAAGCTGCCGAAGCAGCCGACCCAGAAACCGAGCACCAGCACGACGTTGTTCATCAACAGCGGGGCACCGACGGCGGTCGTGGTCGCGCGGACGGCGGCCTTCGCGTCGCCGCGGTACGCGCGCTGGTAGTGGACGAGGTAGTGGATCGTGTCGTCCACCACGAGCCCGATCACCGACGACGCGATCATCGCGGTGCCGGTGCTGAGGTCGATGCCAATGAGGCCCATCACCCCGAGCGTCCACACGATCGGCATCACGTTCGGGACGAACGAGATCAGCGTCAGCCGCGCCGAACGAAGCAAGACACCGATCGCGACGAACACCAGCACGACCGCGCTTCCGAAGCTCTTCAGCTGCGCCGTGACGAGGCGGTTCGAGTCCTTCGCTACCCGGTAGAAAGCGCCGGTGGCTTCGAGGCTGTACGCGTCGCCAAAAATACGGCGACCCTGCTCGAGGATCGACTCCGCGAGCGGCGCGGCAATCGAAGTACCCACCGCATGGACGCGCACGTTGAATCGGATCGCGCTGAAGTCCGGCGCTACGAGCTTGCGCAGCAGCGCCTGTTCGGGCGCCGCCTGCAGCAGATCGAAGGCATAGGCGGTTGCGCGCTCATCGGGCGGAAGCATCAGCGTCTCGCCGCCCGACTCCGCGCGCTGGAGTTGTCGCAGCACGCTCAGCACGTCGCTCACGCCGGTGACCTCCGGCTGCTGCAGGATCGCCTGCTCGAAAGCGGCCATCCGCAACAGTGCGTCGTGCGAGACCAGGGGCGCGCCGTCGCGGCGCACGACGACGAACTCGAGTGTGGTCGCGCCGGTCAGTTTCGCGTCGATGAACATCGTGTCACGGTGGAGCGGCGTATCGCTCCGAAGAAAGCGCACGAGATCGGTGTTGTTCCGGACTCGCGGAAGCCCGGCGAAGCAGAGCGCGGTGATTCCGAGGAAGACGGCGAGCACGCGAAACGGGTGGTCGATCGACACACGCGAGGCCCAGGCGAGGCCTTCGCGGATCAGTCGATGCTGGGCGCTGCGCGGCGGCGCATCCGGCGGCTCGAGGAACGAGAGCCCGACGGGAACCAGCGTCATGCCGATTGCAAACGCGATCACCACGCCGAGCGCCGCGAAGACGCCGAACTGTTTTACGGCAGGCATGTCGCTGGTGGCAAGCGAGCCGAAGCCGAGCGCGGTGGTCAGCGTGCAGAAGAAGCAAGGGAAGACGAGTTCGCGCACGACGCCTTCGATGCGCGCGACGCGATCAGGGGTGCCGCCGCCGGCCTCGAGCCAGCCCTGGATCAGGTGCACGCTCACGCCGAGCGAGAGCACCATCAGCACCGGTGGCAGCAACGCGGTGATCGCGTTGACCTCCAGCCCGGCCAGCTGATACACGCCCAGTGTCCAGGCGACGGTGATGCCGGTCACCGAGAGCGGGAGCACCACCCCGAGCAGGTTGCGGAAGAAGCTCGCGAGCACGAGGCCGAGCACGACGACCGCGAGCGGCATCAGCAGACGCCGGTCGCGCTCGATCAGCGTGCTCACGTCGTGCTTCTGGACCGCGATGCCGGTCAGGTGGAGCTCGATGCCCGGCACGCCACTGCGTTCGGCGATGATTCCGCGCAGCGCGTCGATCAGCCGGGCTCGGTACTGCGTGTCGCCCGGCCGGTCGTCGATCTCGATCAGGATGCCTGCGGTGTGTCGGTCGGCCGCGATGAACAGACCGCTGAAGTCGGGATTGTGATCGAGCGCATTGCGCAACCGTGGCGCGAATCCGGGTGCGTCGAAGGGCGGTGGCGCGAGCGGCACCATTTCGGCGCCGCCCTCGCCCGCAATGATCTGCTGCGCGTTCGCGAGGCTGAAGACCTGCTTCACGCCGTCCTGTCGCGCGATGCGCGCGCCGAGGTCGGCGAGGAAGCGCACGCCCTCGGCCTCGAGCAACTTCGGGTGCGTCACGGCGAGCAGCAGATCTTCGTCGCTGCCGAAGGTCGCGCGGAAGCGGTCGTAGGACTCGGTCTGCGCCGCGTCGCGGGTGTTCAGCGACTCGTTGTTCGTCTCGACGCCGACGCGCGAAGCGTGGAGCAAGAACCAAGCCGTCAGCGCGAGCAGAGTGGCGAGGAACGCCACGCGCCCGCGCGTGAGCAGCCAGGTCATCGCCGCGGCGCCCAGGGCTAGCTGCGCTCGAGCGTCACGTGAACGACCACATGAACGCGGTCGCCGACGCGCACGAAGAGAACGCCCGGCGCCTCGAGTGAATAGTCCTGCAGCGACACGTCGAACTCCGCGTCGAAGCGCGCCGAGCGCTCATCCTGCTGCCAGTGTGACACGGCGGCCTCGACGGGGCGCTCCACATCGCGGATGCGCAACCGGAAGGGCAGCGTCTCACCCGCGCGCGCCCGCTCCGGCTCTACGTCGCGAAAACGGGCGCGGATGTTCGGGTGCTGCGCGGCGTCGAGCATCGAGCGCAGACTCGCGTCGCGCCTGGCGATGCCGGTGTCGATCGCCGCAACGGGTACCACCACATCGCTGCCCCACGTGCCGCTCGGTCCGGACTCGATTGCGAACGCGAGCGGAGCGACGTTGCCCTCGAAGTCGTGCAGCGTCGACGTGGCGGAGAACGAGATCTCGACAGTCCCTTTCCCGGCTTCGGCGCGCGCACCGGATGCCGTGGCTGCGAAGCACACGAAAGCGGCGAAGGCGAGCGCGAGGCGAAGGGAACCGGGCTTCGACATGGCGGACGAATCTACCGCTGCGCAGCCGCTCGCGTCAGCTGGAGCACGTGGCTGTCGACCCGATGACGAGAACGTCAGCCGATGGCGTCGGCTGTGACCGCTTCCCAGCCCGCACCGACTTGCGCGAGCGCGAGCGTGAGAGCCTCGTCCCGCGAGTTCGCAGCAATCTCGACGTTGCGCGAACGCGGTCCGTCCGTTTGCTTGACACGCACGCGAAAGCGCGTCCCGGCGGATTGCGGCGCAATGGTCGCGCTCGGCTGAGGCGGAGTGTCGGTGCCCGCGAGTGAGGCGATCGTCTGGTAGTACGCCGCCGGCGCGTCGAGGATCTTCAGTCCCACGCCGCCACGCGCGACGCTGGTGAGCTGCGAGGGCACCTTCTTGTTGCGGGCCACCTTCGCTCGCAGCGACATCGGCTCCGCACCATCGGTGAGCAGAACCCGCACCTCGACCTCGGCGCCGGGCGGGAGTCGCGTGCCGGTCTGCACGAAGATGCCGGTCTCCGACATGTCGAGCACGATGGCGCGCTGCGAGCGCCCCTCGCAGACGACCTCGCAGGCGAGTCGCCATCGGTGTCGCTTCGCAGCGCGGTCCTGACTCACGGCGACCTCCGGGGCGCGAACCGCAGCGCCTCCGCGCGTGGATCGGCCGGGCGCGCGGCACTCTTGATCGCGAAGCCCACTTCGGACTCAGGTCTGCGCATGGTTGACCGATCGCAGGGGCTGGTCTAGATAGAGGTCGTGATGACGAAGTGGTCCTACACGCAACTCCACCTGATCTCGCTCCGGGGCGCCCTCGCCCTTAGCGAGGCGGTAGAGGCCTAGCGCGCACGACCGAAGAGTCGGAAACGCGAAACCCTCTCCCGCCGAGCCGCTGGAGAGGGTTTCGCGCATCTGGACCTCGCCATCGAATCGGAGTTCGACACCGATTCCATCCAGACCTGCTCCGCCCGACCCGGTCGGCCCGGCCCAAGGAGCCAGCCGTGAATCGAATGCCCGCGCACAAGTACAAACCCTTCGCGCCCGTCGTGCTGCCCGATCGCAGTTGGCCGTCGCGCACCCTCACGCAGCCGCCGATCTGGTGCAGCGTGGATCTGCGAGACGGAAACCAGGCGCTCGTCGAACCGATGGGGCCCGCGCGCAAACTGCGGCTGTGGGACCGGCTCGTCCGGATGGGCTTTTGCGAGATCGAGGTGGGCTTCCCCGCGGCGTCGCAAACCGACTTCGAGTTCGTGCGGATGCTGATCGAGGAGGACCGCATCCCCGAAGGCGTCACGATCCAGGTGCTGACCCAGGCGCGTCCCGAGCTGATCGAGCGCAGCTTCGCGTCGATCCGCGGCGCACGGCGCGCCATCGTGCACCTCTACAACTCGACCTCGACGCTCCAGCGGCGCGTGGTGTTCCAGACCGATCGCGCCGGGATCGTAGAGATTGCGGTGCGCGGTGCGGAGGCGGTGAAGGCGCTGATCCCGAGCGTGCCCGAAACCGACCTGCGTCTCGAGTACTCGCCCGAGAGTTTCACCGGCACCGAACTCGACTTCGCCGTCGAGATCTGTGAAGCAGTGATGGACGTCTGGCAGCCGACGCCCGAGCGCAAGCTGATCCTGAACCTGCCTTCGACCGTCGAGATGGCGACGCCGAACATCTATGCCGATCAGATCGAATGGTTTGGTCGCACGATCCGCAGTCGCGACAGCGTGATCCTCTCGGTGCACCCGCACAACGATCGCGGCACCGCCGTCGCGGCGGCCGAGCTGGCGCAGATGGCCGGCGCGGATCGCGTGGAAGGGACGCTGTTCGGCAACGGCGAGCGCACCGGCAACGTCGATCTCGTCACGCTGGCGTTGAATCTCTACACGCAAGGCGTCGACCCGGGGCTCGACGTGTCGCAGATCGATGAGCTGGTGGGCATCGTCGAGTACTGCAATCGACTGCCGGTCCACCCGCGCCACCCCTACGTCGGCGAGCTGGTGTACACGGCGTTTTCGGGTTCGCACCAGGACGCGATCAAGAAGGGTCTCGCGGCAATGCGCGACGCGGGCAGCGAAACCTGGGACGTCCCGTATCTCCCGATCGATCCGTCCGACGTCGGTCGCAGCTACGAGACGGTGATCCGCATCAACTCGCAGTCGGGCAAGGGCGGCGTTGCGTACGTGCTCGAAGCCGACCACGGCCTGCGGCTGCCGCGTGGACTGCAGATCGAGTTCAGCCGGGCGGTGCAGGCCGTGACCGACGCGAGCGAGGAAGAGGTCTCGTCGAAGACGCTCTTCGACCTCTTCGAACGCGAGTACCAGCGCGCGGGCGGACGCTTCGAACTGGTCGATCACGCCGAGTCGCCGCTCGCCGGCGGTCGCGTCGAAGTGCGCGCGAAGCTGCGCGTCGACGGCAAGCAGCGGCGTGTGCGCGGCGAGGGCACCGGGCCGATCGACGCGTTCGTCGCGGCGCTCCGCAGCGGCTGCGACATCGACGTGCACGTGCTCGACTACAGCGAACACGCGCTCGGCGATGGCGAAGACGCAACGGCGATCGCCTACGTGCAGGTGCGCGACGCCGAAGGCCGCAGCAGTTGGGGCGTCGGGCGTCGGCGCAGCATCGTCGGCGCGTCGCTCGACGCCGTGGTGGGCGCCGTGAACCGCGTCCAGGCGATGGCGGGCGGGCGAAGTTCATGAGCGGTCGATAGCCTGCGCACATGGCCACACCGCCGCTTCCGCCGAAAATCGATCCGGCATCGGGTGATGCGTTCGAAGACACGTTGCCGCCCGGTTTCCCGAGCAACGAAGAGCGCAATTGGGCGGTCTTCTGCCATCTCGGCGGCTTCGCTTTCTATCTGCTGGGCTTCGCGCTCGGGCACATCCTTTTGCCGCTCGCGCTGTGGCTGATGAAGCGCGATCAGTCTGCGTTCATCGAGGAGAACGGTCGCGAAGCGCTGAACTTCCAGATCAGCGTCACGCTGTACGCGATCGTTGCCGGCGCGCTGTGTTTCGTGCTGGTGGGCTTCGTGTTGGTCCCCGTCCTCATGGGGTTCCACATCGTGCTGATGATCGTGGCTTCGGTGCGCGCGAGTCAGGGCGAGTCGTACCGCTACCCGCTGACGATCCGCCTCATCTGATCTCGTGACGCGACGCCAGCTCGCAGGCGAGGTCGAGATCGCCGCAGCGCTCGATCGCGGCGAAGCGCTTCGCCTGGTGCTGTTGCAGCGCGATGCGACGGCGACCGCGCGCGCGCTCGCCGATCGAGCGCGAAGCTGCGGCGTGTTGGTGCGCGAGACCAGCGCCAACGACTTGCGCCGGATGCGCTGCACGCGCGAACCGTGCGAAGTCGTCGCGCTGCTCGGCCCCGATCCGCACGCGCCGATCGCCGAGGTGCTCGCCCGACCCGGCTGTGCGTGGCTGCTCGCGGGCGTCGCCTACCCGGGGAACGCCGGCTACGCGATTCGCAGCGCCGAGGTCTCGGGTGCCGAGGCGATCTTCCTGGACGCCGTGATGGACGCGGCCGGGCGGCGCCAGGCGCAGCGCGCATCGATGTACGCCGACCGCTTCTTCCCGGTACGGTGGCTGACGGCGGAAGCGGTGCTCGACGCTGCGTGCAGCGCACGACGCCGCGTGTTCGCGATCGAGGACTCCGGTACCACCGCGCCCTGGGACGCCGATCTGCGCGGGCCTCTGCTCTTCGTGATCGGCGGGGAGACGCGCGGCATCGCGACGTCGGTGCTCGCGCGATGTGACAGCGTATTGAGGATTCCAATGGCGGGCTTCATCCCGGCGTACAACCTGCAGGCGGCGATGGCGGCGGTGGCGGCGGAGCGGCTCCGGCAGCTCCGCAGCTCATGACGCCGGCGTCCGGCGCAGCGCGATCACCCACGTGTCGCCCCGCACGCGAAAGCGCCCGCGAATCGCGACCGGCGCGATCGACTCCACCTCCGCAAGCCGCTCTTCCTCGAATATGACGGCGCGCCCACCGCGCTCGAAGAATGCGACGAGCCGGGTCGTTGCGAAGATCGGGTCGACGGGTCGGCCGTCGTAGTAGGCGACCGCATCGGCGATGTCGCCGCCGCGAAAGACCGCGACCTCCTCGCCGGGCCGGGTCAGCGCCGCCGCGGCTTCGGCGATCGGACGGGGCGAGTTCTCGGTGTCGAGCGCCGGCATCACCACGGCATGCGCGAGCATCTGCACCGTGAACACGCATGCAGCGAGCAGCGCGATGCAGGCCTCGGTTGCGGCATCGCGGCGCACCAGCCACATCCAGCAGAGCGACGTCGCCGCGATGATCGCGACGAGCGCGAAACCGATCCCGCTGCCGAGAAGCGCGTCGAAGAACGGACTCCTGCCGCCGAGCGCGCCGATCGCAGCAAGCGCACCGATGCCGAGGGCGGCAGCGCCGATCGCGAGCACGCGCGGCGCTCGTGGCGACTGCGCGATCCAGACGCGCAGCGTCGCTGCGAAGAGCAGTGCAAAGGCCGCTTCGATCGGCAGCAGGTAGCGCAGGCGCTTTCCCGAGACGAGCGAGAAGAACAGCACGCTCGTGACGATCCACGCCAGCAGGAAACGCCACGGACGGCGATCGTCCGGCGCCGCACCCGACGCGAGCGCACGCCGTGCCGCCCAAGCCGTGACGGGCAACAAGAGCAGCCACGGGAACAAGTCGAGCGGAAACTTCTCGAGGTAGTAGTAGAAGGGTTGTGCGTGCGTGGTTCCCTGCACCGCGCGCCCGAACAGGTTGTCGACGACCGCTTCGTGGAAGAACCCCGGCGGCCCGAGCGACACCGCCACCGTGATCCACACGAGGCCCGGCAGGATCGACAACGCGAGGCCCCAGAGCGGCAACAGGCCGCGCAGATCGCGAAGCCGGCGCTCCCATCCCAGGTACGCCGTGATCGCGAGCAGCGGCATGACCCAGCCAATCGGTCCCTTGCTGAGCACTGCGAGCGCGAGGGATCCGTGCAGCCACACGAGATTGCGCCGGCGCGCATCGACCCGGGCATGCGGTCCCGAAGCGGGTGGGGCGTTGCGCGCGGCTTCGATGCGCCAGAACGCGAGCAGGGCGGTGGTCTCGAAGAGCGCGAGAAGCGTGTCGAGCTGGACGGTGCGCGCGCGGTAGCTCCAGTCGAAGGTCGTCGCGAGCAGCAGCCCGGCGAGTGTGCCGGTGCTGCGACCGAAACACAGCGTGCCGAGCGCGATCGTCGCCGCGACGGTCGCGATGCTTGCGAGCGCGGACGGGAGTCGCGCGGCGAACTCGGTTACGCGGCCGAGCGGCGCGCCCGCCGCAGCGGCGAGCCAGTAGAAGAGGGGAGGCTTCTGCGTGTAGGGCTCGCCATGGAGGTGCAGCAGCACGAGACCTTTCGCCCCATGGTCCATCGCGCGCAGCTCTTCGGCGACCAGCGCGTAGCGCGGCTCGTCGGGTGGCCAGAGGTCGGTCGCGCCGAGCCGCACGAAAACCAGCAGTGTCGCCGCGACGAGCACCAGCGCGCGCGCACGCGGTGTGCCGAACAGAGCGAGGTCTTGAACCACGGGCGGAAACTCGCGCACTTGCTTTGGCGGCGCACGCGGCGCGAAGCTCCCGAAGCGAAACAACCCGCGAGGCGCCTCGCCTCGGAGCTGGCGGCTTTGTGCGCCGTCACCGGGCGGGGCACGAACGAGGCGACGCCGCTCGATCATGGGGCCGCGTCTGGTTGCGCCGACCGCGCGTTCGCTGCGGTCATCGCGCCGTCATTCGCGCCTCCTAAATTCGCGCTCGAAACTCCTTCTCGCATTTGCCCGCGCCTGGTTCCCCGCCAGGCGCGGGCTTCTCGTTTGGGGGTTCGGCGAGACTTCGATCCGGTATCCTCGACCGCCGCGATCCGAGGGAAGGGACCCCGCTGGACCAACGGCAGCGACGCAGCGTAGTGATCGGAGCCGTCGCGGGGTTCGCCGCGGTCGCGATCTTCGCGGTGTCCGCCTGCGCCGGCGACCGCTCCGAGGCCTCGCATGAAACGCCCAGCGTGAGCGCAGCGCAAGAGCCCGCGCTGCCCGCAGGCGCCACGCTGACCCGCGATCCGACGACCGGCACGGTCCGATTCCTGAAGGGGCAGAATCTCTCGCGCGAACTCGACGGCGATCCGCTGTTCCGCGCGGCCCGCAATGCGGGTGACGCCGAGGCCGTGGCTCGCGCGTTCTTGACCTCCTACGCGGCGGTCTTCCGCCTCGACGATCCGAACCGCGAGTTGACCCAGAAACGCATCGACCTCGACCGGATCGGCACGACGCA
This sequence comes from Deltaproteobacteria bacterium, assembly GCA_031362725.1. Taxonomy (GTDB): domain Bacteria; phylum Myxococcota_A; class UBA9160; order UBA9160; family PR03; genus PR03. The sequence continues at coordinate 3,537 of JANLTC010000231.1, read as the reverse complement.
CGTGCGTTTCGACCAGACCTACCGCGGCCTGCCGATCCCCGGTGGCGAGCTGATCGTGCACCTCGATCGTGAGCGCCGCGTCGTGCTCACGAGCGGCAACTACTTCGCCACGCCGCGCGCACTCGACGTCGCACCCGCAATCTCGGCGAACGACGCCCGGGCGATCGCTGGACGCGCTGGCGATCTCGGCGCCGATGCGTGCAACGGCTGCGCGACGGATCTCGTCGTGTTCGCCGAGCGCGGTGCGCCACCGCGACTCGCCTGGCGCGTCGCAGCACCCGCCGGCGCGATCGACGGCGCGGAACGCTGGATCGACGCGCAAAGCGGAGCGCCGCTGCGAAGCCTGCCAGCGGCGATTCCGGGGACGCGCCAGAACGGGGAAGGACGGATGCGATGAGACGAGCGGCAGCGTGCTTGGTTCCGTGCTGCGAGGCCGTTGTGATCGCGGCACTTTGCGCCGGGCTCCTGGTGGAGGCCGCAGCGGCGACGCCGCCCGCTCGGCCGCAACTGCAGCCGCTCGCGATCGCACCGCAACTCGTGTCGCCGCGTGAACCCGCGCCTTCGAGCGACCTGCGTGCGCGCGCTGTTGCCGAGACGCTGCGTACGCGCACCGCCATCGTGCGCGCGCAAGCGGTTGCGCTTCGCGAGCAGGCGCGCGCGACGCGGCCGTTCGCGCTGTCGGCGCCGCAACGCGATGCGCTCGACGCATTGCGCCGCAGCGCGCCCGGCGCGGTCGAGGTGACCATGCGCCGCGAGAGCGGGACGCCGCGGATGATCCGTGGCGATTCGCTCGAGCGTGCCGCGCGTGTCCGCGTCGGTCACGATCCGGCCACCGACACCGCGCGCGCGTTCCTGCGCAAGCGCGCGGCGCTGCTGAAGCTCGACGATCCCGACGCCGAGCTCGCCCTCCAGCGCAACCGGCGAGACGGACTCGGTCGCACCCAGCTTCGCTTCGGCCAGCGATACGCCGGGCTGCGCGTTTGGCCGGCCGAGCTGATCGTGCACCTCGACCCGAGCGGCGACGTCGATGCGATGGACGGGGCCAGCATCGCGACGCCTGCGGCGCAGGACACGACGCCGAGGATTGCTGCAGCAAGCGCGGTCGCGACCGCGCGCGCGGACGTCGCGGCCGCAGCCGACGCGAAGATCGGAACGCCCGAGCTGCTGATCTACACGGGGCGCGGCGCGGCGCAACTCGCATGGAAGGTCTTCGTCCCCGCGACGCTCCGCGATCAGTGGTGGGTCGTCGTCGACGCGCACTCGGGCGGCGTGCTCGATGCCTGGAACACCGCGCAGGATGTCGACTTTGCAGGCACCGGAACCGATTCATTGAACGCCTCGCAATCGATCCACGTCTGGAACGAGGCTGCAGGCAGCTTCTTCCTGACCGACACCAGCAAGACGATGTTCAACGCAGGCGCATCAAACCCTCCCGATCCGGACACCACGATCGGTGGCATCGTCGTGCTCGACGCGGTGAACCAGCCCCCCAACGACGATCCGCGGCAGTTCCCGAATCTGTTCCAACTGACGTCGCCGAACGGCGCGAGTCCGTGGCGTCCGCAGGGCACCGTGAGCGGCCCAAACGTGCCCGACGGCGTCTCGGCGCTCGTGAACCTTTCGCGTGTCTACGACTACTTTCTCTCCGTCCATGGCCGCAACTCCCTGGACGGCGCTGGCGCCACACTACTCGCCGTCGTTCGGCTGGGGCAGAACTACGGGAACGCCTTTTTCTTGTCCGAGAGCAACATCATGGCGTTTGGCGACGCCGAAAAGTACGCCGGCGCACTCGATGTAGTCGGGCACGAACTGACCCACGGCGTCACCCATCACAGCGCGAACCTGATCTACCAGAACGAATCGGGCGCGTTGAACGAAGCCTTCTCCGACATCTTCGGCGAGATGGTCGAGGCGCATGTCGCGGGCGCGGCAACGCCGGACTGGCTGGTCGGCTCGCCACCGGCGTTCACGGCGCCGCTGCGCAACATGCAGAATCCCGGCTCGATCTCGACGAGCTTCGGGCCGTACCCGTCGAAGTACAGCCAGCGGATCCAGACCACGCAGGACAACGGTGGCGTGCATCTGAACAGCAGCATCATCAATCATGCGTTTTTTCAGCTCGTGCAGGGACTCCCGAACGCGATCGGCCGCGTGAAGGCGGAGTCCATCTTCTATCGTGCACTGACGACCCATCTGACCGCCAGCTCGAACTTCGTCGACGTGCGGCTCGCGGCGGTGCAGTCGGCGCAGGAGCTGTCGGTTTCCGGTGTCACCGCGGCCGACGTCGACGCCGTGCGCGACGCGTTCACCGCGGTCGAAGTCTTCGACGGCGCCGGCACCGAGCCGCCCGATCCGTTCCCCGGCACCGCGGGCGCGGACTCGACGCTGTTCCTGCGCTTCCTCCCCACCCCCGCCCCCGGCCACTACTTCCTCGGCCGCCGCGAGATCCCGAGCGACGGAGCTGGCGGCGCCTTCCTCAGTGCCTTCGACGTGAGGCCCAAGCGACCGGCCGTGCTCGGCGACGGCTCGGAGGCGGTCTTCGTCGATTCGATCGACGGGCTCTGTTTCATCCGCACCGACGGAACCGCCCCGGAGGACTGCGACCCGGCACTATCGAACTCGGTGTCTTCGGTGTCCGTATCTCCCGACGGCGGGCTCTACGGCTTCGTGCTGCTCGATACGCTGAGCGGTCTACCGGACAACGAGGTCTTCGTGTTCGACGCGAGCAAGGCGCCGCCGAACGACCTCGTCCAGTTCACCATCGAGGCGCCCGCGATCGACGCCAGCACGATCGCGACGATCCTCTTTGCCGACCAACTGGAGTTCAGCGCCGACGGTCGATTGGTCGTCTTCGACGCACTGACGCGCGTTGGTTTCACCGGCTCGGGCTCCGGTGCTGAAAACGTGGAGGTGTGGGCGATCTACGCGCTCAATCTCGCGACCGGAAACATCTTCACGATCGTCCCCCCCGAACGGGGCGTCGACATCGGATACCCGGCGCTCGCCCAGACGAGCGACACCCACATCGTCTTCGACGTCGTCGATCGGGCGAGCGGCGACGGGACGGTGTTCGCGGGAAATCTCGATAGCGGCGCGCTTGCCGAGATCGCCCAGCTCGACGGCGCACCGGCCTTCCCGGCCTTCGGTACCCCGAGCTACTCCGGGAATGACGACGCGGTGCTCTTCTCGGTCGCGGATCCTTCCGCAGACTCGGGCGTGTCGCTGCGCCGGCAGGGCGTCGCCCCCGACCGGATCACGCCGGTCGGAGCCGCGACCGCCTGGCTCGACGATGCGGACTTCGGCGTGATCTATCGTCGCGGCGTATTCGTGCCGGAGCCCGACGCGGCGCTGCTCGCGGCCGCCGCTTGCAGCGCCATCGCGCTCCTCGCGCGGGGGCGGCGAACCGGTTCGCGCGCCACGTGACACGAAGTTTTTCATTCCCAACTGCGCGCCACTCGTGCTCTAATCGGCCCGCCCAGTAGGGGCACCAGGGGGGAACTCGATGCGCCGCCTCATCGTTCGGACCGCCGCTTTGTT
>JANLTC010000221.1:0-2704 GCA_031362725.1 Deltaproteobacteria bacterium | reverse complement strand
CCACGAGGCCAAGCTCCTCGTCCAGCCGCCGTTCCACCTCCGGGGTGAACTGCGGATAACGCAGCGCTGCTTCACGCTGACAGACTTTGCTCAGGAAAGACTGTTGCGTCTCTCCCTCCGGGACCGGAGAGTCCGGGAAGCGATAGTTTAGATCGCGCGTGAGGTCGAACTGGCAGCGCTCAGCGATGCGCTCAGTGTTCGCGAGCGCCTCTGGAATGTCGCGGAAAAGCTCTGCCATCTGTGTCGTCGAGCGCATGTAAAACTCCGAGTTCGCGCGACGCTCACGGTGCGAACTGTCCAGACTCGTGCGGTTCTTGATCGCGACAAGCACGTCCTGCAGGTGGTGGCGCTCTTGCCGGTGGTAGTGAACGTTGCCCGTGGCGACAACGCCGACGCCGATATGCTCGGCAAGCTCAGCCAGGGCTCGGTTGCGACGGACGTCCCCGAAGACCAGGTTGTTCTGCAATTCGATAAAGAAGTTGCCCGCACCGAACCACTGCATATAGCGCCGGGCGACGTCCTCGGCCTCTCGGTGATGCCCCCCGGCGACCAGCGACGGTATCTCGCCGCTCCGGCACCCGGAGAGCGCGATCAACCCCTCAGTGTGTCGAGCGAGAACGTCCGGCTCGACGCGCGGTTGGCCGCGTTCGTGTTTCAGGTGGGCGTGGGTGAGCAGGCGGCAGAGGTTGGCGTAACCGCGCTGCGTCTCGCAGAGGAGCGTCAGATGGTGACCGCTAGCGAACGTGACTTCCGCGCCGGTGATCGGTCGCACTCCCCAGGCTCGCGCGCACTGCGCGAACTCCATCGCTCCGTGCAGCCCGTCGTGATCCGTGAGGGCCAGTGCTTTCTGTCCCAGTTCCGCCGCTCGCAGTACCAGTTCGTCGATATGAGACGCGCCATCGAGGAACGAGAAGTTGGAGTGACAGTGCAGCTCAACGTAGCTCATGCTGAGTACGCCTGCCTGTACCAGCTTCCGCCCACGCTATCGCGATAGACGTCGATGGTGCGCCCGTCCTCTAGCAGCAGACGCCAGTACACCCGTCGGATCGGTTGCGAACGCCACCACTCATCTTCGATGTGCCACGTTTCGAGAACGGTTTCGACAGCGCGGCGTTCGACAGTCGTTGGGGTGCCGTTCGCGTCGGCTTCAACGCTGACTGGTCGGGGCTGATTTAGCTGACGAAGTCTTCTAGCGCCGCTCGCCGCTCGGGTATCCGTGACCACGGTTCCACCTCCACTATTCTCCCTATCGACGACCTTCCGTTCGTACCCAGGTGGCGCGCGGCCTCTTCGACCTGCCGCCACAGCTTGCCTTTGCTCTCGAACATCGGCACCTGCTTTCCTGACTCGCCGCTCAGCCCACACAGTTCGATCTCCAGTTCCTCCAGCGGGCACTCGGGCGGATGCCGATCAATGGCGTTGCTAACTGCAAACCAGGCCGCTTTGGGGTCGGCCATCGCCTCGCGGAAAGAGATCGGGAACTCCCAAGCGCCACCGCCATCCTGCAGGCCGCGCAACACTACCCTGCGCACCCAGTGACCCTGACGGGCGCGGTCGCTGTATGCGGCGAAGAGCAGCCGCTGAAATCCGGCGAGGATCGTCTCCAGCGCAACGGCAGGGGCCGGTAACTGCATCCGGCGCACGATGGTGCTCTCCACTATGCGAGGGACCAGGGGCTCGCTATCAATGCCGCTCGCAAGCTCCCAACAACGCTTGCCCTCCGGCCCGAACTGCTGCTGGAACGCACCCAAGGGCAGTTGCGCGATTTCGCCCATCGTCTCGATGCCCAGCATCTTCAGCCGCCAGAGCATAGCGTCGTTTGCCGGCAGGTACGTGCAGGGCAGTGGTGCCAGGAACCCCGTCTCTTCTACGTTCGTGATGACTCTGGCGACGCCCGTCCTTGCAACCGCTGCCGACACTCGCGCGGCAAACTTCCCACTGGCAATCCCTACACTGGCCATAAACCCCAGCCGCCGATGCAGCGAAGCGATCAGGCCCTCCGCAAACGAGTGCGGCTCAATACCGAGCCCATCCAGTGACATGAACGCAGTCCCCGGCTCGGCGGGTTCAACCTCCGGGCTCAGTTCACTAAGCAGCCCCAGCACTTCATCGAACAGGCGCTGGTAGTACGGCGCGTCCGGTCGCAGTACGACCGCTTTCGGGCAAAGCGCGATCGCTTCTGACATACGCATACCCCGCCGAACACCGAGTGGATCGGCGCCGAGCGAGCAGTCCAGCACCGTCGCGCTGCCGATCAGGATGAGCTGCGCGGCGATATCAGGCCGACGTTGTCGCTCGGCTTCAATGGCGAAACGAGGGATGTGTACTGAGGCGACGCTCATGAGAATCACAGCATAGAACGGATGTACTAGTTGTCAATAAGCGAATGGCAAAGCGCTGGATCGGTGAGAGTGGAACCTCGTCGGGGCCGACAGACCACCGTTGCGTAATCTCGGCGATGATCAACGTGACTCTGCAAGTGGAGTGCCGGTGATCTACGCTAACCGGCGTTAGTGAACATGTCTTATTGACGCCGCCGTGTCGTGCTATCTTATCCGCGCCATGGCGACGATGGACGCGTGCGACTGCGGGCGGCTCAAGAACAAGCGTGCGGCGCTCTGTCCGCAGCGTTTCCGCACCCAGGTGGCGACTGGGTCGGGTTTCTCGTGGGTATAATCAGTCTCAAAACGTGGCTAGGAGTGCG
>JANLTC010000159.1:0-2087 GCA_031362725.1 Deltaproteobacteria bacterium | reverse complement strand
CGCCCACGCCGGCAAGGAGAGGCGATGCGAGGAGCTCGCGTGTCCAGTCGTACAGCGGCCCGCGAAGCCAAGAGGCCAGCGGCACGGACAGGCCGCGCTTCCGCCGGTCGATGAGCGACCCCGGCAGATAACGACGGGCGTATCGCTTGAGGAAGGTTTTGGTCGTCAGGTGGCGCACGCGCTCTTCGGGCGCGAGCTTCGCCGCGAACTCCATCACGCCGACGTCGAGAAACGGCGCGCGCAGCTCGAGCGCGCAGCCCATCCCGGCGCGATCGGCCTTCGTCAGCAGCCCCTCGGCCAGCGTCGTTTCGAAATCACTCTTCTGCACGACGTCGAGGATATTGCCGGAGGCAGGCGAGGTCGCCCGCGAAGCCTCGCGCGCGACGCCCAGTGCTTCGAGCACCTGCGGCGGGATCTGGGACGTCCAGACGAGATGCCGGTCGAGTCCGGTGAATGCGTCCCCCTCGACGAACCGCTTGAGCAGATAGGAGACCGTAACCTTCTTGTCGCTCACGGGGAGCGAGGATACGACGCTCGCGATCGCGGCCTTGAGCGGCCGCGGCCAGCGCGCGTAGCGGTCGGCAAGCTGCGCGCCGATGTAAGTCGGGTAGCCGCCGAACAGCTCGTCGGCGCCTTCGCCGACCATCACCATCCGGACGTCTTCCACCGCGCGCCGCGAGAGCATCGAGGCCGGCACCCAGGCGGGATCGGCCAGCGGCTCGCCCGACACCGACACGAGCTTCTCGATCTCGCGCCGCACGTCGGCGGAGCCTACGGTCACCGTCGCCCACGGAATGCCGAGCGACGCCGCCACGGTCGAGGCGATCGAGCCCTCGTCGTAGGACGCCTCGCCGAAGCGGACCGTGTACGCGGTGAGCGGCGTTTGCGGCCGCACGCTCCGCGCCACGGCGGCGAGCAGTGACGAGTCGACGCCGCCCGACAGGAAGAGCCCGCACGGCACCGAGACGTCGCTCTGGCGAAGCACCGCCTTCCGGAAGATGTCGTCGAACGCGTCCTCGGTGAGGTCCTTCTCCGGTCCGGCCTGGAATTTCAGGCTCCAGAAACGCCGGGTCTCCACGCGGCCCGACCTGATGGACACGACCTCGCCGGGCCTCACGCGCGACACGCCGCGAAACGGCGTCGACGGCGCGACGAAGCAACCTCGCCGCAGGTAGCCGGCGATCGCTTCGGGATCGATCTCCAGCGAAAGGTCCAAATCGGTCGCGAGCCCGGCAAGCTCCGACGCGAACGCCACCTCGGCTCCGCGCACCGTGTAGAAGAGGGGCTTTTCCCCCGCGCGATCGCGCGCCAACACGATGCAGGGGACTCGCGGGTCCCACACCGCCACCGCGAACGCGCCGACCAGATGTTCTGCGAACGCCTCGCCGTGCTCGAGGTACAGCGCCGGGATCACCGCGATGTCGGTCTCTTGCGGGATCGTGTGGCCGCGCCCTTCGAGCCACGCGCGAAGCTCGCGATGGTTGTCGATCTCCCCGTTGCATGCGACGACGATGCCGGTGCTCTGCTCGGTGACGGGCTGAGAGCCGGAATGAAGGCCGCGGATGGCCAGTCGCGTGGCGCCGATGGCCCCGGTCCCCGCGCTGGCCAGCTGCACCTCGTCGGGGCCCCGATGTCTCAGGCGCTGTAGCGACGCCTCCGCCCTGCGCCGGAAGGGGCCCGAAGGCTCCAGCGATTCCAGTCCGACGACACCGCAGATCCCGCACATCTCAGCGCCCTTCACGACGCGGCACGGCCGCGCCGCACCAGCCGGGGGCAAGCGCGGTCACGGAGGCCTTCGCGTCCAACCAGTTTTCGAGAAGGACCCGCTGACCTTCCGGCGCGACGAGTTGCACGGGGCCGGTGCGAGAGGCGAGCCACGGGTCGCGCGTGGACGGCGCGACGAGGGTCGCCGGACGTACCTCGGCATTGCGAAGCCAGTAAAGGATGAAGTTGCTTCGAAGAGGGGTCGCCGTATCGCTGATGATCGTGATCGTGCGGCCGAGGTAGAACGACAGCCCCGCCGGGTACCCCTCGAAGGCCGCGATCTCGGTGTCGCGGGGGAGCAGCGCGAGGCTCGTGGCCAGAGG
>JANLTC010000134.1:0-4576 GCA_031362725.1 Deltaproteobacteria bacterium | reverse complement strand
GGGTCGGGAAAGAGTGGCGCGTGGCGCGCGGCGACGCGCGCGGCTGCGGCCGGCACGTTCTCGAACTCGCAGGTGAGCACGTCGCAGCTGCTGGCAAAGCGCGTCATCGCGGTGACATCGCTCCACGGGGCGATCGTGGCGCCATCCGCGCAGCGGGCGATTCCGGGCGCGAGCGGGTCCGGGTCGAAGACCCGAATCCGCGCACCCCGCGCGCGCAGCCGCTCGGCGAGCATCGCGCCGAGCTGCCCTCCGCCGAGGATGCCGACGGTCTTCACGTTGCGGACCTCGCAGCCTGCGCGCGCGCCGCGACGCGGGCATGACCCGCCTCGGCTTTGCTCGCGAGATCTTCGCGATGGCGCGCCAATCGCTCGGCGAGCGCCGGATCCTCGAGCGCGAGGATGCGCACCGCGAAGAGCGCGGCATTCACGGCGCCGGCATCGCCGATCGCGAAGGCCGCGGTGGGTACGCCGGCCGGCATCTGCGCGATCGACAGCAGGCTGTCGATTCCGCGCAGCGCGCGGCTCTCGATCGGCACGCCGAGTACCGGGAGGGGCGTCAGCGCCGAGATCATGCCGGGCAGATGCGCGGCGCCGCCTGCGCCGGCGATGACGACCCGGAATCCCCGGCGCGCCGCGTCCTGTGCCCAGGCGACCATTCGCTCCGGGGTCCGATGCGCGCTCACGACGGCCGTCTCGAAGGGAACGTCGAAGTCCCTGAGTACGGCTTCGCAGCCGCTCATGCAGCCGAGATCGGAATCACTTCCCATCACGATCGCGACGAGCGGAGGCCGGGACTGGATCGACATGCGCGAGCGACTCCCAATGCGGAACGAGCCGAGGTTGCGCCGGCGCCTCGCTTCCAACCAATAGATAAGTAGAAACGGAACGATCGGTTAAAGCGATGGTTTCGAGGTCGCGCCATGCATCGGTCGAAACGAAGGGGAGGCCGTTCTTTTCCTATTGGACCGCGGTCTCCGCGCAACCGATCTTCGCGTTCGAATTCGCGGCAACCGGAGAATCCATGAACAGCGCGATTGCATCGGCGCACGGAGGGAGTCGAGTGACCGCCCGCATTCGCGACCGATTCGCTACGGCGATCCGCGCGTCGCGCAAGCTCGCAATCGCGGTCGCCGGCGCGAGCGTGCTCGTCGTCGGCGTGCTGATGCTGGTGCTGCCGGGCCCGGCCTTCATCGTGATTCCGGCCGGCCTCGCGATCCTCGGACTCGAGTTCGCCTGGGCGCGCCGCTGGCTTCTGTACGGGAAGCAGTACGGCACGCACGCGATCCACTCGTGGCGCGCCGCTCGAAACGCGCGGAGCTGATCGCCGCGCGGAAGCGACGAGGCGCGGTCCAGAGCGATGGATGCACCGAAACGAAACTGGCCGACCGTGAGGGACGGTCGGCCAGCCTTTTGTCGGATCGGATCGTGGAAGCGACTCGGCTCGGTGTCGAGGCGGCGCGCGGGCGGTCGGCGTCATGTTCAGGCCCTCCGCGCCGTGCGGAACGAACGCGCGACGTCGAGCATCACGCCCCCTTCTTCCGAGGAGACCTTGCCGAAGCCCAGCCAGCCGCCGTCGGCCTCGGCGACTTCGCGGACCCGCGTGCGCACCCAGGCTTCGCGCGCGCGCTGCGCGCCCTCGTCCTCGCGCGGTGCGATCGCGCCGAGATAGGCCTGCCACGCGCCGAGCAGCTTCGTCCCGGGCGCGTTCTCGAGCCAGTCGCGGAGCCGGCGATGCGCCGGGTGGTCGGCCGGAATCCCATCGCCTGCGGCGGCGCACAGGATCGCTTCGCGCTCGGCGGGCTGCACCACCCCGTCTGCCCACGCGACGAGCGCCAGCGGGATCCACTCGACAGCCGGGAGTGTTTCGCAGTCGAGGCCCACTGCGATCAGCGCATCGAGCACCGCGGCGTCCTTCGTGTCGAGCTCCGTCGCGAGTGCCGCGCGCTGCTCAGTTGCCTGCTGCGTGGCACGTCGTACCTGTTCGGCTCGCTGAATCCAGAGTTCCTCGTCTGATCGTCCCGTAGCGGCCCGGTTCGCGTTCTTCATGTTCTTGCTCCTTTGCCGCCTCGCGCGTCTCGAGCGCGACGCTTGCATGGGGAAGAGTGAAGCGGCGGAGGCTTCGGCCGACCAATAGATAATCTCCGACTCTCACATCGACGGGGCCGATGGACGCGGGCGAACCGTTTTGCGATGCGATCGGCTCGGACCGCGTGAGAGAGTTCGTGCGTTCGCGTGCCGCGCCAGCTCCGCTGCGACGCCCCTCCGTTTGGTGTTTGGCATGCGCAGGGCTCGCGATTCGGGAGCCACGCTGGTATTCGGTCCTGCCGTGACGATCTCCCGCCCGATTCGCTGCTCGATGGCGACCCTCGCGTTTTTCGCGAGGCTGGTCGTCGCGGGCCACGCGGTTCGCGCCGAGGAAGCAGCGGACGCGGCGCCCGAAGCGCCGACCGACCTGCGCGAGCGTCTCACCGAGCGCGAGGACGAGAACCGCGTCGAGCGGCCCTTTCAATTCAACGTGTTCGGTCGCCCGCTCAGCTGGAGTGGTCACTACGAAACCACCGTCGACTATCTCGAGCCCGCCGTGCTCGGCGCCGGTGAGCGCAAGCACGATCAGCTGCTACTCGAGAACGAGCTCGAGACGGAGCTGTTCTACAGCTTCGGGCCGGCGCTTTCGCTCTTTGCCCAGCTGCGACTCAAGATGGAGTGGGACGACTTCAACGATCAGCAGCCCGAAGTGGTCACCGACTTCTTCGTCGAGCGCGGCGAGATGTGGTTGCGCTCGGAGGACGTGGCCGGGTCGGGCCTCAACCTCGAGATCGGGCGGATCGACTTCGAGGACGATCGCCTGTGGTGGTGGGACGAAGATCTCGATGCGCTGCGTGTCAGCTACGAGCGTGGCGCCGTCGAGTTGGCGCTGTCGCTGGCGCGCGAACTCGCCCCAACGCGTTCGGATCTCGGCTCGGTCGTGCCGGAGGACAACCGCGCACTGCGCCTCATCGCCGAGGCATCGTGGGACTATCGACCGAACCATTCACTGCAGTTCTTCGGACTCGCGTCGGCCGATCACTCGCCGGAGGAGACGATCGGGGAGATCGTTCGCAACGAGGACAAGGACGACTCGGACGCAGATCTGGGTTGGCTCGGCGTCCGCGCGATGGGTGGCTGGGAATCGAAGTCACACGGTGTCCTCGGCTACTGGTTCGATACCGCGATCGTCGGCGGACACGAGCGGCTGATCGAGTTCGACGCGTTTTCGCTGGAACCACCGGTCGTCGAAGAACCGACCGGGGAGGGCGAGAGCAGTCCCGCCGCCATCGGCGAGTCGAGTGGCGCGAGCTCGAGCGGCATGCGTTCGAGCAGCGCGAGCGTCGTCGGCGACTCGATCGAGCGGAGCGTCCACGGCTGGGCGCTCGATGCGGGACTGACCTGGATCCTGCCGTTCTTTGCGGAGCCGAGAATCACCGTGGGCTACGCGATCGGATCGGGGGACGGCAGTCCGGACGAGGGCGCCGACCGCTCGTTCCGCCAGACGGGGCTGCACTCGAACGAGCCCGGCTTCGGCGGCGTGCGGCGCTTCCGCCAGTACGGGCTGCTACTCGATCCGGAACTCTCGAACCTCTCGGTGCTGACGATCGGTGTCGGCTGCTCGCTGCTGCAATCGAGTTCGCTCGACCTCGTCTATCACCGCTATCGATTGCAAGAGCCCGCCGCGTCGCTGCGCAGCGCTCGCATCGACACGACGCTGAACGGTCGCGATCGCGATCTCGGTCAGGCGTTCGACCTGGTGCTGGGCATCGAGGAGTGGGAGCGCGTCGAAGTCGAAGTCGCCGGCTCGGTATTCCAGGCCGGGCCGGCCTTCGGTGTGGATGACCACGCGTGGGTCTGGGGCGGTCTGCTGACGTTCAGCGTTGCGTTCTGATCGCGCTATCCGCGCTGCGACATCGGCAGCAGCAGATCCTCGAGGAAGAACGCCGATAGCGCGGCCCGCCCGCTGAGGTTCGCCTTGCCGTAGATCGCGGTCGCCTGTTGTCGCACGGTGCGTTCGCTCGCGTCGCGGATCACCGCGATCTCCTTGTGAGAGAGACCTTTCAACATCAGCATCGCGACCTCGCGCTCCGACGCGGTGAGGCCCCAGCGGTCGAACTGCGCATTGATCGCTTCACCGAGCCCGTCGAGAAGTCCGCGCATGTCGGTGCGCCACTGCGCTCCCTCGGCGCGCGCCACCTGGAGATCCCGCACCAACAGCAACTGTTCTTCGTGTTGACGCTCCATGCGTCCGAACAAGTGGACCACACCGACTGCCGTCAGCACGATCAGCGTCGGATCGACCAGATCGAAGAGGAATTCGCGCCAGCCGAGGTCGGGCTCCTCGATGACCTCCATCGTCATCAGCAGGCTCACGCCGACGACGACTGCTGCAACCGCCCAGCCACGGCTCGAGAAGCGGGTCTTTGCGCTCATGGGATCAGCTCCTTCGCCGGCGGCGGCGGGGCGGGCGACGTTTCGGTCGCCCGCCCCGGTCAGCTTACCCCGGTGTGTACTCGATCAGCTCGAGCCGCTCGTCGCTCCCCGGTTTC
>JANLTC010000116.1:0-22679 GCA_031362725.1 Deltaproteobacteria bacterium | reverse complement strand
CAGCCGGTCGCTTTCAGCTTGTAGAGCTCTTCGCGCGCGGCGAAGCGCTGCTTCGCAGCCGCGATGATCTCCGCGGAAACGTCGAACTTCATCACGTGGTTCGGACCGACGCCTTCCTCGATCATGCAGGCCGGCAGCGTGTCGTCGGCCTTCGTGAAGCCAGCGCCGTCGTTGAACTTCCACTCGTCGGCAAGACAGTTCCACGCCATGTCGGCGACATGCTCGCGCGTCACGTCCTCCCCGATGAACATCGTGTAGTACTTCGCGATCTCTTCGATCGTCGGCTGCAGGAACTGGCAGAAGCCCGAGGCGTCGCACGCCGCGTTGGCGAGCTGCGACTCCTGCGACGCGCGCGCGAACTGATCCGGCGGCAGGCCCGGGTTCACGATCAGGCCGGCGGTGTGATCGGCGCCCATCGGGCTCGTGGCGTAGGTGACACCGGTGGCCTTCAGCGGCCGCGGATCCCACGCCGGGATCGACTGGCCCTTCACGACTGGCACACGCGCGTGCTTGCGCTTCTTGCCGATCGCGACCGCGCCGTTGCCGAGCGCCTTGCCGAGTTCGGTTCCTTCGGCGATCTGGCGCAGCAGCCCCTTGGCGCCCTCCGCGTCGCCGAACTCCATGCCGCCCGAGTCCATGTAGATCGCGATTGCGGCGCCGACTTCGATGGTGTCGAGGCCGACTTCGTCGCAGAGGCGGTCGAGATCGGCGACGTCTTCCCAGCTGCCGATGCCGCAGTTCGCGCCGAGCATCGTCAGCGTCTCGAACTCGAGCGCGCTGGTCTTGTAGTTGCCGTCCTTGTCGTGCACGACGTTGCTGCACTGCACGATGCAGCCGGTCATGCAGTTGTGCATGCCGCCGCCGCGCGTCGCGAAGCTTTCGACGATGCGCGCGCCGTCGAGATTCTTGGCGTCCGGCGACTGGCCCTCGGTGCGGTTCTTGTACGGGAAGGTGTTCAGCATGTTCGCGATCGGCACGACCGAGGAGGTGCCCGTCTTGAACATCTGCGGTCCCGCCTGGTACGCCTTGGTGTAGTCCTTCGCGTAGGCGAAGAACTCCTTGCGCACGGCCGGCTGGCGGATCGACAGCTTGCCCGCGTCGACCGACACGAACTTGAGACCCTTCGAACCCATGACTGCGCCGAGACCGCCGCGGGCGGCGTGTCGCGCCGGTCGGCCCTTCTCGTCGGTGCACGCAACCGAAGAACCCGAGAGCAGCATCTCGCCGGCCGGGCCGATCGTGATGAACGACGCCGACTTCGGATAGTTCTCGTAGAGCTTCTCGCAGGCCGCGTAGTTCCACAGACCCTTGTAGGCATCGCCGGCGACGACGCGAACGCCGGCCTGGTCGACCTCGAGGCCGTAGCGCTTGTTCGGATCGGCGGGCTTGCCGGTGACGACGATCACGCGGTAGCCCAGTTTTTGGAGATCCTGGCCCGGATTGCCGCCGGCGTTGGCTTCCTTGATGCCGCCGGTGAGGGGGCTCTTGCCGCCGATCGAGATGCGGCCGGAGGTCGGCGCCGAGGTGCCGGCCATCACGCCGGGCGCCATCACCAGCACGTTGCTCGCGCTGAGCGGCTCGCACTTCGGATCGCACTCCTCGATCATGATGCGCGCCGAGAGCGCGCGACCGCCGAGCAGGCGCCACTTCGCCGGGAAGGGCTCCACTGTCGCGGTCTGCTTCGTCATGTCGACGCGAATCATCTTGTCGGCCAGGCCATCCGCCATTTCTCGATCCTCCTTCTTGGGCTGTGGGGCGATGCTACGCGCGGGCTTGCGCTCTAGCCACCTGCGATTGCGGCGATGACTTCGAGTTCGTCGCCCTCGGCGATTGCGGTGGCGAGCACGTCGCCGGCGAGTTGATCGCCGTTGCGGAACAGCTTCACAAAACGATGCACCTGGCCGCTTGCGTCGAGCACCTGCGGCCCGAAGCCGGGGCAGCGCGCGTCGACCGCGTCGATGCAGTCGCGGACCGTGCGGCCGGCGACCTCGATGCGCTCCAAACCCTGGGTGGGCCCGCGATACGGCGGCGGGATCACGACGATCGGCATGCTGGCGCCTCTCTCGCACCGCACGAGCGGCAGAGCGCGCATTCTAGCCTCCCGCGCCGAGATGCGACCCGTCTATACTGGCGCGCCCGATGTCAGCTCGAACCCTCGCCGTTCTCGTTCTCGCGCTCTCCGTTGTGCCCGCGGCGCGCGCGCAGCATCCGATGCCGCAGGGGCCACGACCGCTCCACCTGCGCATCGCGGAGTCGGACGTCGTCGCGGTCGGGACGATCGGGCCGATCACCGACGGCCGCGTCGAGGTCCGCGACGCCACCGTGCTGCGCGGCGACGCGCCGACGAGCTTCGCGATCAAGCGCTCGCCAGCGAAGTCGCCGCCGTTCGTGACCGGCGTCCCCGCAGTGCTGCTGCTGCGCGGAGCGCGCTCGCCGTACGTGCTGGTCGATGAGCCGCGCGAGATCGTGCTGCTGCGCGACGCGGCCGACGCGCAGCGCTGGACGAGCGCGCTGCAAGCGCTCTTCGCTGCCAGCGCCGATCCGAATCAACTGCTCCATACCTATCTCGCCTGGCTCGACGGTGACGACGAAAACCTGCGCGAGGCCGCCGGCGCCGCGCTCACCGACTTCCGCGCGCCATTCCTGCCGCTCGGTCGCGACGCTGCGCTGCTGCGCGCAGCCGCAGCGGTGGATCCGCATCGTGCGACGACGGCGCGCCGCGTCTCCGCACAGCTCGCGATGACACAGAACGATGGCGCCGCCGCGCTCGTCACGGCGATTCCCGGTGGCGCCCCAGACCCGCAAGTCGTTGCGGCCGCTCTGCGCGGCGCCTCGGTGGATCGCGAGCTGCGCGTCGCCGCGCTGCTGCGCGCGCTCGAAGACGATGATCACGACGTGCGCAGGGCCGCGCTCTTTGCGGCGCCGCTGCTGCGGACCGACGCGGTGGCCGCGAAGGTCGCCGCGTTGGCAGCGCAGGATCCCGATCCGGGCGTGCGTGCGGACGCGCAGGAAGCGAAGGCGCGGGGTGGGAACTAGGCCGACGCGGAGCCTCGAGCCGAGGTTTCTCGCGAGCCGGTTCCGCGACCGATCGCGAGCATTCTGACGAGTCTCGCCCGTCTCGCGAATGCACGGAGCGCCGCAGCGTCTCGAGTTGCTCGCCGCGCATGGCGCAGTCATCTTCCCGATTCCTCGTTACCAGGCTCGAGAACGCAGGGGGCGGCGTTGGCCAGGTTTCGCACGGCAATGTGTCGGTTCCGCTTGCTTGCGCTCGGCACGCTCGCACTCGGTTGCTCGCAGGCTCAGGTGGAACCGCCTGCGCGCGTCGACGTCGATCCTGCGACGACCCGCTCTCCCACCGCGACGCCGGAAACGGCGGCGATCGTCCGGCGCGAGTGGGAATCGCGCCGCGATCCGGCGGACGGGCGCGGCCATGCCTGGCTCGACGGCGCATCGGACGAGGTGCCCACGTATGAGCGGGCGGAGCCCACCCGCTTCGTGATCGTGTACGAAGCCGAAGGGCCCGGGATTGCGGTCGGCGGCTCCCTCGAGCTGCGGGTTCCGTTTGCGTTCGGCTGGGGTGTACCGCGCCTCAACCATCCCGAGATGCCCGGCTATGTCGAAATCGAGGCACCGGAGGGTGTCACGTTCGCGTCGAGTATCTCGAGAGAGGCGACGCCGCGCCGGATGGCGCGCTTCCAGTTGGGCGGTCGGCCGCTCGCGGCCGGAGAACGCGTTCGGATCCTCTACACCTCGAGTACCGATGGTCTGGCCGAGCGCGGCGAGCGCTTCTGGATCTCGGTCGACGGCGACGGGGATGGCCAGGCCGCAGCGCTCGCCGAGGCGCCGCAGATCGAGATCCTCGCCGGCAGCGCGACACGACTCGTGGCCTTCTGGCCGTCGACGGCGCATCCGGGCGAGCGCGTCCGGCTGCGGGTCGCCGCGCTCGACGACACCGGCAGCCCCGCGCGGGGCTTCGAAGCTGCGATCGGTGTAACCAAACCGTCGGGTGTAGAGGGACCACAGCTCCTGCCGCCGAGTGGCGCGACGCGGACCGCCGAGTACGTGATCCCGGATGAGGGGGTCTACCAGATCAACGTGGAAGGACCGGACGGGCTGGAGGCGACCACCAACCCATTGCTCGTCTCGCGCGAAGCGCCGCGCATCGTGTGGGGCGACATCCATGGGCACTCCAATCGATCCGATGGCACAGGCCCTCCTGGCGACTACTTCCGCTACGCGCGCGATGTGGGCGCGCTCGACGTGGCGGCGCTCACGGACCACGATCACTGGGGCGGCCCGCGGCGAATCGACGCGGATCCTGCCGGATGGCAGGAGATTCGCGACGAGGTGAAGCGCTCCAACGAGCCCGACCGCTTCGTCACCTTGCTCGGCTACGAATGGACCAGCTGGCTACACGGCCATCGCCACGTGCTGTACTTCCAGGACGATGGGCCCGTGCTCAGCTCGGCGGACCCGCGCTATGAAACGCCCGCACAGCTCTGGGCTGGTTTGCGCGGGCTGCCCGCCCTCACCTTCGCGCACCATCCCGCCGGAGGTCCGGTCGCAGCGAACTGGGCGTTTGCTCCGGATCCCGTTCTCGAGCCGCTCGTCGAGATCGTATCGGTCGTTGGGAGCAGCGAGTCGCCCGACTCACCGCGGGCCCTGCACAACGCGGTCGCCGGGAACTTCGTTCGCGACGCGCTCGATCGCGGCTATCGCCTCGGCTTCGTCGGAAGCGGCGATTCGCACGACGGACATCCAGGCTGCCCGCTGCTCGAGGGCTGCGGACTCGTTGCGATCGAGACCGAGCAGCTGACGCGGGAAGCGGTGTTCGAAGCGCTGCGTGCGCGCCGCACCTACGCGAGCAATGGTCCGCGCATCGTGCTCGACGCGCGGCTCGACGGATACGCGATCGGGACGGTGTTGCCACCGGCCGCTTCGCGAACCCTATCGATCCGCGTGCATGCCGTCGCTCCGATCGCGAAGATCGATCTGGTTCGCAACGGTGCCGTCGTCGAGACGATCGACTGCGAGCGACGCCGCGAGCTGCGCATCGAGCGGACCGTGCGCGATCTCACGAGCGGCGACTGGCTCTACGTGCGCGTCGTCCAGATCGACGCGGGCGCCGCATGGTCGAGCCCGTTTTTCGTGGAGTGAGCGCATGAGCTTGCCCCGCAGTCGCTCGATCGTGCCATTGCGCCGCGCGATCCCATTCGCGATCGGCATCGCCGCCTTCCTGGTGACCGCAGCGGCCATCCGCAGCTTCTTGCCGTGGCCCACCGAAGGCTCGCTCGACGCTCGTTGGCGTCACTTCCAAGCGAACGCAGGGGCCTACGATGTCGTCTTCGTCGGTTCCAGCAACATCGCGCGCATGCTCGACCCCGCGGTCTTCGACGCCGAGCTTGCGCGGCTCGGCCATCCGGTCCGCAGCTACAACCTGGCCGCCGACAACATGCAACCGACCGAAGCCGACTTCGTGTTGCGAGAGATCGTTGCGCAGCGCGCTTCGCGGGTTCGCTGGGCAGTCATCGAGTTGTTGGAGTTCGCGCCGCGCGGGATGACCGCGACCAATCCCTTCACCGATCGCGCGATCTACTGGCACGACGGACGCAGCCTCCTCGGCGCGTTGCGTCGCGTCGCTGCGAGCCCCGAACCGATCGTTGCGAAGCTGCAACTTGGATGGCTGCACCTGCGTCATGCGGCCTGGCGTGCATCGAACTTCGGCCGCGCTGAGGCATCGATCGAGGCGCGGCGGCGCGGCGCGGATCCGCTCGACGACGCGGTCGCCGCAGCCGGTGGTTTCGAGGCGCTCGACGATCGTCCCGATCCGAGCGCCGAACGGGTGAGGCGGCGCTTTCTCGCGAGCGTGCCGAGGTACCTCGCGGATCTCGCGGAGGTCGACGTCCGCAATCGCGTTCCGGCGCTCGCTCCCGCAGACGAAGCGGCTCGCGTGCGGGCCCAGGCGGCGTGGCTTCGCGCGTCCGGGATCGAGCCGCTGTACGTGATCCCGCCGCTGCCCGGCGCGTCGCCCGCGCTCTACGCGATTGCGCGCGAGCCGGGTGCGCCCGCGGTGATCGCGTTGAACTCGCCCGCGCGCTTTCCCGATCTGTACGAGCCAGAGCATCGCTACGACGCGACGCACGTGAACCGCGCTGGTGCCGCCCGCGCGAGTGTGCGGCTCGCCGAGCAGCTGGCGCCGCTTCTCGATCGCAACTGATGCTCTTCACCGAGCTTCGCTTTGCGGTCTTCTTCGCGATCACCGCGATCGGAGCCTGGACGCTGCGCAGGAACTTCGCGCGCAAGCTCTGGCTGCTATTCGCGAGCTACGTCTTCTACGCGGGCTGGGACCCGCGCTTCCTCGCACTGCTGCTTGCTTCGACGGTCGGGAATTTCTGGGTCGGCAGGATCCTCGCGGAGCGAGCGGGGCCGCGGCGCGTTTGGCTCGCGGCTGGCATCGCCGGCAATCTGCTGCTGCTCTCCGCATTCAAGTACTTCGCGTTCTTCGTCGCCTCGGCTGCGGATCTGCTCCGGCTCTTCGGCATCCACGTGCCCGAGACCACGCTGCAGATCGTGCTCCCGCTCGGCATCAGCTTCTTCACGTTCCAGGGGATCTCGTATCTCGTCGACGTCGCGCGCGGCAAGATCGGAGCGGCGCGCTCGCCGGTCGACTTCGCGCTCTTCATCGCGTTGTTCCCGCATCTCGTCTCCGGGCCGATCGTGCGGGCGTCGGAGTTGCTGCCGCAGTTCGCCCGCGCGCCACAGATCGCCGACATGCCGGTGCGGTGGGCCCTGCTGCTGTTCGGCTCGGGGTTCGTCAAGAAGGCGTGCATCGCCGATCGCATCGCCGCGGCGGTGGATCCCGTCTTTGCAGCGCCGGCAGCGTATGGCGTCACCGCCAAGTGGCTCGCTGCCGCGCTCTACCACGTCCAGATCTATTGCGACTTCTCCGGCTACACGGACATGGCGATCGCAGTCGCCGCGCTGCTCGGCTACGCACTGCCACCGAACTTCGACTTTCCGTATCTCGCGACCAGCGTGCGCTCGTTCTGGCGGCGCTGGCACATGACGCTGACGCGCTGGTTCCGCGACTATCTCTACGTACCGCTCGGCGGCAATCGCGGATCGCGGCTGCGCACCGCGCGCAACCTGATGGGGGTCTTCCTGCTCTGTGGGTTGTGGCACGGCGCGGCCTGGAACTTCGTGTTGTGGGGCGCGTTGCACGGTGCGCTGCTGTTGCTCGAGCGCGGACCGGTCGGCGCAATCCTCGCGCGCGCGCCGCGGCTCGTGGCGCTCGGCTACACGAACCTCGTCGTCGTGCTCGCCTGGGTCGTGTTCCGTTCGCCCGACCTCGCACACGCGAGAGACTTCCTCGCGGGCCTTGGTGGAGTCGACGCGGCGCCTCTTGGAACGCGCACCTTGGACCCTGGCTGGTTGGCGCTGCTCGTGCTGCTCGGCTGCGCGCACGTCGTTGCGCGTCGCCGCGTCGCAGCGCGCGCTCTCGAGCGCCTGCCGGACTGGGGCTTCGCGGTCGTCTATGGCGCGCTCGCCGCCCTGGCATGCGCGTTCGTCGCAACCGAAAGCCGCCCGTTCGTCTATTTCCAGTTCTGAGCCCAGGGCGGAGCTGGCGTCGAAGCCCGCGCCGAGCGATGCGATCCTTGCGCCCGAGGCCAGCTCTCGGGTGACGAGCTACACCTGACAGATGGCCCACCCCGGAAACGACTCGGCAGATCTCGGCTTCGATCCGGACGCGCTGCGCGCGAAATACCGCGCCGAGCGCGACCGACGAGTTCGCGCCGACGGCAACGAGCAGTACCTCGAAGTGAAGGGCGAGTTCGCCCACTTCGTCGAGGACCCCTACGTCGCCGCGGGATTCGCGCGCGCGCCGATCACCGACGAAGTCGAGATCGCCGTGATCGGCGGCGGCTTCGGCGGGCTGCTCGCCGGTGCGCGCTTGCGCGAGGCCGGCATCGACGACATCCGCATCCTCGAAAAGGGCGGCGACTTCGGCGGCACCTGGTACTGGAATCGCTATCCGGGCGCGATGTGCGACGTCGAGTCGTACATCTACCTGCCGTTGCTCGAAGAACTCGGCTACGTCCCGAAGGAGAAGTACGCGCGCGCGCCCGAGATCCTCGCGCACAGCCGGGCGATCGGGGAGAAATACGATCTCTACCGCGGCGCGTGCTTCCAGACCGAAGTCACCGAGATGCGTTGGGACGAGCCGAGCGCGCGCTGGGTCCTCGCGACGAATCGCGGCGACCGGATGCGGGCGCGCTTCGTCGCGATGTCGAACGGGCCACTCAACCGGCCGAAGCTGCCCGGCATTCCCGGCATCCACGCCTTCGAGGGTCACTCGTTCCACACCAGTCGCTGGGACTACGGCTACACCGGCGGCGATTCCAACGGCAATCTCAGCGGCCTGCGCGGCAAGCGCGTCGGCATCCTCGGCACCGGCGCAACGGCCGTGCAATGCGTACCGCACCTCGGCGAGGCGGCGGAACATCTCATCGTGTTCCAGCGCACGCCATCGTCGATCGACCTGCGCGCCAACCGTCCCACCGATCCGGCGTGGGCAAGCGCGCTGGCACCGGGCTGGCATCAGCACCGCATGAACAACTTAAACATCCTGGTGTCGGGCGGCTACCAGGCGGAGGATCTGGTCGCCGACGGCTGGACCGACATCATCCGCAAGCTGCTCGTGATGGTGCAGTCGGATCCGGGCGGGAGCGCCGGACGCGACATCATGAAGACGATGGAACTCGCGGACTTCCAGAAGATGGAGCAGATCCGCGCGCGCGCAGACGAGATCGTGAAGGACCCGGAGACCGCGGAAGCGCTGAAGCCCTATTACCGGCAGTTCTGCAAGCGACCCTGCTTCCACGACGAATACCTCGACACCTTCAACCGGCCGAACGTCACGCTCGTCGATACGCGCGGGAAGGGCGTCGAGCGGGTGACCGAAAAAGGCGTCGTCGCAGGCGGCGTCCTGTACCAGCTCGATTGCCTGATCTTCGCGACCGGCTTCGAGGTCGGAACCGAGTACACGCGCCGCGCGGGCTGCGAACTCCACGGGCGCGGCGGGGTCAACCTGACCGAGAAGTGGGCGAACGGCGTGCGCACACTCCACGGCATGCACAGCCGCGGTTTCCCCAACTGCTTCATCATGGGCAACCAGCAGAGCGGCTTCACGGTGAACTATCCACACGCGCTGAATGAGCAGAGTCAGCACATTGCGTACATCGTGAAGCACGCGCAGGATCACGGCGTTCGCAGTCTCGAGGTTTCCGAAGCGGCCGAGGCGGAGTGGGTGGAGACGATCATCCGGCTCTCGCGGCTCGGGCAGAGCTTCCTCGAGGAATGCACGCCCGGCTACTACAACAACGAAGGCAAACCAGGCGAGCGCAGCGGACAGAACGGCTTCTACGGCGGCGGCTCGGAGGCATTCTTCGAGCTGCTGCGCGAGTGGCGCGCAGCGGGTGCGCTCGCGGGTCTCGAACTCAGTCTCTAGGGCGAAGGGAGGATCCAATGGCGCAACGCAACGGCACGATCGCGGCGATCCTGGCAATCACTGCGGGCCTCTTCATGGCACTTGGATTCGCAGCGGCCGCGCGCGCGCAGCAGCAGCCGACGCTGCTCTTCTACCAGAACTCGCAGGACCAGGCGCGCAGCATCGACGTCGACACGCTCGGCGATGGGCCCATGCTGTCGAACTTCCTCGGTGCGATCGTCGGAACGGCCCGCAACATCCAGGCCGACGGCGACGACGGGCTGCTCTGGTACGCGGACACCTCCGGGAACATCCGGTCGAAGGTGATCGCGACTGGCGCCGCGGGACCGACGATTGCGTCGGTCACATTCGCCGGCGCGAACTCGGGCGCGGATCGCCACTTCAGCCTCGATCCGTTCGCCGACCGCCTCTACTACTCGGTGACCGACGGAACGGTCCAGATCATCGATCTCACAAGCATGACCGAAGTCGGCACGATTCCGGCGGCGGCCTTCAGTGGCGCGATCATCGGCGGCTTCCGCCACACGACGATCGATTCGGTGAATCGCCGGCTCTACTACGCCTCGACCGACGACAGCATCGACTCGTTCTCGCTCGACGATCCGAACCTGGCGGGACCGAGCGTCTCGAGTAGCGCCATCGCCGGCGCGGCCGTCGGGGGATTCCGCCACCTGATCTACGACCCCAACTCGGGCCTACTCTGGTACTCGGTCACGGACGGGAGCGTCGCGAGCGTCGATCCGCTGACCAGCGCTGCCGGACCCACGATCGCAAGCAACCAATTCACCGACATCGTCGGCGCCGGGCGCATCATCACGCTGAGCGCCCAGGTCGTTCCGGAGCCGGCGGCGCTCGCCTCGCAGGCGGTCGTCTGCGCCGTGCTGGCGCTCGTCGCGCGGCGACGCTGGTGGGTGTCGAGGTAGGTGGGGGTCCGACGGCGAGATCGAAAGTCGGAGGCGGAGTCGGCCTCATTGAACTTCGCTCGCCTTCGGCTCGCTGCGCGCACCGGCGAGGCGCCGGTGCTTGCTGCGGTACCGAGGCGGCGGGGCCTCCCCCGACCTCCGTCGGGGCTTGCTCGTTTCCGAGTGCGGAGTGGCGTGAGCGGTATGTGACGCATGGCCACTTTGTGTTCCCGATCGGTGTTTCGGAGAGCGCATCCCGCGCGCCGTTCGAACCGTTCGAGTTCCGCTCTGCCGTCGAGAGACGCGCCATCCTGCATCGGATCGTTAGTTCGCGCAGCGACTTCGGGAATGCGCCGTGCGACTCAGGCCTGAATAACGACCGACAGCATGATCGGGTCGTCGTCTCTCTCGATCTCCGGCTTTGGTTGGAAGCTCCCGGGTCTGGGAAGGCTTCCCCGCCTGCACCCGCTCTCACCGGCTGATGTCGTACTCGTCGTTGCTGGGCGCCGCGTTCGCCGGCGAGAGAGGAACCTCGGATTCTCCTGCGCCCGACGTCGAGTACGAAATCACTGTACGCCCGTCGCGAACCCGAGATCAAGGTGAAATTCACGCTTTCTCGTCGCGAACAAGCGAAACGCGTGCGCGCGGAGCAATGCGCCAGAAACGCTCGTCGGGAACTGCGAACGGCGTCGCTTCGTCATCTGCGGGCAACCACGCGGTAAGGAAGCGATCGCCGAACGCGCCGTGGTAGACGCAGCCGGTGTCGAGCCCGCGCAGATTCGGTGCGACGTGGAGTCCCTGTGTCGCCCAGTGTCCGTAGACGACGCCGTAGTCGGGATCGTGTGCGGCCCAGCGTCGGTGCCACGCATCCTCGGGACTCGCAGGTTCGCGACTCGACCACTTGCCGCGCACGTCGATGCTGCGTGCGCGCGTGAGGCGCGCCAGCACGTCGGCGTCGGGGTCTTCGCCCGGCTTCGCCGCGAGCAATCGCTTCGCGTCGCGACGCGACTCGCGCAGCCGCGCTTCGACGCGGCGGGCTTGCGCAACGAGGTCCTCGAGCGACCAGCCCGGCGCCACCGACGCATGCACCATCGCGAAGTCCTTTGCGCCGATCCGTCCCGCCACGACGAGCGGCAAGCGTCGCAGCCATTCGAGCCAGTCATCGGAATCGCCGGCTGCGAGCACCTGTTGGAAGGTGTCGCCGTCCGCGAGCGCGCGCTGGCCGAACGCAACGCGCAGCAGCGAAAGCTCGTGATTGCCCAGCACGACGCACGCGCGCCCTTCTTCTTGCAACGCGCGCACCTGCTCGAGCACGCGCAGATTCGCGGGGCCGCGGTTCACGATGTCGCCGACGAGCCACAACTCGAAGTCGCGGCCGAATCTCGAAGCGGCGCGCGCGACGAGATCGCCGAGTTCGTCGGCACAACCCTGCACGTCGCCCACGAAGATCCGCTGCACGCATCCATCGTAGCCGCAACCAAAAACGCGCAAAGCGACCCCCCTCTATTCCCGCGTAGCGAGCCAACAGCGAGCGGCGACATCACAAGGCCCGCCTCCGCACCAGCAACCAATCCCGAAACCCCATCGTCCCGCGTAGCGAGCCAACGGCGAGCGGCGACATCACAAGGCTCGCCTCCGCACCAGCAACCTCCTAAGGTCGGGGCGTCGCAACCGGAGGTGCCGATCGTGCCCGATCTGTCCTGGAATCTCGCAGATCTGTTCGAACTGGTTGCAGACACCGTGCCCGAGCGGAACGCGCTCGCGCACGGCGTTGGTGGACCGACGCGCAGCTGGCGCGAACTCGATCGCAACGCCAACGCGCTCGCACTCCATCTCGCCCGCCATCACCGGCCCGGTGACAAGATCGCGCTCTACGCGTACAACCGGCCCGAGTTCGTCGAGGTGCTGGTCGCGGCTTTCAAGGCGCGACTGGTGCCGGTGAACGTCAACTACCGCTATCGCGAAGAAGAGCTGGTCTACCTGCTCGACAACTCCGACGCGACCGTCGTCGTCTATGAAGCGGGATTCGCCGGCAGCGTCGCGAAGGTGCAGGGCCGCTTGCCGCAGGTGCGCGAGTGGATCGAGATCGATGACGGCAGTGATGGCAACGCCTTCGCGGTTTCGTACGAGGAAATCGTCGGCAACGGCACCGATCAGCGTCTCGACATCCAGCGTGCTCCGACCGACCTGCTCTTCATGTACACCGGCGGTACCACCGGCATGCCAAAGGGCGTGATGTGGGAACACTCGGCGCTCTACCGCGCGCTCGGCGGTGGCGGCAACGCGGTGATCGGCGAGAAGGCCAGCGAGAGCGTCGAAGAGCAGCGCGACCGGATCGCCGTCGAAGGTCGCGGCCAGCGACTGCTGCCCGCCTGCCCGCTGATGCACGGCACAGGCCTCTTCACGGCAATCAACGCGCTCGGCGGCGGCGGCGCGATCATCACGCTCACCGCCAAGAGCCTCGACGCCGAGGAACTCTGGTCGACGGTCGAAGCGCGCGGCGCCACCGCGTCGGCGATCGTCGGCGACGCGTTCGCGAAACCGATGCTGAAGGCGCTGCAGGAAAACCCGCAGCGCTGGGACCTCTCGAAGTTCTTCCTGGTCGTGTCGTCGGGCGTGATCTTCAGCCCGCAGAGCAAGCAGGGCCTGCTCGAGCATCTCCCGCACGCCATCATGTACGACTCGTTCGGCTCGAGCGAAGCCGTCGGCTTCGGCACCGAACTCACCACGAAGACGAGTACGATGCAGCTCGCGAAATTCAAGATCGGCCCGAACTGCAAAGTGTTCACACCCGACGGCCGCGAGGTCGAGCCCGGCAGCGAGGAGCCCGGCTACATCGCGCGCAGCGGTCCGATCCCGCTCGGCTACTACAAGGATGAGAAGAAGAGCGACGAGACCTTCAAGACCTACCAGGGCCGGCGCTGGTCGATCCCGGGCGATTGGTGCACGGTGAACGTCGACGGCACGCTGAACCTGCTCGGCCGCGGCTCGGTGTGCATCAACACCGCGGGCGAGAAGGTGTATCCCGAAGAAGTCGAAGAGACGCTGAAGACGCACCCGGCCGTTGCGGACGCGCTGGTCGTCGGAATTCCCGATGACAAATGGGGCGAGTCGGTCACCGGCGTCGTGATGCTCGAAGCGGGCAAGCGCGCGACTGCCGACGAGCTGCGCTCGCATGTGCGCGAGCGCCTTGCCGGCTACAAGACACCGAAGCGGATCGTCTTCACGGAGACGTCGATGCGCGCGCCCAACGGCAAGGCAGACTACAAGGCCGCCAAGCAGCAGGCGCTCGCGGCGCTCGGCGGATCGATCTAGCGAGCGCTGCGACGGTTGCGGACGGCCGCGACCGCGGCGAGCCCGCCGAGCATCGACGCCGAGGTCGAGGGTTCCGGCACTGTGTGTACGCCGTTCGCGTCGTAGGGCGTCCCCGAGCCCGACACGAGCGTGAAATCCGTGACCGGCTGCCCGTTCGAGAAAAGCTGGATCCCGGTCAGCGTCGCCGTCGAAGCGAAGTTGATGTCGGCCGTGGATCCCGTCGCCGGGTGCGCGGAGGCGAGCACACCGAACTTGAGGTCGAATGCGCTTCCCCAGACGAACGGCAATTCGAACGTGTCGATCGCACCGGTGCCGGAGAACGATCCGGGTACCGCGGTGAAGCCCGTGAGAGGAGCCCCGGTCCCCGAGGTGGCGAACGGAACGGCACCCGAGCTGGTCGCCTGGGCTCTCATCAGGACATAACTCGGCCCGGAGTTGAGGCTGTAGTTCAACTCGACGTCCGCGCTACTCGCATAGGGCAGTGGGCCAGCGATCGAGAGGTTGCCGTCGACGGTGAAGGTGAACCGAACCGTGCCGGGACTGCTGAGGGTGACGTTCGGGCTGGACGCGGTCAGCGATTCGTTGAACAGCCCGTAGCTCGTGGTCCCTTCGACGATCAGACCATTGCTGTCGCCAGTGAAGGTTCCGTGGGCCTCGGCTCCGACGCTGCCGGACTGCGCGTTGGCGGACGCCGAACCGACGAAAGTGTTGACTGGGAGGCTGTTGAAGCTGGTGTTGAGCGACAGCGTGTCGCTGATCGGTCCCGCCGTTGCGGCCGTGGTGGTTCGGTAGCCCCCGGCGATGCCGCACGGGGCGAGACCATTGGTCGGCACCGCCACGCTGGCGTTGATGAAGAACGAGAGGGCAGGTGTCGCCGGCGCGAAGGTCGCACACGAGAATCCGGCTTGGCCACCCACCGCCAGCACGAAGGTCTCGACCGATGCGGCGTTCGCTCCGAAAGGGAGACCGCTCGCCAGCAGCAGCAGGGCTCCCGTAACGTTCCGCTTGCCTGATCTCATCGAAACTCCCTTCCCTTGCAAACACACCTCGCGCCAAGGCGCTTGGAAGAGCCCGGGAGAAACACGGACTCGAGCCCCTGTCCCGCGCCGGCATGCCAGCGGGCCGCGGGCCGCAGTGTGCGCCGCGATCATTGTCATTCAGGGTACTTGCGCGGTGCGTTCGACGCCCAACGACTCGCGACGGGAGCACGCCTTCGCCACCGCGAATGACTCTTCCGCGGCGGCCGCGCCCGCGGGGCGCGCCCCGCCCCACGCGGAGGCGCGCGCGGCGCAGCGTCGGGCCGGAAGGCACAATCCCCTTCGGCGCGGACCGGCGGCTAGAATCCGCCGCGTCCGCAGGGCCGCCGGCCGGGAGATACCGTGGAACGCCGCATCATCGTGTGCGACGGAGCCGAGCTGGCTCGGCTCTGGAGTCGCATCGGCGCCGGCGAGAACGAGGAACTCACCTGGGTTCCGCGCGACGACGAGTCGCGCGTGCGGCCGCCCGGTTTTCGCACGCTGCAGGGCGGGCTCACGACCGAAGCGATCGGCAAGCTGAACCCGCGCGAAGGCGACGTCTTCTGCGTCGTCAGCGAAGAGATCGGCTTCGTGCGCACTGCTGTCGGCGTGGTGGGCGAAGCGCTGCCGATCGCGCCGGTACTGGTGCTCTCCGACAAGCTCGATTCAGGCGATCTCCCGATCCATCCGTGTTTGCGCCTCGGCCGGCTGCGCTCGCTGATCCGCGACAATTTCGACGACGAGTTCGATCATCTCGAGAACCTCCACCGCGTGGTCGAGCTGCGCAATCTGCTCGCGACGCGCGAAAAGATCGGCATCCTGCTGCAGCCCGACCCGGATCCGGACGGCATCGCCTCGGGAATCGCACTGCGCGCGCTGCTCGGCCGCAAGAGTCCCACCGCGCCGCTGATCTCGTTCGGCGCGGTGAAGCGTCCCGAGAACCGCGCGATGATCGCCGCGCTCGGGATCGAGGTGCGCATCATCACGCCGCCCGAGTTGGAGGAGTTCGACGGTCTGGCGCTGGTCGACGTACAGCCGCCGGTGTTTGGTGAGAGTCCGCCGGCGCGCGTGCTGTCGGTAGACGTCGTGGTCGATCACCACCCCGAGCGCGGGGGCTACGACACCGTGATCGGCGACATCCGGACTTCGTATGGCGCGACCTCCACGATCTTCACCGAATACGTGCGCGCCGCCGGCATCGAGGTCAGGCCGCGCCTCGCGACCGCATTGCTCTACGGCATCAAGAGCGACACGCAGTTACTCGGTCGCGAGACCAGCCGCGACGACATCCGCGCCTTCGCGTTCCTGCACGCGCTGCACAGCCCTGCCTTGCTGCGCCGCATCGAGCGCCCCGCCCTCCCGATCGACGGACTGCGCGCGCTCGGCCGCGCGCTCACTTCGACGAAGGTGGAAGACGGTATCCACATGCTGGTGCTGGGCCGAGTGCGCGAAGACGTGATCCCGCAGGTGGCCGATCTCGGTCTCCAGGCCGAGAACACCGAATGGTCGGTCGCGGCCGGCATCGTAGGCTCGGATCTGGTGTTCTCGGTGCGCAACGTCGGCTACGTGCGCGCGGCCGGCGAAGTGGTGCGCGCGGTGGTCGAGGGACTCGGCGTCGGCGGCGGGCATCGCTCGATGGCGAAGGGAATCATCCCGCTGCGCGCGTTTCGTCAGGTCTACGGGAAGATCGATCGCCGCTCGATCCATCGGGCGCTGCACGATGCCTTCGTGCGCGCCATCCAAACGCCCTGACCTCAGGTCGGGTCCTGGCGCCAGGCTACGCCCGAAGGTGCCAGCGCGTCGAGGAACGCGCGCGGGTCGAACGCCTGGGCGCTGGTCATCACACCGGTGCGCTTCGCGCGGCCCTCGAGCAGCCACTGCGCGCCGATCGCGCAGATCACCGCGGTGATGCCGTAGCTGTCGTAACCGCTCACGGTGACGCTCGTGCCCTTGCCGCCAGCGGCGCGCACGCGGGCGAGGACCCACCAGGGCTGATCGCGACGTTCTTCGCCGGGGCCGACCGCGGAGGCGTCGATGCGCGACTCGAGCAGCCGTCGCAGCCTCGCGGTGAGCAGCGGCGCCGCGACTCTTGCGAAGAGCGGCGCGAGCAGCGCAACCGAGCCCGGCACGGCGAGATAGGTTCGCACGGTGCGCACCGTCGGCGCGAAACTCGGGGCCGACAGCACTTCGCCGCCGCCGTACGAGAGCGCGATGCGGTCTTCGTCTTCGTCCGGGAACCTGACGTGTGCCCGGTGGGCGAGCTGCGCCTCTTCGCGGCGGCGACCGTTCACGACCGCGAGCGCGGGCTTCGTCAGCACATCGAGCGCCGACTTCTTGGTGCCGCGACTGGTGCCGAAACCTTCGACGCGATTGACGACCTCGACCGTCTGGGCGCCGGGCGTCGCTTCGACCGCGACGCGCGCGGCACAGTCGCCGACGGCGTACTCGAAGGCATGCGCGAGGATCGCGGTCGATCCGCTGCGCTCGGCGTCCGCCGCGTGCAGGTCCATCATGCGCGCCATCCACAGCTGTTCGCCGGTGGTGTCGAGATAGTGCGCGCCGGCGTCGATCGCGGCGCGCAACACCGGCTCACCGAGTTGCACGAAAGGTCCCGCGCAGTTCACCACGCAGCCGACGCCCGCGAAGAGCGACTCGAGCGTCGCGGGGCGACGCGCGTCCGCGACGCGCAGTTCCGGCGCGCCGACCGCCTCGGCCATCCGCTCGAGCGCCGCCTGGTTGCGGCCGCCGAGGATCGGATCGAGCCCCAGCCGGCGCGCCTCGTCCACGACCAGCCGACCCGTGAAGCCCGTAGCGCCATACACCAGCAGCTTCCGCTCTGTCGCGCTCACAAGCCCCTCCCGCGTAGCGAGCCAGCAGCGAGCGGCGAGATCACAAGACCGTTCCCGCGTAGCGAGCCTGCGGCGAGCGGCGAGATCACAAGGCCCTTCCCGCGTAGCGAGCCAACGGCGAGCGGCGAGATCATGACATTGACAGCAGCTCGTGTGATTCGAGCATGCGTTGCTGGATCGGAATCCCGACCGGACAATGGCCGGCACAGGGGGCCGCACAACCGAGACACGCCGATGCGTTGTTGCCGAGCTGCGCGTAGTGCTGCATGCCGCGCTTCTCTTGCCCGTAGTCCTCGAAGTACATCCGGTAGCGGAGCACGTCGTTCACCGCGAGATCCTCGGAGCAGTGATCGAGACACGCGCCGCAGTGCGGCGGGCAGTAGGTGCCGGCGATCGCGTCGTCGTAGCGCTGGAGCAGCGCGTGGTCCCCGGTCGCGATCGCGCCGCCCGACGCAAAGATGTACTCATCGACGTGCTGCGGCTCGAAGAACGACACGACGAGGCACGCGACGTCGGGATTCGTCAGCACCCACTTGAAGGCCGCCTGCGAGTAGGCTTGTGCGTTCTCCCGGAATCCGGCGAGCCCATTGTGCTTGGCGCCCTTCAGCGTCTTCATCGCGACGATGCCCATGTCGCGCTCGGTGCGCGCGCGGTGGATCAGATCGCCGAGGCTCGGCCAGATGCCGTGGTGATAGGCGAGCATCATCACGTCGAAGCGGTTCGACTCGATCGCCCGCGCGGCGACCTGGGCCAGGTTCGGCGTGTGCGACGAGAAACCGAGAAAGCGCGCCTTGCCATCCTGCTTCAGCTGGTCGAACGCCTCGTGCATGTTCGGGTCCATCAGCCGACCGATCTCGTCGCACGAATGCACGTGCACGAGATCGATGTAGTCGGTGCCGAGGCGCTGCAGGCTCGCTTCGATGACTTCCTTGTACTGCGCCACCGGAGCACCGACCGGGAGGTGACCCCGCGGCGTGCAGAACTTCGTCGCGAGGAAGAGCTTGGTGCGATCGCGACCGCCCAGCGCACGGCCGATCGCCTGCTCGCTACCCGAACCGGCATAGTCCGGCGCGGTGTCGAGATAGTTCACACCGCGATCGAGCGCTTCGCGAACGATCGCCTCGCCTTTTTCGCCGCCGATCGCGCCGGTCCCGATCGAGATGTCCGACACCTCGAAGCCGGTACGACCGAGGCGCCGATACGCCTTGATCCGTGCGCCCTTCCACTCTTCGCGCCACTTCGGATCGGTCCTCACCACGTCGCCACCGAAGATCTCGCTGGCGGGCCCGCGCCAGCCGCGACCCTCGTTTCCCCAACCGAGAAACGCACGACCGAACGCGACGGCGGTGCCGGCCGCGGTCGCGGCGATCGCAGCGCCCGCGCCCGAAGCGGCGCCGGTGAGGAAACGGCGACGCGAGCGATCGGTCGCCGCACGATGCGCGCTGCGAACTGCGAAGAACGCCAGCGCGCCCGCCGGCAAGCCGAGCAGCAGTGCGTAGACGAGACCCGCAGCCGAGAACCCGGCGTTCGGGAGCGCGAGTCGCCCGATTCGCTCGAGCACTTTGCCAGCCGGGAACGCGCTGGGATCGAGACCGATGAAGGTCTGGTACAGAACCGGACCGGCAACCCAGAAGCCAACCGCGCAGGCGGCGGCGAGACTCACGATCCAGGCAAAGCGCAATCGCGACATACAGTTTCTCCGAGGATTTTGCCGAGTATACGCATCTCGTAGCAGCATGGACGCCAACACGCGTCATCTGGCAGTCACCTGACGCGAACTCGCAGCCGCCACCGGACTCGGTTTCGGCTCGCCGCCGTCGAGCGGCGCGCGAGGTCGTGAGGCCAGAAGGAAGGGACGATGGAGCGGCGGATCGAGGCCTGCTTCGCGTATGCCGCCCCGCTCGTCGGAGCGGAACGGCAGGGCGTGTTGCTCGTCTTCGAGCCGGTCTCGGCACGCACCACCGCGTCGCTCGGTGCGACCCAGATCGACGACTTCGCCGATCTCGGACCCGAGCTGACGATCCCGGCCGTCAGTGGCATCGGCAAGGTGCTGCGAACGCTGCGCGCTGGGCGCATCGCGGCCCCGGAACCGTCAGCGCTGCTCGGGCACGCCCACGATGCCGCCGCGCTACTCGCGCGCGCGCAACGTGCGAGGGTCGTACTGTGCTTGCGACCGCGTGTCTCGACGCGCTTCATCGCGTGGACCGAGAGCGGCCTGCGGATCGTCGACGACGTGATCGACGTGGCCGAGCACGCGGATGCGTGGATCGTCGCGCCGCGACGTGGCGAGCTGCAGCGGATTCCGCGCGCAGGCGTTGCGCGACAACTGACCGAAGCGCAGCGCTGGTGGGAGGTCATTGCGATCGAGCGCTCGAAGTGGAGCGGTCGCGCCTGACGACGCGTTCGGCCGGCACCTCGGCTGTGTTAGGGTTGGCGCGCTTCGGCCCACCCGCGAGGAGATCGACCGCATGCCCCCCACCATCGTGCCGAGCGTCGCCGCGCTCAAGAGTTTCGTCGGACAAAAACTCGGCGTGTCCGAGTGGGTCACCGTCACGCAGGCGCAGATCAATTCGTTCGCCGAGGCGACCGGCGATCACCAGTGGATCCACGTCGACGTCGAACGTGCCAAGCGCGAGTCGCCGTTCAAGCAACCGATCGCGCATGGCTACCTGACGATCTCGCTCGCGCCGGTGTTGCTGCC
This sequence comes from Deltaproteobacteria bacterium, assembly GCA_031362725.1. Lineage (GTDB taxonomy): Bacteria > Myxococcota_A > UBA9160 > UBA9160 > PR03 > PR03. The sequence goes on along the minus strand of JANLTC010000116.1, from coordinate 2,388 downwards.
CCAGGTGGTGCGGGTGGAAGGCGTGCGGATGGCGGTGAACTATGGGCTCGAGAGCATGCGGTTGCCGGCGCCGGTGCCTTCGGGTGCACGGCTGCGGATGGCGGCGGAACTGAAAGACGTGAGGGACATGCCGGGCGGCGGCGCGCGGGTCACGTTCGGCATGGTGTTCGAAGTAGAAGGCGGCGCCAAGCCAGCCTGCATCGCCGACGCGATCTACGTCTATTACCCGTGAAGGGGGGCGAGCGGCGATGCAGCTGACGACCTTTGGTCGCAGCTGATCGGCGCTCGCTTTGCCACTCGGTGCGCCGTGGGGTCCGCCGGCGATATGAGTGAGGCTGTTGCGATCGAAGTGGCGCTCAACGGGGCGACGCTGAAGAGTGCGAATCCTCGCGTGCCGCGGAGTCCCGCTGAGATCACCGTGGATGCGCTCGCCTGCATCGAGGCTGGGGCTTCGATCGTGCATAACCACAACGATGAGGGCTTGTGGACTTGCGACGGAACCCATGCGGGTGCGCCGTATGTCGAGGCATGGCGGCCGATCGTTGCGCGGCATCCCGGCGTGTTGCTCTATCCGACGATGGCTAGCGGTGGGGCTGGGATCTCGATCGCTTCGCGCTGGCAGCACAACGCGGAGTTGGCACGAGCGGGGCTTTGCCGAGTCGGGCTCGTCGATCCCGGATCGGTGAGCCTCGGGGTTCTCGGCGCCGACGGGCTTCCGCGTCCGCTCGATCTCGTCTACGTGAACACCCACGCCGACGCGCTCCATATGTTCTCGCAGTGCGCGGAGCTTCGGCTCGCACCGAGCATCTCGATCTTCGATCCGAGCTTCCTGCGCGTGGCGCTCGCGTTCGCGTCAGCGGGACGCATGCCTGCGGGCGCGATGCTGAAGCTCTACTTCGGCGGCTCGCTGCTGTTCGGGCTGCCTCCAACGCGCGCGGCGCTCGAAGCGTATCTCGACATGCTCGCCGGCTCCGGGCTCGCGTGGTCGGTCGCGGTACTCGGCGGCGACGTCGTCGCGTGCGGTCTCGCGCAACTCGCACTCGAGCGCGGCGGCCACCTGCGCGTCGGACTCGAAGACTACGCGGGCCCGCGGACACCGACCAACGTCGAACTCGTTGAGGAAGTGGCGCTGCTGGCAAAACGCTGCGGGCGCACGGTCGCCAGCATCGCGGAGACCCATCGTCTGCTCGGCATTCCCGCGTAGCGAGCCGACAATGAATCTCCGCGGAGCTTCAGCGCGCTCGTCCCCGTTTCCCGCGTAGCGAGCCGCCAGCGAGCGGCGAGCCCCACAAGGCTCGCGTTCGCCAATGAATCTCTGCGCAACTCCAACGAACCCGTCCCCGTTTCCCGCGTAGCGAGCCACCGGCGAGCGGCGACGTTCATAAGGCCGGATAGCGCCGGAACGCGAACCAACCGACGATGCCGAGCAGGCCGGCGACCGGACCGCAGAGCAGGATGCCGAGCGGGTGCTCGGCGGTGTTGCCGAAAGCGTCGAAGAGTTGCGTTGCGACGAGCGGACCGACGCCGAACGAGACCTTCGTCATCAGACCCTGCATGCCGAAGTACATCGCCTCACGTCGCAGGCCGGTTCTTGCGAAGTCGGCATCGATCACGTCGGCGATCAGCACGCGACCGAGCACCAGCAGCGCGCCGACCGGGATGCCGAGCACGATCATCAAGGCGAGATACGTGGCCGTGGGCCTGGGCGACAGCGCGACGACTGGGATCGACGCGAACACCAATGACATCGCGAGCAGCGCCGCCGAATAGATGCGTTTCTTGCCAAAGCGCGCGGTCACGCGACCAATGAGCGGCAGCGACATGCCCGCCGACAGATAGACCGCGGCCGTTCCGAACGACGCTTCGGCTTCGCTGGCGTGCAGGACCGCGCGGCCGAGATACGGCACGGCCGTGACGATCAGGTTGACGCCAATCAGGAACACCGAGAGCGGGATCACCAGCGGCAGGAACGATGGATTGCGAAACGATTCGGTGACGGCCGAGCGAAACGACAGGTGCGGCGGGCCATCGTCCGCGATCGGGCGCTCGCGCACGAACGCGATCGACAGATAGAAGAAGCCGAACGCGAGCACGGCAATGGCGATGGCCTGCGGCTCGAAGCCGTTCGCGAAGTGCACACCGAGCAGTGACCCGCCGCCCGCGAACTTCGCGACGACGGCACCGAGTACGAGGTTGCCGCCGATCACCGCGAGGATCGAGAACGCGGTCATCAGCGTCGAGATGCGTGTGCGCTCGTCGCTGCTGGTCGCGATCTCCGGCAGCAGCGCGAGATACGGCGCGACGACCGCGGTGAACGCGCACCAGAAGATCGTGTTCATCGCGACGAGGTAGAGACCGGTCGCGGCGGGCTGGCCCGGACCGAAGGGC
>JANLTC010000112.1:0-5425 GCA_031362725.1 Deltaproteobacteria bacterium | reverse complement strand
TCGCCAAGGTGGCCACCTTGGCGAGTTCGGTCTTGCCGACGCCGGCGGGACCTTCCACCAGCACCGGTTTCTCGAGTTTGAGCGCCAGGTACACGACCGTCGCGATGCGGCGGTCGCAGATGTAACCCTGCTCTTCGAGTCGCTTCTGAACGTCTTCGACCGTCTCGAACATGGAATCCTCAGCTCATCAAGTGGAGCACGTGACCCAGTTTTTCCTTCTTGGTCCGCAGGTACTCGTAGTTCTTCTCGTTGGGCGTGATCTCGAGCGGTACGCGTTCGACGATCGTCAGGCCGTAGCCCTCGATACCCGCGCGCTTGCCTGGGTTGTTGGTGATCAGGCGCATTTTTCGAACGCCCAGGTCGACGAGGATCTGTGCACCAACGCCGTAGTCGCGCAAGTCGGGCGGGAAGCCGAGTCGTTCGTTCGCCTCGACGGTGTCGAGCCCCTCTTTGTCCTGCAAGCTGTAGGCGCGGATCTTGTTCTTCAGACCGATCCCGCGACCCTCCTGACGCATGTAGAGGATCACGCCCTGGCCCTCGGCATCGATCAGCTTCATCGCGGCGCGGAGCTGCTCGCCACAGTCGCAGCGCATCGAACCGAACGCGTCGCCGGTGAGGCACTCGCTGTGGACGCGCACCAGCACGTCGCTATCTGCGGTGATCTCCCCCTTCACCAGCGCCATGTGATCGACGTGATCGATGTCGTTCTCGAAGATGTAGGAGCGCCACTCGCCGGAGTCTGCAGTGGGCAACTCCGCCTCGGCAATCCGGCGCACCAGCTTCTCGTTGCGCAGTCGGTGCTCGATCAGCTGCGCGATCGTCACGATCTTGAGTCCATGAAGGCGCGCGAACTCGACCAGATGGGGCATGCGTGCCATCGACCCGTCGTCGTTCATTACCTCGCAGATGACGCCCGCCGGCTTCAGTCCTGCAAGCCGCGCGAGATCGACGGAGCCCTCCGTCTGGCCGGCGCGCCGCAGCACGCCTCCATCGCGCGCGCGGAGCGGGAAGATGTGGCCGGGTCGCGAGAGATCATGCGGGCGCGATTCGTCGTCTATCGCGACGCGGATCGTGTGCGCGCGATCGGCCGCCGAGATGCCGGTGGTCACGCCCTGCCGCGCTTCGATCGAGATCGTGAAGGCGGTGCCGAAGGTCGTGGTGTTGTCACCGTCGGGCACCATCATCGGGAGCCGCAGCTCCTGGAGGCGTCCTTCGGTGAGCGAGAGGCAGACGAGGCCGCGCCCGAACTTCGCCATGAAGTTGATCGCATCGGGCGTCACGCACTCGGCGGCCATGCAGAGGTCGCCTTCGTTCTCGCGGTCTTCGTCGTCGGTGAGGATGATCATCCGGCCAGCGCGGATCTCGGCGATGCCTTCTTCGACCGAGACGATCACGTCGGCCCACTCAGGGGGAACGCGGCGAGGCTTCAGCCGAAGGGCGGGTGCCGCCTTCGAATTCATGCTGTTCTGCCTTTCGGTCGGACCGCCGCGCGGGGGTCGGAGCTCGCGTGCGAGCACACACGGCGGGTCCGTCGTTGAGCTTCCCCACGGGAATCGGCGCCGGCAGATTATCGGCGGTTGACTGGAGCGTCAACCGCAAGCGAGGGCTCGAGCGCGTGCGCAGAGCGGATCAGCCCGCGGCGGCCTTGCTCTCGTTGCGTCCGACATGGCGGAAGACGCCGCCAAGGAACTCTTCTTCGGATACGCCAAAGCTCGTAGCGAACTGGTGCTTCGCGTCGAGGTGGCGATAGAGCTTGCGAAGCAGCTCGCGGAGACTCTCGATCACGCCCTCACCCTTGTTCGCAACTGCCGGGAAGGTCGCGATCTCGCCCCAGGTCGCGCGGATCTCCTGCAACGGCTTGATGTCGGGAAGGTCGCGCTTGTTGAACTGGACGATCTTCGGAATCGCGTCGAAGTCGATCCCGTTCGCGCGCAGGTTCGCCTCCATGTCGCGCCAGGAGTAGGCATTTGCGCTCGCCGATGCACGCTGCGAATCAGCGATGAACGCGACCGCATCGGCACCCGCGAGCACCACCTTGCGCGTCGACTTGTGCATCACCTGTCCGGGTACCGTGAAGAGCTTCAGCTTCACCGACACGCCCTTCCCCGCGCCGAACTGGATCGGCAGGAAGTCGAAATAGAGCGTGCGGTCATCGGTGGTATCGAGCGTCACCATCTTGCCGCGCGAAGCCGGGTCGAGCAGCTGATGGAGTTGCTGGAGGTTGGTAGTCTTGCCGGAGAGCGCAGGACCGTAATAGACCACCTTCAAGGTGATCTCGCGCGCTGCCATGTTGATCTGGACCATGGCTCCTCCGCACCCAAGCCGAACCCAGTCGTCCGGCAGGACGCCACCCTCGGGCTCATCGGCAGCGCCTCCGGCGAAATGAAGGCACGAAGCGGCGCAGGGCGTCAGGTTGTTTCGTTCTCAGCCGTTGGGCCGCCCGCGACTCGATCAGAGGCTCAGCCCTCCCGGAAGGCCTCGAGTAGAGTCCGGGCGGCGGCGCCGGGGGTCGTCTTCCGCGCGCTGACCTCGGATTCGAGTCGCGGGATCGCTCGAGCGACCGCCGGGTGCGACCGGAAGCTCCGGTGCAGCGACTCGTCCACCAGGCTCCACAGCCATGCCCGCGCCTGCGCGGCGCGGCGCGAATCGATCTCGCCCGCGGCTTCGAGCGCAGCCCGGTGCGTACCGACCTGCTGCCAGAACTCCGCAATCCCGTCGCCGCTGACCGCGCTCGCGAGCAGCACGGGGGGGCGCCAATGCGCCGAGGTCGGCCGCAACAGCGCGAGCGCGTGCTGATAGGCGAGGCGCGCGCGGCGAGCGGCCTCGCGCTGTTCGCCATCCGCCTTGTTGACGACGAGCGCGTCGGCCAGCTCGAGCACGCCCTTCTTCATTCCCTGCAACTCGTCACCCGCGCCGGGCTGCAGCAACACGGCGAAGAAATCGACCATCGATGCGACGGCGAACTCGCTCTGCCCGACGCCGACCGTCTCGACGATCACGACATCGAAGCCGGCCGCCTCGAGAACCAGCATCGTCTCGCGCGTGCGATGCGCGACGCCGCCGAGCGAACCGCCCGACGGCGACGGGCGGATGAATGCGGCCGGATTCTGCGCGAGCCGCTCCATGCGCGTCTTGTCGCCGAGAATCGAGCCCCCGGTTCGAGGGCTCGACGGATCGACGGCCAGCACCGCGACGCGTCTGCCCGTCGCGACCAGGTGCAGGCCGAGCGCCTCGATGAAGGTGCTCTTGCCGACGCCCGGCGTCCCGGTGACGCCGAGCCGCGTTGCGAGACCCGTGTACGGTACCAGCTCGTCGAGCACCGTCTGCCCGAGCACGGCGTGATCGGCCCGGCGACTCTCGAGCAGTGTGATCGTCTTGGCGATACTGCGCCGATCACCCGCCCGGACTCCGTCGCGGTACGCCGCGACTGCGTCGCTCATGCGTGTCGCGCGCGGATCGCGGCGAGCACCTCGCGCGCGGCCTTCGGCACCGGCGTTCCCGGCCCGAAGATCGCGACGACGCCGGCCGCCTGGAGATCGCCGTAGTCCTTCGGTGGAATCACACCGCCCGCGACGACTGCGATGTCGATCGCGCCCTGCGCGCGCAACTCCGCGATCAGCTGCGGGATCAGCGTCTTGTGCCCGCCGGCCTGGGTCGAGACACCGACCGCGTGCACGTCGTTCTCGATCGCCTGGCGCGCCACCTCTTCCGGCATCTGGAAGAGCGGACCGATGTCGACATCGAAGCCAATGTCGGCGAACGCGCTGGCGATCACTTTCATCCCGCGGTCGTGACCATCCTGACCGAGCTTGCAGACGAGCAGACGCGGACGGCGGCCTTCCGCTTCCGCAAAGGCATCGACTTCCCGGCGTACCGCCTCGTATTCCTCGTCGCCGCCGGAAACGCCCGCGTAGACCCCCGAGATCGTCCGCGTCTCGGGGCGATGGCGACCCCAGACACGCTCGAGCGCATCGGAAATCTCCCCGACCGTCGCGCGCGCACGCGCCGCGCCGACTGCGCAAGCGAGCAGGTTTCCGGCTCCCCCTCTGGCGATCGCCTCGAGTGCGTCGAGCGCGCGCGCAACCGCCGGGGCGTCGCGTTTCGCGCGCAGCGCTGCGAGCTGCTGCACCTGCGATTCGCGCACCGCGGCGTTGTCGATCTCGAGCAGATCGAACTCGCTCTCCGCACCTGTGACCTGGTACTTGTTGACGCCGACGACCACGTCCTCGCCGCGGTCGACGCGCGCCTGACGACGCGCCGCGCACTCCTCGATGCGGAGCTTCGGCATGCCCGATTCGATCGCGCGTGCCATGCCGCCGAGCGCCTCGACCTCGGCGATCAGGCTGCGCGCCTCCTCGGCGAGCATCGCGGTGAGTGACTCCATGAAGTATGAGCCCGCGAACGGGTCGATCACCGCGGGGATGCCTGTTTCTTCCTGCAGGATCAGTTGTGTGTTGCGCGCAATGCGAGCGCTCGTCTCGCTCGGCAGCGCGAGCGCCTCGTCGAAGGCGTTGGTGTGCAGCGACTGCGTCCCACCGAAGACCGCAGCCATCGCTTCGATCGTCGTGCGCACCACATTGTTCAGCGGATCCTGGTACGTGAGGCTCGCGCCCGAAGTCTGGCAGTGTGTGCGCAGCATCGACGACTCGACCTTCTGGGGTCCGAACTGCGCAGTGACCTCCGACCACAGCACACGCGCCGCGCGCAGCTTTGCCACTTCCATGTAGAAGTTCATGCCGATCGCGAAGAAGAACGAGAGCCGCGGCGCGAATGCATCGATCGCGAGCCCCTTCGAGAGCGCAGCGCGGACGTACTCGAGGCCGTCGGCGATCGTGAAGGCCAGTTCGACGACCGCATCCGCGCCAGCTTCCTGCATGTGGTAGCCGCTGATCGAGATCGAGTTGAACTTGGGCATCGACTGCGCGGTGAACTCGATGATGTCGGCCACGATGCGCATGCTCGGCGGCGGCGGATAGATGAAGGTGTTCCGGACCATGAACTCCTTCAGGATGTCGTTCTGGATCGTTCCGGCGAGCTTCTCGGCGGCGACGCCCTGCTCTTCGCCGGCCACGATGAAACAGGCGAGAATCGGCAACACCGCGCCGTTCATCGTCATCGACACCGTCACCTGGTCGAGCGGGATCCCGTCGAAGAGGCGCTTCATGTCTTCGACGCTGTCGATCGCAACGCCCGCCTTGCCAACGTCGCCAGTGACGCGCGGGTGGTCCGAGTCGTAGCCACGATGCGTCGCGAGATCGAATGCGACGGAGAGTCCCTGTTGTCCGCCCGCGAGATTCTTGCGAAAGAACGCATTCGTCTCTTCAGCGGTGGAGAAGCCGCCATACTGGCGAATCGTCCACGGGCGATTCGCATACATCGTCGCACGTGGACCGCGCACGAACGGCGCCGCGCCGGGAAGCGTGAC
>JANLTC010000099.1:0-7096 GCA_031362725.1 Deltaproteobacteria bacterium | reverse complement strand
GCGGCAGGGGTCGTCACGGCTTCGCGCGGGAACTGGACTTTCCGTCGTCAAGCCGGGCCCGTGCCCTACCGATCTTCTCCCGAATGAAGCGAAGACTGTTGATTTGGGACGGGGCGGGGTCACTGGCCGAAGCGACCATGCTCCTGCTGCGGATGGGCATCGACACATTCCTCGTGGAATCGGCTGAGGAAGCGCGCGCGGCGCTCGACGACGATGGGCGTCGCTTCCGAGCGTTGGCGTTCCCGCCCGAGGCCGATCTCACCGCAATCGCGCGGCTTGGCGCCGAGGTCGCGGCCCGCGATCCGGAAAGCCCGCAGCTGTCGCTCGTCGCGATCGGTTCGAAACCAGCTGCGAAGCGGCTGGCTGATCTGCGTCAGGCGGGTGTACGGCACGCAGTGTGGAGCCAGGTCGACGCGAGCGCGCTGCGCTTCGTCGTCAATGCGGCGCTCACGCTGCCGAACGAGCGGGTCGCGCGCAGCGATCCGCGAGCGCCGGTGAACCTCCTCGGCAGTTTCGAGGCTCGCACACGGACCCGGCAGGCCGTCGTCTACACGCTCTCGCCGCGCGGCGCCTTCCTCGAGACGCCGCGCCCGCTGCCGAAGGGCGTCTCCACGCGCGTCACGATTCGATTGCCGGGGCGCGTCGTCACCACGCGGGCGCTTACGATCCATGCCAATGACGTGGGAGATCGGCGGGCGCCACGCTGGCCGATCGGGATGTCCGTGCTGTTCGGCGGTCTCAGTCCGGAGGCCGGGTCGACATTGCGTCGCTTCGTCATGGAACGCCTCGCGCAGGTCTCGACCGAATGAGCGAGCAGCCTCTGCAGCCGCAAGCGCAACCCGACGAGCCTGCACAGCTGCGGGCCCTTTTGACGAACGGCGGCGCATCCTCGCGTTCCGGACTCGGCGCGGCGCTCGCCGCCGCTGGCTTCGAGGTTCGTGAGGTCGGCGACCTCCCGGCGATTCTCGCCAGTGTCGAAAAGTGGGGGCCGCAGCTCGTGCTGCTCGATCTTTCGATCGCCAGTCGGGACGGCTTCGCGGTGTGTCGTCACATCAGCGTGATGTCCAACGCCGAGCAGACGTCAGTCATGATCGTCGCCGACGCGCGAGACGCCGCTGCCGCGCGCGCTGCCTTCGACGCGGGCGCCGCCGACTTCGCCATCCTGCCGCTGCACGCCGACGTTCTCGTGCACCGCGCCCGGTCGCTGGTGCGGAGCGCTCGAGCGGTCCACGCACTCCCCGAAAGCCAGCAGATGCTGGCCCGCGCAGAGCGCGTCGCGCGCATGGGCAGCTGGCGCCTGCGTCCCGGCACGACCGAGATGAGCTGGTCGCGGGAGACGCATCGCATCCTCGGCTACGCGACGGACACGCGTGCCTCGTGGGAGCGGCTCTTCGAGCGCATCCATCCGAACGATCGCGATTCGGTTCGGCGCGGCGTCGAGGACGCGCTCCAGGAAGCGGAGCGGTTCGAGATCGAACACCGCCTGGTGATGGAAGACGGCCATGTGCGCCACGTCCGCCAGATCGGCGAGCTGGTGCGGGACGGCACCTCGCCGAGCGGCTGGATCGCCGGAACGATCCAGGACGTGACCGACCAGGTTCGCGCCGAGTCCCGGATGCGGCGCCTCGCGAGCTACGACAGCTTGACGGGCCTCGCCAATCGCTCGCTCTTCACCCACTCCCTCGGGCGCGCGCTGGACAAGGCCCAGTCGCAGGGGCACTCGGTGGGCCTGCTCTTCCTCGACCTCGACCGCTTCAAGCGCATCAACGACACGCTCGGTCACTCCGCGGGCGACGAACTGCTGCGCGGTGTCGCCGATCGGCTGCGCTCGTGTGTGCGCGATGGCGACCTGGTGGGACGCCTGGGCGCGAGCGAGCAGCGCGCCACGATTTCGCGGGTCGGCGGTGACGAGTTCACGGTGCTGTTGTCGCACGTCCGCGATCCGGCGGAAGCGAGCGAGGTCGCGCGACGCATCCTTCGTGTACTCGCCGAGCCGATCCTGGTGGCAAACCGGAACGTCACGACCGGTACGAGCGTCGGCATCGCGGTCTACCCGCAGGATGGCGCCGACGCGCAGAGCTTGCTGAAGAACGCCGACGCGGCCATGTACCACGCGAAGGAGCAGGGCCGGAACAACTTCCAGTTCTATTCGGCTGAGCTGAACGCTGTCGCGATGCGGCGCCTGGAACTCGAGATCCAGCTGCGCGAGGCGCTCGCGCGCGACGAACTCCGCCTGCACTATCAGCCTCGGCTCGACGTCCAGACCGGCCGGGTGACGTCATTCGAGGCGCTCTTGCGCTGGTACCACCCGAAGCTCGGCATCGTGGCGCCGCGCGAGTTCATCCCGCTCGCCGAGGACACCGGGTTGATCGTTCCGATCGGCGATTGGGTGGTGGCGGCCGCTTGCCGGCAGATGCGCGCCTGGCGCGACGGAGGATTTGGCAGGCTGTGTCTCTCGGTGAACGTCTCCGCCCGCCAGCTCGACCACCATGACCTGTGCGCAGTCGTGGGCGCCGCGCTGCGCGAGGCGGAAGTCGATCCGAGCGACCTCGAGATCGAGTTGACGGAATCGCTGCTCATGCGCAGCGACGACGCGTCGGCGATCGCGTTGCGCGACATCCGCGCGATGGGCGTGCGCATCTCGATCGACGATTTCGGAACCGGCTACTCGTCGATGAGCTACCTGTCGGATTTCCCGCTCGACACGCTGAAGATCGACCGCTGCCTGATTCGCGAACTCGGTTCCGACCCGCGCTCCGGAACCATGGTGCGCGCGATCATCGGTATGAGTCACGGGCTCGGGCTGCGCGTGGTGGCCGAAGGCGTCGATGCGCCCGAGCAGGAGCAGTTCCTGCGTGAGGCCGGATGCGACGAAGTGCAGGGCTTCCTGTACGCCGGTGCGCTCCCCGCCGATGAAGCGTCCGGCTTCCTACGCCGGGGGCTCACTCTTGCCGCGCGAACGCGCGCCGAGCCGAAGACCCGCGGCGCGGACTAGCGCCCGCCCGGCCTCGGCTCCGGTTCTTGCTACAACAGGGCTCGGGGGAGATCGGGCCATGTCGATGCAGAGCCAGGCTCGCTTCGAGCCGCGCGGAGGCGAGAGCTGGCGCGAGCCCTTCGCCATGTACCGCGCATTGCGCGACCACGATCCCGTCCATCACGTGGCCGACAACGGTGAGGGTCAGGACTACTGGGTGCTCTCGCGCTTCGCCGACGTACTCGACGCGGCGGTGGACGCTCGCACGTTCTCGTCCGCTTCGGGACTCACGTTCTCGTACGGCGAGATGGAGCGTCTCGGCCTCGAGGCGCCGATCGTGATGATGGATCCGCCCGACCACACCGCGCTGCGTAAGCTGATCATCAAGCGCGTGACCCCGCAGCAGGTGGAAGCGCTGGCACCCGCCGTGCGCGCGTTCGTCGTCGAGCGCGTCGAGGCGCTGCGCGAGCGCGGCGAGGGCTGCGTGGTGACGGAACTCTTCCGGCCGCTGGCGAGCTTCGTGGTCGCGCATTTCCTGGGCGTTCCGCTGGCCGACCGCGTTCGCTTCGGCGGCTGGACCGACGCGATCGTCAGCGCCAGCGCTGGCGGCAACGTCTCGAGCGCCGGCCAGGCCGTCGGCGAGATGTTCGGCTACTTCAGCGGCCTCATCGAACAGCGCCGCAGCGAGCCGAGCGACGACATGCTCTCCGCGCTGATCCACGGTCGCCTCAGCACCGGCGAGGACGTCTCCCCCGCCAAAATGCTGGGCGTGGCCTTCACGATGGTGACCGGCGGCAACGACACCATCATGGGTCTTCTCGGCGGGGCGTTCGAGTTGCTGACCCAGCACCCGGAGCAGCGCAGGCTGCTGCGCGAGGATCCGGGCCGCATTCCGGAGGCGATCGAGGAGTTCCTGCGCCTGTCCTCTCCTGTACAGGGCCTGGCGCGCACGACGATGCGCGACGTCACGCTCCACGGGAAGACCATTCCGCGCGGCCGCAAGGTCCTGCTCCTCTACGCATCGGCCAACCGCGACGAGCGCGAGTTTGGAGTCGACGCGGATCTGTGTGATGTCACGCGCAAGATCCGCCGCCACATGAGCTTCAGCTACGGACCGCATCACTGCGTCGGTGCCGCCGCAGCGCGGCTGGAGGGGCGGCTCGTGTTGGAAGAGGTGCTGGCGCGCTGCCCGGCGTTCGCGGTGGATGCCGAAGCCGGGCGCTATGCGCCTGGGCCGTTCGTGCGGCGCTTCGAGCACTTGCCCTTTCGCGCGAGACAACACGGCTAGCGCGCCTCTCCCGCCCGCCTCGGTTCCGGCTCGGCTTTCGACGACGGCTGGCTATTCTCGGCCGTGCCGACGATGATCGCGAGCGCGGATCGCGAAGACTGAAGCTGCAGGTGCGACGCGGACCGAGGGGAGTCGGATCATGGCCCGCGAGCAATTCCTGGTCTTCGGCGCTCCCCTCATCGAGCAGCCCGAGATCGACGAAGTCATCGACTGCCTGCGCTCCGGATGGATCGGCTCGGGTCCGCGCGTCGCGCTCTTCGAAGATCGATTCCGCGACTACGTCGGCGCGCCTCATGCGGTCGCCCTCAACTCCTGCTCCGCGGCGCTTCATCTCGCCTACCAGGCGCTCGGCATCGGGACCGGCGACGAAGTGATCGTGCCGAGCATGACCTTCGTCGCCACGAGCAACAGCGTGATCCACAGCGGCGCGGTGCCGATTCTCGTGGACTGCGATCGGCGCACCATGAACGCGGACCCTGCCGCCATCGAGGCCGCCATCACCGAGCGCACGCGCGCCATCGTGGTGGTCCACTTCGCCGGTCGCAGCTGCGACATGGAGCGGATCGTGGTGCTCGCCCGCAAGCACGATCTGCGGCTGATCGAGGACTGCGCTCACGCAATCGAGACCGAGACGCAGGGCCAGCACGCGGGGACGTTCGGCGACGTGGGCTGTTTCTCTTTCTACGTCACCAAGAACGTCACGACGGGCGAGGGCGGCATGGCGATCACGCCGCACGCGAGCATCGCCGATCGGATGCGGACCCTCGCGCTTCACGGCATGACAAAGGATGCCTGGCGTCGCTTCTCCGATGCCGGCTATACGCACTACGACGTGGTGGAGCCCGGCTTCAAGTACAACATGATGGACTTGCAAGCTGCCATCGGAATCCACCAGCTCACCCGCGTCGAGCGCAGCTGGAATCGGCGCGACGAGCTCTGGCGGATCTACTCCGAGGCGCTCCGCGATCTCCCGCTCTTCCTGCCGCCGCCGCCGGAGCCGGGCACGCGCCACGCCCGTCATCTGTTCACGGCCTTGATCGACACCGATCGCTGCGGCATCTCGCGCGACGAATTCCTCGAGCGGATGACGGCGCGCAACATCGGCACGGGAGTGCACTACCGCGCCGTTCACCTTCACCCGCTCTATCGCGACCGCTTCGGCTACCGCCGCGGTCAGCTGCCCAACGCAGAATGGATCTCCGATCGCACCGTGTCGCTACCGCTCTCGGCCAAGCTGAGCGACCGGGACGCTCAGGATGTGATCGAGGCGGTGCGCGCATCGCTCGACGCGTGACGCAAGGCGCCTTCGCCCCGTTCGGCGGGGTCGGCGAGGACGTTGCGCGAGCCGACGTCTCGCGACCAAGCACGGCGATCCAATGGAATCCGCCGAGCTGCTCTCTTGCCTCGGCATGGAGTCCATCGACGACGAGCGTGTTGCCGCCGGCTACGCGCACCCGCGTCGTCGTCGTAGATCAGCAGCATGAACTTCGAGGTGGTCTCCTCTCTCGTCGTAGCGAGGGCCGGCTACCCGCCCGCCATCGCACCGAGAACCACGAACGGCTCCATTCCGTTCGCGACCGCGTCGGGCAGTGGCGTGTCGGGCAGCTCGTTCGATAGATCCTGCTGGCACGCGAAGAACCGCACGTAGGCACGCCGCCGCTTCGTCGTGTGATCGCGAATCGTTCCGCGCAGCATCGGATGGCGGGCTTCCAGTGCATCGAGGACCGCGCGCTGCGTCGCGACGCCCGGAACCTCGAGCTGTAGCTCGCCGGTGACGCACGCGAGCGTACGCAGATGGGCCGGCAGCACGACGCGGATCATCGCAGCGTCTGGACCTCGACCGACAGCACGGCCGGCAGGTCGCGGACGATCGGCGCCCAGTTGTCGCCGCCGTCGGGCGATGCGTAGACCTGCCCGCCCGTGGTGCCGAAGTAGATGCCGCACGGATCGAGCGAGTCGGCCGCCATCGCGTCGCGCAGCACGTTCACGTAGCAGTCGCGCTGCGGCAGTCCCTTCGTCAGCGCTTCCCAGGCATTGCCACCGGTGCGACTGCGGTACACGCGCAGCTTCCCGTCGGGCGGATAGTGTTCGGAGTCGCTCTTGATCGGCACCACGTAGATCGTCTCGGCTTCATGCGCATGGACTTCGATCGGAAAGCCGAAGTCGCTCGGCAGATTGCCGCTGACTTCGTGCCACGACTCGCCGGCGTCGTCGCTGCGCATCACGTCCCAGTGCTTCTGCATGAACAGCACGTTCGGTCGCGACGGGTGCATCGCGATGCGGTGTACGCAGTGGCCCACCTCGGCGCGCGGCTCCGGGATCTGTTCGGAGACGAGGCCCCGATTCATCGGGCGCCAGGTCGTGCCGCCGTCGTCGGTCCGGAAGACGCCGGCTGAGGAGATCGCAACGAAGATCCGCTCGGGATTGCCCGGGTCGACGATGATCGTGTGCAGTCCCATCCCGCCGGCGCCCGGCTGCCACACCGATCCCGAGCAGTCGCGCAAAGCCGGCAGCTCCTTCCATGTGTTCCCACCGTCGGTCGAACGAAACAACGCCGCGTCTTCGACGCCGGCGTAGACGGTGTCGGGATCGGCGAGCGACGGCTCGAGATGCCAGACGCGCGCGAATGCCCACGGGTGCGGCGTGCCGTCGTACCAGAGGTGCGTACCGGGGACGCCTTCGTAGGCGAAGTCGTTCCCGACCGGCTTCCAGTTCGCGCCGCCGTCGTCGGAGCGCTGGATCACCTGGCCGAACCAGCTGCTGGACTGCGACGCATAGAGTCGATTCGGGTCGGCGGGCGACCCCGTCATGTGAAAGACCTCCCAGCCCGCGAA
>JANLTC010000045.1:0-4795 GCA_031362725.1 Deltaproteobacteria bacterium | reverse complement strand
GGCACTCCAGCAGCAGACAGAGCGTCGATGCGAAGAGCGATCGCATCGACGCGCAAGCTGCGCAGATTTGTCAGCTCGAAGAGTACGTGCGGCTGCTCCGCTACCAGCGCTTCGGGCGCACCAGCGAGCAGACGAGCCGGCTCCAGCTCGGGCTCTTCAACGAGGCCGAGATCGCCGCCCACACGCGCCGCCCGCACGGACGCAGGCCGCTGCCCTCGTTTCTCCCGCGCGTCGAGATCCTCCACGAGCTTCCCGCGGCCGAGAAGGCGTGCGCGACCGACGGCACGACACTCGTGCGCATCGGCGAAGAGGTGTGCGAGCAGCTCGAGATCATCCCCGCGACGATCCGGGTTCTGCGCCATGTGCGCCCTAAGTACGCGTGCCCGGGCTGCCATACCGGGATCCACATCGCGCCACTCCCGCCGCAGCCGATCCCGAAGAGCCTGGCCTCGCAGGCGCTGCTCGCCCACGTCGCCGTCGCGAAGTACGTCGATGGCCTTCCGCTTTATCGCCAGGAGTCGATCCTCGGCCGCATCGGGATCGAACTCCCGCGCGCGACGCTCGGCCACTGGATGGTGCGGGCCGGCGAGCTGGTGCAGCCACTCGTGAATCTCCTGCGCGATGATCTGCTCGCTGGCGGTCTCGTGCAGTGCGACGAGACGCCGTTCCAGGTGCTCAAAGAACCGGGCAAGGCAGCGACGAGCCTCTCCTACCTGTGGGTGCAGCGCAGCCTCGCCCGCGACGCCCCGGTGGTGCTCTACGACTACGACCCCTCGCGCAGCGGACGCGTGCCCGAGCGGCTCTTCGAGGGCTACGCAGGTGTGCTGCAGACCGACGGCTACGAGGGCTACACGGCCGTGGGCCAGCGGCCCGGCATCGTGCACGTCGGCTGCTGGGCGCATGCGCGGCGCAAGTTCGATGAGGCGCTCAAAGGCATGCGCGCGGCCGAGCGCAAGGCGACCTCGCGCAAGGAGAGCGTGGCCCTCCAGGGGCTCGGCTTCGTCCAGAAGCTCTACGCGAACGAGCGTACTGCGAAGGACGCGATGCCCGAGGAGCGCACCCGTCTGCGCGACGAGCGCTCGCGGCCGGTACTCGATGCGCTGCGCCGCTGGCTCGACGACGCCTTGCCGCGCGTTGCGCCGCAGACGCTCACGCGCAAGGCGCTCAGCTATCTCGACCACCAGTGGCCGAAGCTCGCCCGCATCCTCGACGACGGTCGCATCCCGCTCGACACCAACCTCGTCGAGAACGCGATCCGGCCCTTCGTCGTGGCCGCAAGAACTGGCTCTTCGCCGACACCGTCCGCGGCGCAAACGCCAGCGCCAGCCTCTACAGCCTCGTCGAGACGGCCAAGGCCAACGCCCTCGAGCCCTGCGCCTACCTCCGGCTCGTCTTCACCGCGCTCCCGCGCGCCGAAACGCTCGTGGACTTCGAAGCGCTGCTCCCGCGACAGCTCGATCGCGCCCGCCTGCACGACGCGCGCCTAGTCTCAGCCAATTCGTAACGGGGTTCGCTGAGCGCTTACGAAAGAGACACCCCATGAGCGCCATCGAGATCCGGGCCATCGACCACGTCGGGCTGCGCGTCGGCGACATCGAGGCGTCGCAGCGTTTCCATCGCGACGCGCTCGGCCTCTACCAGCTGCGTGCCAGCGCCTCGCGGATGAACCTCGTGCCCGTCGCGGGTCCGCTCGGCAGGCTGGGCGGTGCCGCCGAACGCGACGGCGCCGGCGGAACAGGGCCGTCGATGTACGTGAAGGACCCCGACGGCAACGTCGCGGAGCTCAGCGGACCGCCCGCCTGAGAAGGTGGATTTCTCATCTGGGATAGGCAGTTGACGGCCCCGAACGGCCACGGCACGCTAATCCGCTCTGCGGAGATTCCGTCGAGCACCCGAAGAGCACGCTCGCGCTCCGGCGCCCGCTCGAGGTCCGTCGTTGAAGGTCGTGGTCAGCGCCTTCGCCCTGCTCGTGCTCGCGACGGCGTGCTCGCCGCGCGGCGACGGCGCGTCGCAGCGCCCGCCGAACGTCGTCCTCGTCGTGGTGGACACGCTGCGTGCGGACCACCTCGGCTGCTACGGCTACGCGCGCAAGACCTCGCCCCGCATCGACACCCTCGCCGCGAAGGCCACCCGCTACGCGCTGTCGTCGTCTTCGGCGTCCTGGACCGTTCCGTCGCACGCTTCGCTGTTCACCGGCAAGCCCCCCTTCGCGCACGGGGCGCACACCTTCGCGGTCGATCGCCCCGTGAACAACGTGAACCCGCTGCCCGAGGAGCAGCTCACGCTGGCCGAGGCCTTGCGCGAACTCGGCTTCCGCACCGGCGCTTTCGTCGCGAACGCGGCCTTCCTCGCCCCGCACTGGAACCTCGACCAAGGCTTTGACACCTACGTCGCGGAGCGCGCCTACGCCGATGTCCTGAACCTCCGCGTGTTCGAGTGGCTGGACACCGCCGCGCGGGAGCAGCCCTTCCTTCTCTTCGTGAACTACATCGACACGCACGGACCCTACAACACGCGCCCGCGGCCCAGCGTCGTGGACGGCCCGGTGAGCGACGATCCGAACTTGCTGCAGATCCTCATCAACCGCGTCCTTCCCGCGAAGGAGCCGGTCCCCGCGGATCTCGCGCGCCGCGTGATTGACCAATACGACGTGGCGATCGCGAACGTCGACGCGGGCGTGGGCGCGCTCCTCGATCGGATCGCGGCACTCGGACTCGACGAGAACACGGTCGTCGTCGTGACATCCGATCACGGCGAGTTCTTCGGCGAGCACCAGCTCGTGGCGCACTCGAAGGACGTCTACCAGGAAGTGTTGCGCGTGCCCCTGATCGTCCGCCGGCCGGGGCAGACCGCCGGCGCCGTGGTCGACACCGTGGCGATCTCGAACGACGTCCCCGGTCTGATCGCGACCGAGTTCCCGGAGCCGACCCGCTCCGCGCTGCGGCAGCTCTTCCCCGAGCTGCCGGGCAACCACGTCGTCGTCGCGGAGAACTACTACACGCGGCTCAAGGACCTGTTCCATCCCGAGTGGGGGTGGCGCTTCCACCGGATCCGACGGGCCGTGCTGGACTGGCCGCACAAGTACATCGACTCGTCCGACGGCCAGCACGAGCTCTACGACCTGGACGCAGATCCGAAGGAGTCGCGCAATCTCGTCGCCGAGCGGCAGGACGTGACGCAACGGCTCGCATCGGATCTGCGCGCATACGAGGCGTCGCTCGGGCGCAACGAGTCGCGGCGCGGCGACCAGCCGCGCGATCAGGAGCTGCTCGAGAATCTCAAGGCCCTCGGCTACATCGGGAACTGAAGCAGGCAACGCAGGGCGGAACCCAAGCGGCTCAAGCGGTCCGATCGACGACCGTCTGCGCGACGAGATCGCCCAGCTGCGCGCGCTGCCGTGCTGAGGCTGCCAGACGGATTGCGGAGCGACGGCGATGTCCGTTACATGCGCCCGCGCTTCCCGGCGACGATCGACTTGACGGCCGCGAAGTCGCGCAACCAGGCCTCGCGTTCGGGCTCCGATAAGGACGTCGCCCGGGGCGAGTTCGCGAGTGCAATGCCACGCGAGACCGCGGCCGCGCGACTGTCGGCTGCGCCCGACGTCGCGAGTTCCATCCAGGTCGACAGCGCGCCGGAGGTGGCGCCGGCGGCATCGGCGAGCTGTACGCGCAATCGCAGATCGGCGCGCGTTCGCATCCGCGGCAGCAATTCGTCGAGTATCCGCATGCCTTCGCGCGCTTGCGCCAGGTCGCCGCTCGCCAATCGCGAACGCGCGCGCAGTCGCGTGGCTTCGGTGGCGAGCGCCGAGCGCGGATCGATCGCCGCGAGCGGTGCGTCGAGCGCTTGCACTGCGCTCCAATCGGGTTCGGCGAGTTCCGCAGCGCGCCGCGCTTGTAGTAGCGCCTGCGCGCCCGAGCCGACGGCTCCCACCTCGGCTGCGCGCTCGGCATGGGGAACGCTAGCGGCGAGCGCGATCTCCCGCGCATCGAGCCGAGTCGGATCCGCGGAACTCGCCTCGCCGGCCAGGCGGCCGGCCTCCGAGGCGCGGCCCGCTCGCAATGCGAGCGACGCCTGCGCCGCCAGCCGTTGTGCCGGATCCACGAGTGAGGCTGCAACCTGCGTCGCCCGCTCTAACTGATCGATCGATGCGAGCCGCCGCACCAGATAGCTCGCATCGAGTTCCGGCGGCAACGGGATCAGCGGATCGTGCGGCGCGAAGAGTTTATCTGCGCCAACCGCTCCGAGTGGCGTGCGAAGCGCCTTCGGTGAACGGGTGGCGAGGACGTTGCGGTCGTCGGTCGAGAGCTCGGCGCCTTCTGCCAGCGCGCGCGTCCCGGCGTCGTCGAGCGCGAGCGCTGCGGCGAGGTCTTCCGCGCAGACGATTCCGACCGCGGCGAAATCCTCTGGCGCCGCGGCGATCGCCGCAGCCGCGTTGGCTTCGACGTCGAGCGGCGCGGCCGAGGCGAGGAAAAGCACGCCGGTCAGGCTGGGCCGATAGACGCGCACATTCGGAAAGACACCTCGAAGAGTTGCTAGCAAGCTGCGCAGCAGGTCCTCGTCGACGAATGCGAGGCCGATCCACTGCACGAAGACGCCGTCGGGCACGAGACGATCGCGGACCAGCGTGAAGAACTCGCGCGTATACAGGTGCGAGGCGCCGGCGCCCCAGGGATGCGAGGGTTGCGAGACGATCGCGTCGTAGCGCTTGTCCGAGAGCAGGAGCGCGCTGCGCGCATCGTTGGTGCGCACCTGCACGCGCGGATCGGCGAGCGGGTCGCGATCGCGCCATGCGGCG
>JANLTC010000411.1:0-9526 GCA_031362725.1 Deltaproteobacteria bacterium | reverse complement strand
CACAACCGCACCGTCGTGATCGATGCGCATCTCGGCGAGCGCGAGAACAAGCAGCTCCCCGTCGTCGAAGCGCACGGGCTGCGCAACGTGCATCTCTACGAAGGCGGTGAGGAGTGGATCCCGGTGCGCGAGGCGGTCGGGGATCTGGCCGATCGCTTCCTCGTGTTGAACGAGGTCTACCCGAACGGCTTCCACATCCCGAAGCGCTTTCTCGGCGAGAACATCATCCACCTGCCGACCGTGAAGACGCACGTCTTCACCACGACCACCGGCGCGATGAAGAACGCCTTCGGTGGCCTCTTGAACGAGCACCGTCACTGGACGCATCCGGTGATCCACGGGACGCTCGTCGATCTGCTGATGATCCAGAAGAAGATCCACCGCGGTGTCTTCGCGGTGATGGACGGCACCTTCGCCGGCGACGGCCCGGGTCCCCGCTGCATGATCCCGCACGTGAAGAACGTGATCCTCGCGAGCGCCGATCAGGTCGCGATCGACGCGGTCGCCGCGAAGTTGATGGGGATGGACCCGATGCAGATCGAGTACATCCGCACCGCGCATGATCTCGGTCTCGGTGTCGGCGATCCCGCGCAGATCGAACTCGTCGGCGAGCCGGATCTCGCGCGCGTGTCGTGGAACTTCGAGGGTCCGTTCAAGGAGATGACCTTCGCGTCGAGCATGCAGCACAAGATCTACTGGGGGCCGCTGAAGCCGTGGATCGAGTGGTCGCTGAAGACGTGGCTCGCGCCGTGGGCGTACATGGCTAGCGTTCTCTACCACGACTCGTTCTGGTATCCGTTCCACGCGAAGCGCAACATGCAGGCCGCGCTCGCGAGCGAGTGGGGACGGCTCTTCCAGAACTGGGAGAAGCTCACGCCCGACGCCCGCGGGTTCCCCGACGTCGGCACGTCGTCCGCCGATTTCCAACGCTCGGGTCTGCGGTCGTTCGCCGCGTCGATGAAGATCCTCGCCACCTGCATGCGCGAGGCGCCCGAGATCGCCGCGCGCCGCCGACGCATTGCCGCGGCGGCAGGGCAAGGAGGAACCGCGTGAATGCTCCGCTCGAAGGCGTGCGCGTGATCGAGATCGCCCACTTCGTGGCCGTTCCGGCAGCTGGATCGCTGCTCGCGGATCTCGGCGCCGACGTGATCAAGATCGAAGTGCCGCCGAAGGGCGAGATCTACCGGCGCAGCCGCCCGGTTTTCTCCGGCTTCAAGAGCGAGTTTCCGGAAGGCCCCGGCTTCCACCTCGACAACCGCGGCAAGCGTTCGTTGATGCTGGACCTCACGAACCCGGATGCGCGCAGCGCGCTGCTGCGTGTCATCGACGGCGCCGACGTCGTCACGACGAATCTGCTGCCTGGCCGTCGCGTGAAGTACGGACTCGATCACGAGACGCTGCTCGCGCGCAAGCCGAGCCTCATCTACGCCGGTATCAACGGCTACGGCCATGGCGGTGAAGAAGCCGATCGCCCCGCCTTCGACTACGCCGCCTATTGGGCGCGCAGCGGCATGATGGACCTGATGCGCGACGAGGGCGTGCCGCCGTCGATGCTGCGGCCCGGTGTCGGTGATCACGCGGCCGCCTCGAATCTGGTGATCGCGATCCTCGCGGCGCTGCGGATGCGCGACGCGACCGGGCAGGGCCGCTACGTCGAAGTGTCGCTGCTGCAGACGGGGCTCTACATCCTCGGCTGCGACGTCGCGATGGCGCTCGTCGCGCGCGAACCGATCAAGCGTCACGACCGCAAGCACGCCCCCAACGCGCTGTGGAACAGCTACGAGGTCGCGGGCGGTCGCTGGATCATGCTGGTGATGATCGATCCGACCGTGTACTGGCCCCGGCTTTGCGCAGCGGTCGAGCGCCCGGAACTGCAGGACGATCCGCGCTTCGCCGAGCCGTTCACGCGCGCCGCCAACGGAGCCGCGCTGATCGCCGAGTTGGAGGCGGAGTTCGCCAAGCATCCACTCGACGTGTGGCGCACGCGCCTCGACGCCGCCGGGCTGATCTGGTCACCGGTGAATCGCCTCTGCGAAGTGCTCGACGATCCACAGGCGCGCGCGATGGGCTACTTCGAGCCGCTCGATCATCCCGGCGCGGGTCGCTTCGAGAGCCTGGCGCCGCCGTTCCGGATGGAGGGTCTGAAGCTCGGTTCGCGGCAGGCTTGCTCGGACGTCGATGCCGAGGGCGAGGCGGTGCTGCGCGAGGCGGGGCTCGACGAGGCGGAGATCGCGAAGCTCAGGGGGATCTGACCGCGGGCGCTGGCTGCGCTCAATCCCCTTCGCCGGACCGCCGATCCACGGGCGTGTCTTCCGCGACGGCCCGCTACGAGCGCTATGCGCTGATCTTCGACCCCGACCAGTCGCGGCTCGGGACCGAGGCGCTCGGGCTGGTCGAGCGCGGCATTGATCCGCTCTTCACGAGTGATCCCGACGAAGCGCATCTGCTGGCGCTGCAGGAGACCGGCCGCGTCGGCGCGCTGGTCGTGCCGGGAACGCTGCCGCTCGCGCTGCTCGACGTGCTGATCGACCGCATCAGCCCGCAGCTCTGGGCCGGTGCCGCTTCGGTGGTCGTCGTCGATCCGCCGTCGGATCGCGCGCTGCTTCGGGCACTGCGCGATCGCGAACTCTCGTGGATGGTGTGCGAGCCGTACGACGCGGCGGAGTTCCGCTTCGTCGTCGCCGCCGCGCTGGCAACCGACGACACGCTCGACTCGCGCAGTGGACTTCGCGTTCCGATCTCGATGCCGGTCGTGGTGACGGCAGGCGGAGTCCGTCGTGACGGCTTCGTCCGCAACGTGTCGATCGGCGGCGTCTACATTGCGATCGATGCGCCACCCGATGCGGGCACGCGAATCGGTGTCGAACTCGCGATCGGTGAACGTCCCCTCGCGGTGGCGGCAGAGGTCGCCTACAGTCAGGCGGCCGGTGCCGCCGGTCGCGCGGTGGACGAGGGCGGCATGGGTGTCGCGTTTCGCGGTCTCGACGCTGCAGCCCGCGCGGCAATCGCCGCCTTCATCGCCGAACGGATCGGCAGCTTCCGACTCTGATCCACGAGGAATCCGCGCGGGCGCGACGACTCAAGCCACGCGCGCGACCAGCTCCTCGCTGACCTCCCAGAGCCGCTTCGCAGCCGCGTCGTCCTGCGCGTACGCCGCCGGCTTCTTCTCGCGCGACTTCGCGAAATAGCGACCGCTGATTTTCGCGACCTCGTTTGCGGTCGCGAGATGGACGCCGGTGCTGGCGCCCTGTTCCGGTGTCAGCATGAAGAGCCCGATCAGCTTGCCGACGAGTTTCGTCCACGCGGCGTCGGTCTGGCCGAGTCGCGTTGCGACGGCGCCGGGGTGGAAACAGTTGGCGGTGACGCCCGAGCCGTCGAGTCTTCGCGCGAGTTCACGGGTCCAGAGGATGTTGCAGAGCTTCGAGCGCCCGTAGGTCTTGAAGCCGCCGAAGCTGCGTTCGCTCTGGAGGTCGTCGAAGTCGAGCGCGCCGCCGAAGCGATACGCGTCGGACGCAGTGCTGACGATGCGCGCGCCGGGCGTCGCGCGCAGTCGATCCTGCAGCCGGTTGGTCATTGCGAAGTAGGCGAGATGATTCACGCCGAACATCGCTTCGAAACCGTCGGGCGTGATTTCGCGGCGCAGCTTCACGATGCCGGCATTGTTCATCAGCAGGTGGATCTCGGGGCAGCGCGCGAGGATCGCGTCGGCGGCGTCGCGCACGTCGGCGAGCCGGCTGAAGTCGCCGCGGACGATCTCGACCGGGGCGTTCGGCGTTCGCGCGTGGACGGCGCGGATCGCGTCGTCGGCGCGAGCAGGATTGCGCGCGACCAGCACGAGTCGCGCGCCGCGCGCGGCCAGCTCGACCGCTGCGGCGAGTCCGATGCCCGATGTGGCGCCGGTCATCACGCAGGTCTTGCCTCGCAGCGAAGTGGTGTCGTGGGTCGTCATTGGATCTCCTTCTTTGGAGGGCCAGCGTGATGAGGTGTGTCCCCCAACTCCACAGCCAGTCCACGCCGAGGACCGTCCCCTTTCTCCTCGAGCAGAGCTACGAGGGAGGCGCGGGTGTTGAGGGTCGGGTCTTCGAGGATGCGGTCGGTGAGGAAGTGGAGGGCGGCGCCGACTGCGGGGCCGGGGGGGCAGCCCAGCGTGGCCATCACGGTGGCGCCGTCGATTGCGAGGGCGCCGGCGCGCTGGACGCGGTCGATGCGGTCGCGCAGTGCGCCGAGCTCGCGTCGTTGCGCTGCGGCCGCGCTGGCCTGGCTGGCGGTGGCTGCAGCGAGTTCGGCTTCGCGCAGCGTCAGCAGCTGCGCGATGCCGGCTTCGCCGATGCGGCCCACCAGGCGACGCACATCGACGTCGCCGCGCAGCGGGCGGCCATCGATCGGGTGCAGCGCGACCATTCTGGCGACCTCCGCGACGACGCGACGCGGAAAGCGCAGCCGCAGCAGGATCGATTCGGCGTGCGTGCCGCGCAGCCACGCAGCGAGGCGCAACGGAAGTTCGCGTGGCAGCACGGCGATCACGAGACCCGCGCCCGCCGCGGTGCCGGGCGCGATGTCGGCTTCGATGCCGGTGCGACGCAGCAGCGCGAGCGCCGTTGCGACGCCGGGCGCCAGCAACAGCGCCTCGACTTCGCGACGCACGCGCTCGCGCGCGACGCCGCGCAATGCGGTTCGCGCCTGCAGCATCGCGGGCTCGATCGACGCGTCGGGTTCGAGCTCGAGCGCTGCGCTGATGCGCGCCGCGCGCAGCGCGCGCAACGGATCCTCGCCGAAGCGCGCACTGGCAGAGCCGACGGCGCGCAAGCGACCCGATGCGAGATCCCGCGCACCGCCGGAAGGGTCGACGACTGCGCCGCTGGCAGGATTCCACGCGATCGCGTTCACGGTGAAATCGCGGTGGGCGAGGTCGTCCCGCAGCGCCCCGCCGGCGCGAAAGGTGGTGACGTCGAGCGGACCGCTCCGCAGCGGAAGCATCACGGTGCCGTGTCGAATGCCGGTCGGCACGGCCTTCGGAAAGAGCGCGAGCACGGCTTCCGGCGACGCCGCGGTCGCGACATCGAAGTCGCCCACCGCGACGCCCCGCAGCAGGTCGCGCACGCACCCGCCCACCAGCCACGCTTCGTGTCCGGCCGCTTGCAGCGCTTGCAACGCATCGCGCACGGACGCGGGGACGGCATCGGCGCAAAGGGGAGCCAGCATGCGGCGCAGTCTACCCGGTGATCGTTCTCGGGCTCGGTCGATCGCTGGGTTATGTTGCCGCGCCCGACGACGGAGGCATCGATGGGACGCGCATCGGAATTCGCAAGCGGCGGCGATCGCGTGCCCGCCTACGTCGCCACACCGGCGAGCGGACGCGGCCCGGGTGTCGTCGTGATCCAGGAGTGGTGGGGCCTCGTCGACCACATCCGCGACGTCTGCGATCGACTCGCGCGCGAGGGCTTCGTCGCGCTCGCTCCGGATCTGTATCGCGGCGAGACCGCGCGCGATCCCGATCGCGCCGGCCGCTTGATGATGGGCCTCGAGATTCCGCGCGCCGCGCGCGACCTCGACGCCGCGGTGCACGCGCTGCAGAGCCAAGCCGAAGTCGTCGGTGCGAAGGTCGGCGCGATCGGTTTCTGCATGGGCGGGCAGCTCGCGCTCTTTGCGGCCACGCGCAACGCGAAGATCGGCGCGGTCGTCGATTGCTACGGCGTGCACCCGAACGTCACGCTCGATCTCGCCGGACTCGAGGCCGCGGTGCTCGGCGTATTCGCCGAGCGCGACGCCTTCGTGCCCGCCGAGGCGGTGCGCAAACTCGAAGCCGATCTGCGCGCGGTTGGCAAGCGCGTGCAGTGCACGATCCATCCGGGTGTCGATCACGCATTCCTGAACGACACGCGCGCGGACGTCTTCGATGCGAACGCCGCCGCGCGCGCGTGGTCGGAGATCGTCGCGTTCCTGCGCGCGGAGTTGTCGTGAAGACGCCGGGCGAGATCGCGCGCGAGCGGGCGCTCGTCGCGAGTCCACGCCGGCGCGAGGTCGGATCGTCCAGCCTTGTGAAGCGACTGCTCCCGCCGGCGCTGCGCAGGGTGCAGGACGATCTGGAAGCGCGGCTCGCGCGGATCCCGACCGCGGTGAACGAGTTCGGTGTCGACCCGTTCGGCTACGAGCCGCGCTACGCCGCGCAACTGCTGCTGCCGCTCGCGCTCACCTATCGCCACTGGCTGCGCGTCGAGACCACCGGCATCGAGCGCGTTCCGGAAGGCCGGGTCTTGTTGATCGCGAATCACGGCGGCAACACCTTCGCGTGGGACGGCGCGATGCTGACGATGTCGATGCTGCTCGACGCCGATCCGCCGCGCGTGGTGCGCGGCATGGCGGAGTTCTACCTGCCCACGCTTCCGTTCTTCGGGACGATGATGCACCGGATGGGATCGGTGGTCGGCACGCCGTCGAATTGCGCGCAGCTGCTCGATCGCGGCGAGGCGATCATGGTGTTTCCGGAAGGCGAGCGCGGTTTCGTGAAGCCGTACACGCAGCGCTACCAGCTCCAGCGCTTCGGGCTCGGCTTCCTGCGCCTCGCGCTCGAAACCGATACGCCGATCGTTCCCGTCGGCATCGTCGGCAGCGAGGAGCAGTCGCCGGGCATCGCCCGTTCGCATTGGCTCGGCAAGCTCGTCGGCGCGCCGGTGGCGCCGATCACGCTGACCTTCCCGTGGCTCGGCCTCGCGAGCTTCCTGCCGCTGCCGGTGAAGTTCAGGCTCCATTTTGGCGCGCCGCTGCGCTTCGACGGCGACGCCAACGACGAGGACGCCGTGATCGAGAAGAAGGTCGACGTCGTGAAGGACGCGATCCGCGCCGGGATCGCCGAGGGCCTCGCTGCGCGCAAGGGGTGGTTTGCCTGAGCGCGGGCGGAAGCGATTTTCGGTATCGGGCGCCACGCGATCGCCGTTCGCGCCACCTCTCGAATGATGGCACCGCTGTTCGGGTTCGGACGCTGGACGTTTGTTGCGCTGTTCTGCGTGGGTACTGGATTTCCGGCGACGGATGCGGGCGCGCTTCAGATCGCGCTCGGCGAGCAGAATCGCGGCGTCGTGAGCGAGGCTTCTGCCTCCACGGCAGCCGTCACGGACTCCGATGCAGATGGCGAGGAAACGCTGTCGCCGGGGTTTGCGTCGCTCGCTGCCGATGCGGCCGCATCCGCCGCCCCTTCCACCTCGACCGCGGCCTCGTCGCAGACGGGCGACGTCACGATCGCCGGCCCCTACGGCGCCGGCGCCGCTTCGAGCGACGCCGATGCGCCGGCAGTCGACGCGTTCTCGGTCGCGAGCGCCGAATCCCGGCTGCGCATCGTCTTCACCGCCACGGCCGATTCGCTCGTCCGCGTGCTGGGTCGCGTCGATGCGAGCGGCAGCGGAGCCGGCGATGCGAGCGCGTTGGTGGAACTCTCGGCCGTCGATGCAGCGCTCGATCCGCTACTGCTGCTCTTCGAAGTCGGACCGGGCGAGGACTTCGACATCGATCAAGTCGTCGCGCTGCATATCGGTGTCGAGTACCGGCTGCTCGCTCTCGCTCGCGCCAGCAGCGACGCGCTGAACGGCGAGACCGGTGCGAGCTCCGGCGCCAGCTTCGCATTCGCGCTGACCGAAGTGCCCGAACCCAGCACCGCGCTCACGCTCACGCTCGGCCTCGCACTCCTCGCAAAGCTCCGCCCCCCGCTTCCCGCGTAGCGAGCCGCAGGCGAGCGGCGAGATCCACGACGCCCGCGGTCGCATCGGTACCCAACCCCGAAACCCCATCGTCCCGCGTAGCGAGCCGCAGGCGAGCGGCGAGATCCATAAGGCCCGCGGTCGATCAAGCCTCGTCGTCGACCGGAAGCACCTCGAGCACCCGCGATCCATTCCCCACGCGGAACTTCGCGAACGTCACGGCGGCGGCATCCGGATCGAAGGTGTCGACGCCGCGGAAGCGCACGATGCATTCCTCGGGCGTCACGTCGACCAGCGCGTAGCCCTGACTCACCAGATCGATCCACTTCATGTACGGCCGATTCGCACGCAGGAAGAAGGTCTCGGTCGCGCGCAGGATGCCTTCGGTCGCGAGTTCGCGCGGATCGGGGTCGGCGGTCTGCGAGCCGGTCGTGAAGTCGAAGGCCGCCGTCGGCGAGGCGCGATCGTCGAAGTCCGGCATCAGCTCCGATGCGAGATAGAAGTGCGTGTGGCCGCAGGTGAAGACGTTGTTGCGGATGTTGCGGTCGTTCAGGTAGCGGAGCAGCGCGCGCCGCTCGGCCTGGTAGTCGTCCCAGGCTTCGTTCGAGACGTAGACACCGGCGTTCTGCGCGAGACGCGGGTCGCCGGCGAGCAGGCCGGTGTGATCGTCGAGGTCGTTGAGCCGCCAGGGTGTCACGTTGTAGGAGCTGCCGAGCATCCGCCACGTCGCGCGCGACGCGACCAGTTCCGTTTCGAGCCAGCCGCGCTGCGCCGCGCCGAGCGTCGTGCGACCCGGCGCGAACATCTGCTCGCCGGGCGGGAGTCGCGAGTCCTGCGATTCCAGGAATCCGAAGCTCGCGTTCGCGGGCACTTCGGGATCGCGGTACTGGCGGGTGTCGAGCAACAACACGTCCGCGAGCTTGCCCCACTGGAGCCGGCGGTAGATGCGATCGCTGCCGTCGTTCAGCACCGGCATCACGTCGAACCAGGCGCGTCGCGCAGCGGCGAGCCGTGCCGGCGGACCGGTGCGATCGACGCCGTTGTAGAACTCGCCGTCGTCCCACACCGCGACGAGCGGCACCGCGGCTTGTAGATCCTGCAACATCGGATTGCTGCGGAAGCGCTTGTAGACGCCGCGATAGTCGTCGAGCGTGATCGTGCCGCCGTCGCTGACGTAGACGTAGTCGCCGAGATGCAGCAGGAAGTCGGGTGCATCGGCGGCGATTGCGCGGTGCGCGACATAGAGGCTCTCGGCGCCGCTGACGCCGCGCACGCCGCGCTGCTGACAGCTCGCGAACGCGTAGCGAAGTCGATCCGGCGTGGCGCTCGGGCGCGGCGCGGTGCGCAGCCGTCCGGTGCGCGACTCGAGGCCGTAGGCGGTGAAGCGATACGGGTAGAAGCGATCGGGGCGCAGCCCGCGCACGCGCACCTTCACGCACCAGTCCGTGTCGGGGCCGACCGTCTCGAGGCCGCCCGCGACGACCGTCGCGAAGCCGTCGTCTTCGCCGACCATCCACGCCACCGCGACCGGGCTGCGATCGTCGGGTGGCGCCACGCGGACCCAGAGTACGCTGCCGTCGGCCAGCGGATCGCCGGCGACGACGCCGTCGGGAAATGCCTCGGTCGGCGTTGCGGCGCCGCGCGGTCGTCCGCCGAACGCGCGCTGCGCCGGCCCGAGCGCCGCGGCGAGCACGCCGCCGGCACCGGCTGCCGCAAGCGCAAGCCGGAACTCGCGGCGCGGCATGCCGCGGCCGCCGAGGTCGGGTCCGGGAATCGCGCGACTCGGGTCGACGACGCGGTAGTTGCCCATCGTAGGGAAGTGAGCGGAAGCGGGG
>JANLTC010000412.1:0-3423 GCA_031362725.1 Deltaproteobacteria bacterium | reverse complement strand
CCGCGCGAGTTCGGCGCGGAACGCCAGCGTCGCGCCGACGCTCGAGAGCGTCGAGACGGTGTACGGTACCAGCACCGTCAGGCACATCTTCAACAGGCGCCGCGGGTCGACGTCTCCGGCGAGGATCGCGTCGCCGTGGTTGATCGTGATCAGGATCGCGCCGACCACCACTGCGTATTTCAATGCGCGCTGGACGATGCTGCGCTCGCGGGCGACCGCGATCCAGTCTCGCACGCCGGGTCGCGCGCTTCCGGTCTGCTCTTGCCGCTGCAACGCGCGCTCCTTCGAGGTCGGGCGCTGCAGCATATCGCGATGCGACGCTTCGAAGGTCGCCGGCAAGCGGTATTCTGCCGCTCCGATGGACCCCCTCACATACCTCGCCTGGCCGATGCTTCCGTGGAAGCGGCTTTGCCGCGTCCCCAAGGATGTCGAAGCGGTGACCGACCGCGCCGCCGAGACGTCGCCGCGCGCGGTGCGCCTCTCACGCGCCGCGATCGAGCGCATCTGGCTGAGCGCAGAGACGCTCTACCGCACGGGACTGCATCCCGCGCTGCAGCTCTGCGTGCGGCATCGCGGCGAGATCGTGATCGACCGCGCGCTCGGCTACGCGGCCGGCAACGCGCCGGGCGATGCACCCGACGCGCCGAAGCGTCGCGTCACAACCGACACGCCGTTCCGGATCTACTCGGCGTCGAAGGCGATCACCGCGATGGTCGTGCATCTGCTCGACGACCGCGGCTTGCTGCACATCGACGATCGCGTCTGCGACTACCTGCCCGAGTTCAGCGAGGGTGCGAAGGCCGACATCACGATCGCGCACGTGCTCTGTCATCGCGCCGGCATCCCGAATGTGCCGCGCGGCGCGATGGATCTCGATCTGGTGTCGCGCCCCGCGGAACTCGTGCAGATGCTCGCGAAGGCGCCGCTGGTGGGGCGCCCCGGGCGACAACTCGCCTACCACGCCGTCACGGGCGGCTTCGTGCTCGGCGAAGTCGTGCGGCGCGCGTCGGGCCAGGACATCCGCAGCGTGCTCACCAAGGAGATCCGCGAGCCGCTGGGGCTGCGCTGGTTGAACTACGGCGTTGCAGCGGAAGATGTCGACGACGTCGCACTCGATGCGATCACCGGCGTTCCGCCGCCGCCGCCGTTCGCACAACTGCTGACGCGGGCACTCGGCGTGCCGGTGGCAGAGGTGATGCAGCTCGCCCACGATCCGCGCTTCCTGGCGGGCATCCTGCCCGCCGCGAACGTGGTCTCGAACGCGCGCGATCTGTCGGCGTTCTTCGAGTGCCTGCGCTGCGGCGGCGAACTCGATGAGGTGCGCGTCTTCGAGCCGCGGACGGTGCGACGCGCGACTGGCGAGCGCAGCTACTTCGAGATCGACTTCACGCTCGGCGTGCCGCTTCGCTACGGCCTCGGCTTCATGCTCGGCGGCAAGCGGCTCTCGCTCTTCGGGCCCGACACCGCGCACGCGTTCGGCCATCTCGGTTTCACCAATGTGGTGGCGTGGGCGGACCCGGAGCGCGAGTTGTCGGCGGCGCTGGTCACGAGCGGGAAGCCGTTCCTCGACATCGAAGTCGTGCGGCTCTACCAGTGCATCACGACGATCGGCCGCGAGATTCCCAAGCGCGCATGAGCGGCGCGGCCGATGCGCGCACGGTCTGGCTGATCCGTCATGCCGAAAGCGAATGGAACGCCGTGGGACGCTGGCAGGGGCAACGCGATCCGGCCCTCTCCGAGCGCGGTCGCGAACAGGCGCAGCGACTCGCCGCGACGTTCGCGGACGCGCAGCTCGAAGCGATCATCGCGAGTGATCTGCGCCGCGCGCGCGAAACCGCGGCGATCATCGCCGGCGTCCTCGGCGTCGATCCGCACCTCGATGCGCGACTGCGCGAGCGCGATCTCGGCTACTGGTCGGGTCTCACCAGCGTCGAGATCGTCGCGCGCTGGCCGCGCGATCTGGCGCGGCTTCGCCAGCGCGATCTCGATCTACAGCCGGGCGGCGGCGAATCGCTGCGCGCGCTGCAGGCGCGCGTGGCGGAGTTCGTCGCGGGGCTCGCGGCGTGGCCCGGCGACGGCGCGCTCGCGGTCGTCACGCACGCCGGCGTGCTGCGTGCACTCGGAATCGCGCCGACACCGGCGAACGCAGTCGCGCGATCGATCACGATCGGCGCGCTGGGAGTGGCGCTCGCGGAGGAGCGGCTGTAGTCCCGCTCGGCGTCCTGGCCACGCCTTCGCTGGCTAGTGGCGCCGGAGTCCTTGCTTGAAGCGGGCCTGCGTCGCCATGCCAGCGAGCCCGACCAGCATCAGCGCGGCTTGCCCCGGCTCGGGCACCGTCACCAGGTAGTCGTGTCCCGAGAGAGCGCTCAGTTCCGCGCCGTTCGACAACACGACTTCGGTGAGCAGCGCGGTGTCGTAGAGGTCGATCTCGCGGCCGTTGCGCGAATGGACACCCAGCTCCGCGGTGACGACATACGACACGCCGCTCACGAAGTCGAAGTCCAGCGCCAATGTGGACGCAAACGTCGGGCGCTGCTCGTTGCCGATGCCGGTGTGGTCCTGCAGCCTCGCGATCAGCGTGGGCCCTCCGGTTTCGAAGTCTTCCGACACCGAGAGGTTCGTTACGTCCCAGACGTTGAGGTCGTAGAACCACTCGCCCAGGGTGGCCCCGACGACGTAGTCGAAGGTCTGCGGAAAGAAGATACTGGTGGTCGACGTACTGGAATGGCCATCGAGCGCGATCGTTGCGCTGAAGTGCCCGTTGCTGTTGAAGGTCCACACGTCACGCCAGACGCTGTTCGCGTCGGCGGCCGTCAGGACCTGGACCTGAGCGGTATGCGGGACCTCGAGGACCGATCGGTCGTCGATGCCTGAAGCGCCGACGCTCGTGTATGCGGAGGCGCGATTCACCGCGAAGTCCGACTGGGCGCGGGCCTCGGTAAACGAGGACCAGTCGGAAGCGACGCAGGGCAACGTCGAACAGGGGGGGGTCCCCACGCGCACCGGTGCAGTCGTTTCTTCGTTGTGGACGTCTTGAATCGTGAGGGCGACGCCTACCACGAAGGGCGGCGGCGGGGTATAGCCCGAGACGGATGAGAAAGTGGTCTGCTCGAGGTGAAACGTGCTGCTGAACGCGGTGGCGGTGCACGTCACGAACGAGGCGCATTCGCCGAGGCCGCCGGCGCCGCCGAAGGCGACCGCTGCCTGCAGCGGTGCGACCAGCGCGAGGCCCAGACCGAGGACACCAACCTGCAGCGCGAATACACGGGAGCGTTTCATCTCTCACCTCCAGCCAAGAGAGCAGGGCGATCCATGACGGGCGTCGGTCTCGAGGACACGCGATCGCCACACGCTCTACGGCTGCCTGCATTTCTCGATTACAGTGGGAGTGGGCGGCGGGACCGTTGCGTGGCAATGCCTGGG
>JANLTC010000384.1:0-45632 GCA_031362725.1 Deltaproteobacteria bacterium | reverse complement strand
CGTGCAATCGGCGCGAGGACGAGGTCGCCCTGCTGCATGCCCGCCATGAACGCCGTCCATTCCTCGTCCGAGATCGGTGTCTCCCCTCTTGCGATCGGCGCGAGCAGGCCCGCGTCGATCACCGCGCGCTGGAACGCGGCGT
Organism: Deltaproteobacteria bacterium; assembly: GCA_031362725.1. Classification (GTDB taxonomy): domain Bacteria; phylum Myxococcota_A; class UBA9160; order UBA9160; family PR03; genus PR03. The sequence continues at coordinate 45,490 of JANLTC010000384.1, read as the reverse complement.
CGTCGCCGAGCCAGAAGCGCCAGACGGTTGCGCGCTCGCGATTGGGGTCGAGACGGAGCGCTGCGCTGGTGTCGGGCGCCGCCCGGAGCTGCTCGCCAGACGGCGGCAGCACCAGCGGCGGGTGAAGGCGCGCGCGGCCGACCGAGCGATACGTCTCTGCGGGCTTGCCGCCTTCGGGACCCGACGACGCGCGGCGGCCGGTCGGCATCACGAAGTTCTCGGTGGCGAGCACTTTGCGCCGAAAGTTCGCGGGGTCGAGGTCGACACCCCAGGCGCGCTCGTAGACACCGCGCAGATCGCCGAGCGTGAACTCGGGCCCCACGAACGCGGTCGCGAGCGACGTGGTCGAGAGTTTCTCGCGCGCGTGCTCGACGGCGTCGGCGAGGATCACAGCGTGATCGAAGGCGAGCCGGCGCGTGGGCTCGCGTCCGAGCAGTTCGTCCACTGCGACGAGTTCCGCGCGGGCAGCATCGGTGCCGGCGGTGACGACACCGATCTCGGGCAGCACGGCGAGGAAGGAAACCGAGACGACGCGCATGCGCGGATCGCGGCCGGGGTCGCCATAGGCGCGGATCTGTTCGAGATGCGCCGACGCATCGACGCCGGTTTCCTCGCGCAGTTCGCGCGCCGCTGCTTCTTCGAGCGTCTCGTCGGGCCGCACGAAGCCGCCGGGCAGCGCCCAGACGCCTTTCCACGGTTCGGCGGCGCGCTCGACGAGCAGTACACGAAGCCGCTCCTGCAGCGTCAGCACGACGACGTCGACGGTCACTGCAACGCGCGGGAATGCGTCGGGGTCGTAGCCTCGGGGAGCGCGCCGGAGGGATGCTCTGCTCATGTCCGCGAGCTTGCCCGGTTCGAGTCACGTTGACAACTTCTAGTCCGACGTTAAAGTCGTTCTGACTCGAGCATCCGCTCGGGGAGGAGGCACCCCATGACCGAGAACCATTCCGACAACGCGACCCCGCCGGCAGCCCACGACGCCGTCCACGTGAGTTTCCTGCTCGATCGCTCCGGCTCGATGGAGCCGATCCGCGCGGACGTGATCGGCGGCTTCAACCAGTTCCTGCGCGAACAGCAAGCGCGTCCGGGCGTGTGCCGGATGACGCTCGTGCAGTTCGATTCGCAGGCGCCATTCGAGGTTCTCGTCGATGCCGAGGACGTGCGAGACGTGCCGCCGCTCGACGCCGCGCGCTACGAGCCGCGCGCCGGCACGCCGCTGCTCGACGCACTCGGCACCCTGCTCGAACACGCCGAACGCCGCGCCCGCGGCCGCGACGAGGACGCGATCGTCGTCGTCTTCACCGACGGCGAGGAGAACGCGAGCGCGTGTTGGAAGCGCGAAGCGATCTTCGAGCGCATCGCGGCGCTGAAGGCGCGCGGCTGGGCGTTCGTGTTCCTCGGCGCGAATCAGGACGCGTACGCCGAAGGCGGCGGACTCGGCTTCGCGCGCGGCAGTACCTCCGGCTGGCGCGCACGGTCGTCCGGGGCGGCCTTCACGCAGCTGAACCGATCACTCGGCTCGTATCGCGGCAAGGACCGATCCGGGCGCTTGCAGCAGAGCCGCGACTTCTTCGAAGGCGTGAAGGAAGCCGAAACCGACCCCGAACCGACCGCGAAGAAGCGCGACGACGACATCAAGCACTAGCAGCGACGCGGATCAGCCCGCGCCGCGTCGGCCACGGCGCTAGCGGAGCGGCTGGAGGTTGAGGATCAGCGTGAGGACGGTCTGGAGTATGGAACCCTTTCCGTCCGAGTAGCTTCCATACCGTTCGCGTCTGCCATAGCCGTCCTCATAGCCACGGCGGAAACCCTCGCGGAAGTAGTGGTGGTAGTCGTCTCGCTCGACGTAGTAGCCGCTGTAGCCGTAGTTCGCGTCGCGATAGGCATACGAGTCTTTGTAGTTGGAGCGCCAGCCATCCGTCCGGTCCGCTTGTGCCGCGCGGAATCCCTCCTCATAGCCGTAGTTCACGGCTTCTCGGAGCAGATCCGCACCGTACTGATTCGTCTGGTAGCTACGGCCGCCGCGAGAGTATCGATAGATGGGCGCCGTGTAGAAGTACGGATCCGCATCGTAGTCGTAGTCGTGCGTGTTCTGGATCCGATGCTGTTGCTCACGAAGGCGCGCCAGATACTGCTCCTGGAAGCGGTAGTGCTCCAGCCGATTCTGCTGCTTCAGAACTGCTGCATGCTGTTCTGCGGCACGCTGCTGCTGATCCAGGTAGACGCCATACTGGGTCAGGCGCTGCTGTTGTGCCTCGATCCGCTGGCGCTGCTGGTGATCTGACAGGCGCTTGCTCTGTTGCAGCTGCTGCGTGTTCTGCTGCTGCTCGTTGCGCTGCTGCTGCTCGTTGCGCTGCTGCTGCTCGTTACGCTGCTGTTGCTCCTGCGCCTGTAGCTGCTGCTCATTGTGCTGCTGCTGCGCCTTGTGCTGCTGGTTGTCCTGCTGCTGCTGGTGATTTGACAGGCGCTTGCTCTGTTGCCGCTGCTGCGAGTTCTGCTGCTGCTCGTTGCGCTGCTGCTGCTCGTTGCGCTGCTGCTGCTCGTTGCGCTGCTGTTGCTCCTGCGCCTGTAGCTGCTGCTCATTGTGCTGCTGCTGCGCCTTGTGCTGCTGGTTGTCCTGCCGCTGCTGGTCGTGTTGTTGGGGCTGCTGCGGCGTTTTGTTCTGTTTCTGGCCGGGTTGTGCGCGCACCTTGTGCGGCTTCTTCCCCTTTGCAGCTTCCTCTTGCTGTGTCTCCGTTTGCTGCGGCTGTGGTTGCGCGTAGGTCACCGCGCTCAGCCCCACGACCGACACCGCTACGAACGCCATCGCCAACATCATCCGGTGAACGACATGCGCTTTCATCTTCAACACCCCACGAAGGTCGCCCGCGCGACGGCTCATTCCGCCCCTCGTTCATGCGGAGTCACGAGAGGATCCAGAGCCATCTGGCGGTTTCAGCCAACATCGAGACGACTCTGCCGATTCTCTTCATCGCAAGAGGCGTGCCGCCGGGGACGTGGCAGGCGGCGCGCCGTGGTGGTCTAGACGCGCGCCCGTGTCACTCGTTCAACAGTCGCTTGTAAAGTGTCCAAAGCGATGGCGCCAATGCTCGCGACCGCACGCGTGGCGCCAGGCTCGGCTATACCCGCTTTCCATGCGAGTGGCAGTCGTCGGGCACGTCGAGTGGGCGGAGTTCGTGCGGATCGAACGGATGCCGCGCGCGGGCGAGATCGTCCATGCCCAGCAGCGTTGGGAGGGCGTCGGTGGCGGTGGCGCGGTCGCCGCGGTGGAGTTGGCCCGCCTCGCAGGCGAGGCGCTCTTCTTCACGGCGCTCGGTGACGATGCGCTCGGCCATCGCGCTGCGGCAGAACTCGGCACGCTCGGCGTTCGCGTCCACGCGGCGTTTCGACCGGAGCCACAGCGCCGCGTTTTCGTTCATGTCGACGCGACGGGCGATCGCACGATCACGGTGATCGGTGCGCGCATCGCGCCGCGAGGCAGCGACACGCTTGCGTGGGAGCTTCTCGCGGGCTGCGACGCGGTGTACTTCACGGCCGGCGACGCGGACGCGTTGCGCGCTGCGCGTGCCGCGCGCGTGCTCGCCGCCACGCCGCGGGCGTTGCCCACGCTCGTCGAGGGCCACGTTGCCCTCGACCTGCTGGTCGGCAGCGCGCGCGACACGGGCGAGCAGGTGCGCGCCGGCGTGCTGGTGCCGCCACCCGCGCTGCTCGTGCAGACGGAAGGCGCGGCGGGGGGCCGCTTCGTCCGCGCAGGCGGTGAGATGGGACACTTCGACGCGACGGCGGCGCCGCGCCCGATCCTCGACACCTACGGCGCGGGCGACTCCTTCGCCGCCGCGCTCACGCACGCGCTCGGCGCCGGCGATCCGCTGGATCGTGCGCTCGCTTTCGCAGCAAGGCGGGGCGCTGCAGCGCTCGGGCGGCGCGGGCCATCGTGACGCGTGCGCTTTTCGCGAATCCGTCGACCGCCGATTGCCTGCGCGCCTCGACTGCTGGCGCCCCGCGCGCGGTCGCCACGCGCCGAGGGTGGTGAGCAGAAGACCGAGCGTCCCGGGCTCGAGGACACTCGGGAAGGTCAGGTCGTCGCGCGTCAGGGTTCTCTCGCCGGCGTCTCCCGAGATCACGATGCGGGAGAGGCCAGCGGCGAACACGATCTGGATCGCCTCGTTCGGGCTGCTGCCCGCGGCTCCGGACAGCGCGGTGTCGTTCGTGAAGAGCGAAGTCGTCGACCGAGCTGCGATCGGCGCCGTCGAATGGAGTGGGCGGCGATCCGCCTGGCGGCGGAGTCAAGCGGTGCCCTGGCGCAACGCCGGAACGATCAGCACCGGGCACGTTGCGCGCCGCAGGACGCCCTCGCTGACGCTCCCGAGCACCAGCCGCGCGATTGCACTCCGACCGTGCGACCCCATCACGATCATCCCGACACCGAGTCGGTTCGCCTCTTCGAGAATCTTCTCGACGGGATGACCCTGGATCAGCAGCGCGGCTGCATCGAGTCCGCGCTCGCGCAGTTCGGCCGCGCGACGCTGGAGTGTGGCGTGCTCGTCGCGCAATTCGGTGGCGCGCTGATCGCGCACCGACTGCGGGCCGGGCTCGTAGCCGACGAACGCGGGCTCCGGTGCCGCGACGTGGAGCAGCCACAAGCGCGCGCCGAAGCGCTCGGCCATCTCGAGCGAGCGAGCACCGCGGCGGCCACCGGAGAGAAGTCGAGCGCGGCGAGGATCGATTCCATGACGGGAACCTGCCGCAGCGCGGACGCGAGCGAAATACCCGGGGCTCGCGCCGTCTAGTCGTCAGAACGCCGGCGGCGCGCTCGGGAGCGCAGCGCTCGTGTAGTGGCCCGTGGCCGGATCCGCATCGCGATTGCCTGCTGCTGCGGATTCGTCGCGGGCGCTACGCGGAGCCGCGGCGTCATCCCATGAAGAACGCGTTCAGCTTGTTGCCGTCGGGATCGCGGAAGTAGCCGCCGTAGAAACCGGGACTGCGCGCGCCGGCCGCGCCCTCGTCCTTGGCACCGAGCGCGAGCGCTTTCTGGTAGACCTCGTCGACCTTCGCCGTGCTGTCGACCTGCAGTGCCACCATCACGCCGTTGCCGGACGTCGCCGGTTGCTTGTCGAACGGCTTGATGATCGCCAGCATCGCCGCGCCCGGCCCCGTGCCCCACATGATGAATCGCTCGGTATCCATCAAGCGCTTCGCGCCGATCGTACCGAGCAACCCATCGTAGAACTTTGCTGCGCGGGCCATGTCGTTGGTTCCGAGCGTCACGTAACCGATCATCTGGGGTCTCCGTTCTTGGGAATGAGGGGCACCGCTGCGGCGGGCGGATAGCGCGCCTCGTGCGTCACACCACCTCGGGTCACCCGATTGCACCCGCGGCAGAACGGGTATTCGTTGAAGTAGCGGCGCCAGGAGAATCGGGCAAGGGCGTGGACTGTGGACATCGCGATCCAAGTTCCGCTGCGGCGACGCGGTGACCGCGCGCCGACCCGGCCGGACGGCGCACGGCCGCCTACCTTCCCTGCCGTCGCCCATGGAGATTTCCCGATGCCTGACAGCGGCCCGGAGTCGATCGACTTCCATCCGTACCCGATGGCAGAGCTGCAGCGCATCGCCGCGCCGCTGCGGCGCCTGCTGAGCCCCGTCGCGATCGGCATGGAGCACGTGCCACGCGACGGCGCCGTGCTGCTCACCGGCAATCACACGGTGTATGGGCTGATCGACATTCCGATGCTCGCGCTCGAACTCTACGACCACACCGGCCGGCTCGTGCGCGGGCTCGGCGATCACAATCACTTCGCGCTGCCGATCTGGCGCGACGTGCTGCACCGGCTCGGCGCCGTGCGCGGCACGCGCGAGAACTGCGCGCAGCTCTTCGCACGGGGCGAAGCCGTGCTGGTGTTCCCCGGCGGTGGCCGCGAGGTGATGAAGCACAGGCACGAGAAGTACAAGCTGATCTGGAAGGAGCGTGTCGGCTTCGCTCGACTCGCGATCGAGCACGGCGTGCCGATCGTGCCGTTCGCTTCGGTTGGTGTCGAAGACATGTTCGAGATCGTCGCCGACGCGGACGACATCCTGCGCTCGCCGGTCGGCGAACTGCTGCGCGTGCTCGGCGTGACGGAGCAGCCATGGTTCCGGCACGGCGAGATCCTGCCGCCGCTGGCGCGCGGTGCAGGTCCAGCCGGATTGCCGCGCATCGAGCGGCAGTACTTCCTGTTCGGTGCGCCGATCGATACGCAGCGCTTCGCAGGTCGTCACCAGGATCCCGAAGCCTGTCTTGCATTGCGCCGCGAAGTGCAGCGCGCCGTCGAGACGCAGATCGGCGATCTGCGCACACTGCAGTCGGCCGACCCGGAGCGCTATCCGATCCAGCGGCTGCTGCGCCGCATCGCATCGCGACTCGGCGGCTGATCCGCCCGCGCAGCGCCTGCGAGCGCGCGCGACTTCGCAGGAATCGCGCGGCGTCCCCAATCCTGGCGACGCCGCGTCCGCGTGCGCCCGACTAGTCTCGCCGGTGGAGAACCGCAATGACCCAAACCGATCCCCATTCACGTCTCGCGACCGCGTTGCTCTTCGCAATCGGCTTCGCCGCTGCGCTGCTGCCGGCGCCGGTCAGTGCGAAGGCGCTGCTCGGTGACTTCGTGCCGTTCCAGTCGTGGTGGATCCATCCGGTGACGTCGTCGCTCGGCATCTTCTACGACGGCAACCTGATCCGCATCGACCGCGACGGCGACAGCACCGCCGAGTCGCTGTTCCTGCGCCCGACCGGGCAGACCGGCATTCCGAATGCGGCGATCTCTTCGCTGCGGCTCACGCCCAGTCGCACGATCGTCTACGCATTCGGCGGCACCTGCAACTCCAACGGTACGCTCGTCTACTTCTACCACTTGCCAGCTTCATTGAGCGACAACCGGCTCGAGCCGATTCTCACGGGCCTCTGCATCCCGCACGGAATCCTCCGCCCGCCCGGCTTCTACGATACCGGCACCTGCGCGTTCAACGGGCTCGGGCTCGACTGCACCGGACATCTCGGCGTTTCACCGCGGCGCGTCGCGCTCTTCGTCACGAACGCGGACGAGTTCGGCTTCCTCAACCTGATCTGGGTCGATCTCTCGACCGGCGTCGTCAGCGGTCCGAACTTCGATTTCAAGGACGGGCTCGGCTTCATCGAGGTCTCGCCATCGGGCACGCAGGCCTTCCTGCAACACGACCTGCCGATCTCAGGCGAAACCGACTATCGGCTGATCGACCTGTGCCCGGGCCCCAACTTCGGCGTCGTGATCAACCCGGGTGGGTTCCCGATCGTCGACTCGAGCGAGCAGCTGCACGCGGCGGTGACCGCCGCGACGGCCGGCAACGTGACGGTCGAGGTGACGAACCCATTCGACGTCGTGCGCGACTCTGCCGACTTCGCGGACTGTCTCGATACGAGCGGCGCGTGCTGTTTCGACGGCGGCTCCTGCGCCCAGCTGCAGCCCGCGAGTTGCTCCGGCACCTATCTCGGTGCCGCGACGGCGTGTAGCGAGTGTCCGGCCCCGCCGGTCGAGGCTCCGTGCTGCTTCCCGGAAGGGAATCCCACCTGCACGCTGCTCGAAGCGAGCGTGTGCACCGATCAAGGCGGCGCACCGCAGCCGGGCGCGAACTTCTGCTCTTTCGATCTATGTCCGCAACCGGAGACCACGCTGGCGATTTCCGGGCCCGCGTCGGCGCAGATCGGGGACAACGTCAGCTATCTGCTCGACTACGAGAACACCGGCGGCGTCGTCGCGCGCGGCGTCGAGATCGAGATCCCGGTGCCGTTCGGCGCGACTTTCGTGTCCGCGACCGGCGGCGGCGACGAAACATCGGGCGCGGTGCGCTGGGTGCTCGGCGACGTCGCGCCGGGCGCGAGCGGATCGGTCGGCGTCACGTTCGCGGTCGGCTGCGACGCGGCCGACTTCCTGCTGCAGGGCTACATCAGCCACGAGCCGCCGCTAGCCGGACGCAGCTACTCCAGCAGCAACGAGATCGATGTGACGGCGACGCCGCTGCCGACCGCGGCGCTCGCAGTGAGTGTCGCATCGGTGCCGGACCATGAGCCGCTGCGGCCCGGCGACGAACTCGTTCACACCATCACGCTGCGGAACGCGAGCGGCACCAGCGTCGAGAACGTAAAGCTCGGCCGCAGCGGCGAGGTCGTACCAACGGGTGTCTCCTTTGGATCCGCGACCTCCTTCGATCGCACCCTCGATGCGGGCGGCGGCCTCGTCGACACCACGGATGGTCGCTTCGCATGGACCGGCGATGTCGGCGCGGGGCAGACGGTTTCGATCCGGTACGTTGCGCAGGTGAACAGCTGCGTGCCGCCGGGAACCCGGACGACACAGCTCGAGTTCGGCAACGAGATCGCAGCGTTCGATGCGTGCAATACCGAACTCGGGAAGTCGGCGCTGCCGCAGTCCTTCGCGGTCGAGCCGCTCGCGCACCTCGAGCTGGAGGCGTCGAACCTCGCGCCCGCCCAGCGTCTCGACGCGCCGGTGATCGACTCGAAGGTGCAGCTCACGCGACCGAACGGCGTCGCCCAGATCGACGTGACGCTGCAGTCGAACGCCGGGCAAGCGCTCGCCGGCGCGTCGATCGATCTCACACTCCGCGGCCTCAACGTCATGACGCCGCCCACGGGCCCGGGGATCGTCTTCGACGCCAGCAATCACTCGATCGCCTGGGACGGCACGATCCCGTCGAGCGGCCGCGTCACGATTTCGTTCGCCGGCAACGTCAGTGCGTGTCGCGCCGAGATCCGCCTCGAAGGCAGCACATCGGCCGGCTGCTCCGACTTGCGCGACGAGCTGCTCGTCGCCGCGGTGCCCCAGCCGCCCGCCGGGCCCTGGCTCGCCGCGATCGGCACGCAGCCGCACCCGTTCGAGGCCTTCGGCAGCGAGCAGCAGATCGTGCGCGTGGAACCCGGACCGCCGGGGCAGATGCAGACCATGCTCTGCCTACCGAGCGAGTACTACACCGGGATGGCTGCGGCGCCCGATGGCTCGATCTGGAGCGCGTGGCTGCCGACCTTCCGCGTGAATCCGGCAGCGCTCGAATTCGAGTCGTTCGATCTCGACGCGCTCGAAGCCACCGGACTCGACTCGCTCAGCGACATCGCGATCGACCCGGTCGATGGCGCCGTCTACTTCAGCGGCTATCGCTTCGAGATCACCGGTAACTTCGCGATCCTCGCGCGACGCGATCCGGTGACGAAGGCCGTCACGTCGTACTACCAGAACGACACCTTCCAGGGATTCGGGCAGATGGTCGTCGACGCGTCCGGCTCGATCATCGCCGTGGCGACGCGCCGATTCGGACCGGGCGTCGTCGTCCGCATCGATCCCGGAACGCCCCCGACGATCGAAGTCTACGAAGGCGTCGGCCTGCCGATCGACGTGGCGCTCGACCAGGACGGCTCCTACGTCGTGATCGACGGCTTCGCCAATCCCGCGCAGCTTCGCGACGTCGATCCCGCGACGACCAACGTCGCTGCGATCCTCGGAAACCTCGCGACCGCCTTCCCGGGCAGCTCGGGTTGGAACGCGGTCGAGGTGGACGCAGCAGGGCGCGTCTACGTGGCGCCGTCGCAGTCCGGCCTCGGCGCGGTGGATCGGACGCCCGCGACGAGCACGCAGAGTGTGCTGCCGTTCGGCTTCGCGCAGACCGGCGGCGTGTTGGACATGGCGATGGTCTCGCTACCGATCCCCGAACCGAACACCGCGGCGCTTGCGCTCGTCGCGATCACGTCGCTCGGTGCGCTCGTCGTTCGCGGCAAGCGCCGCACGGACGCGGCTGTCGAAGTCGCGGACGGCGCGGCGCACGGCGTCGGCGCCTGGACCGGTGGCCCCGTGTCGCTGCACGGTATGCGCCCCGCAAAAGCGGGGCGGGCCGCGATGATCGGCCTCGGAGCGTTTCCCATTGCATGCGTCTGTCGCGGTCATGCACTCGTCATCCGAGCACGCGCCGCGCTAGCGACCGCGACTGGGCGGCAATAGAATGGGCGCTCTAGAGCTGTTCCTGCTGCCCAGGCGTTGATCGCATCGACGGCCCCGCGGCCCACGGACACGCTCGGGAGCGTCCCAGCAGTTCGCTCGGTCCTGCGGCCTCGCCCGCGACTCCGGCACTTGGGACGGCAATCGCAATCGGTCGACTTGCGCGGCCTCGGGGATTGACTCCTTAGTGCGTCGATCGAGGCGCAATTCGAACGAATCGAATGCGCAGCGGAGGTGCCCATCCGCTCGTTTCTCGGGCCACCGTGGTCTCGGTTTCGAGAGCGACGCGCACGCATCTCAGCACCCTGGCCATCGCGGGATCGCTGGTGACGCCGCGCACACAGTGGTCGCGTTGCCGGACCGAATTCAAGGCCGGGAGCGCAGGGTTCGCCGCCGCAAGAGGGGCGAGCCACTGGGTCCGAGACCGCTGTGGTCCCATTGCCGGAGGACCTCTGTGGTGAAGCGGACTTTTCGCCTGAGCATCGCGGCGTGGGTGCTCTGCCTGTTGCCGCTCTTCGGCTGTGAGACGAAGCGCGTGTGGGTCCAGCTCGAGGGCGTCGATGAAGGCAACGTCGAAGGCATCTGGCTGTGGCGCCTTTCCGACGAACTCGGCTCGTACGAGCGCGTCTGCCGCATCCCGTTTGGCGACCACGAAATCGTGGGTGCGACGGAATCGGTCCACTACATCCAGGAGTGCGGCGACGACGGCCAGGACGGCATCGGCTTCGAACTGAGCACCGAGCTGAAACGCTCCACCCCGGCCCAGACGAGGGTCACGCTGGGACTCTGGTACCTGCGCTGGGAAGATCCGGGCGTGTACAAGGTCTCGTCGTATGGCGCGTACGGAGAGACCGCGCTGTCGTTGAGCACGATTCAGCTGTAACCCCTTCGCGACCGCGTTCGCCCGCGTCCCACCCGCACTAGACTCGCGGCATGCGCTCTTCCCCGTCGATCGCCGCGCGCGGCGCGAAGCTCTTTCTCGCCGTGCTGTTCGCGTTGCCGGTCTCCGGCTCGGCGGCCGATCCGATCCGCGAGTCGCCGGCGCATCCCGAGGTGCTGATCGTCGTGAACGGGGCGAGCCCCGTCTCGGTGGCGATCGGGACCTACTACCGCCGTGCGCGCAACGTTCCGGCGGCGAACGTCGTGACGCTCCAGATCCCGCTCGCCGACGTGCAGCTCGGCAACTCGGTGCAGGAGATGATCACCAGCAAGACCGCCTTCGATGACCAGATCCGCGTGCCGCTCGAAACATTCCTGCGGCAGCACGGGCTCGTCGATTCGATCGAGGTGATCGTGCTCGCGAGCGGCATACCGCACCGCTATGCGCCGCGGGTCTGTGCCTTCGACGGCGCGTTCCTGCGCGACTGCCCGCGCGCGTCGGTGGACGCGGAACTGGCGGTGCTGTTCTCGAATCTCGTCGGCGCCGGCGGCATCGGTGCAAGCGGCGAGACGGTGAACCCGTACTTCGATTCGTCCGTCCCGTTCGCCACCTGGCGCGCCGCGCATCCGAACGCGCCGCTTCGCTATCTGGTGGCGCGCCTCGCCGGCTTCCAGACTCCGCTCGACCCCGCGAGCGGCATCCCGGTCGACGTGAAGTCGCTGCTCGACTGCGCGCAGGCCCCGTCCGGCGGCGGAACCGTGCTGGTCGACGAGGATCCGCACGCGCTGCCCGGCCGGCGGGCGGGCAACGACGTACTGCTGCGCCCGATCGAGTCGCTGCTGCGCGGCCGCGGCGTCTCCGTGCTGCACGACCAGAGCGACCGCTTCGTCGCGAGTCCGACGCCGCTACTCGGCTACGCGTCATGGGGCAGCAACGACAGCCACAGCGGCAAGGCGCCGTTCTACGGCATGATCGGCGGCAAACCCCTGCCCGGCCGCTTCGTGCCGCGCTCGGTCGCGGTGGACCTCGTCAGCACCAACGGACGCACCTTCGTGACGCCTGTCCCGGTCTACGATCAATCGCTCGCCGCCGACCTCGTCCACCTCGGGGCCTGCGGCGTCGCGGCCAACGCGTTCGAGCCGATGCTGATCGGCCTCGCGCGCGCGCCGATCTTGTTTCGCAACTACTTCGAAGGCAGCACCGCGGTCGAGTCGTTCCAGCGCAGCGTGCCGTATCTGTCGTGGATGAACTTCTACGTCGGCGATCCGCTGATGACGAGCGATGTGCGATTGCAGGTCGGCGACGATCACGACGGCGACGGCGTGCCCGACGCGCGCGACAACTGCGTCCACATGCCGAACCGCGACCAACGCGACACCGACGGCGACGGCTACGGCAACCTCTGCGACGCCGACTTCGACAACGACGGTCGCGTCACGGCGGGCTGGGGGCCGATGGCCCCCGGCGCGACGCCCGATCTCGACGCGCTCGAACGCGCGATCGCCGCGCATCGCTACGACGCAAACCTCGATCTCGACGGTGACCGCGACGTCGACGGCGACGATGCCACGATGGCGTCGCTCTCGCTGTTCCTGCCACCCGGTCCGCGCGGAACGCCGTGAGTCGCGCGCCTACTCCGCGCCGCGCGGCTTCTTCAGCTTGCTCTCGTTCTCGCCAATGAAGACACGGATCTCGTCGCCCATGCCGAGAATCTGATCCCACTCTTCTTTGTAGAACGTCACCGGGAAGCGGCGGATCCCGTAGAGCGAGACGCCGCCCTTCTCGCTCACCTGCAGTCGCATGACCTTGCGGTTCGTCGCCTTGAGCGACTCGTTCTCGGCCTTGAGCCGCTCGAGTTCGCGGCGCATGTCCTGATCCGTCTCGCTCATGTCTCGATCTCCTTGGTGGGGCTGTGCACGGTAGCCGTTCCCACCCGCCGCGGCGCTGGTGAACGGGGATCCGCGATGCCGCGAAGAGAGTCGGCACCAATCCGATGCGACTGCAATGCCGCTTCGCGAGACGGGCCCTGAGCGCACGATTCCGGTGTTGCGAATCGATCGTCGCGCAGGGCGGTGTCGCGAGCCGTGCGGCGCGGTCGGCGGTTGCGCCGGCTACGTCCGCGTCAGGGGCTGAGGTGGTAGGCTCCTGCCAACCGCGAGGAGCTTCGCAGATGAGCAAGCCGAAGATCGCCATCATCGGCGGCGGCCCCGCAGGTCTCTCCGCCGCATTCCATCTGACCAACGACGACAACTGGCAGGACAAGTTCGAGAGCATCACGGTGTACCAGCTCGGCTGGCGGCTGGGTGGCAAGGGCGCCACGGGTCGCGACCCGAAGATGGGATATCGGATCGAAGAACACGGCATCCACGGCTTCTGCAACTTCTACTTCAATACCTGGCGGATGATGGAGCAGGTGTACGCCGAGCTGTCGGCGGCCGACCGCCTGCTGCTGCCGGTGAAGACGATGAAGACCGCATTCCTCGGCTCTTCGTTGACGCTCGGCGTCGAACACATCAATGGGAAATGGTCATCGAGTCGGTCCCACCTCCCCCACTTCCCGGGCGTTCCGTGGCGGAGCGGTCCCTTTGGCGATCCGAGTCCGCTGGCGATCGGTCGCGGGCTCCTCGAGCAGATGCTCCGGCGCGGTCGCGCGGGTCCGATCGACGAACTCGACGAGAACGACCTCGTCGCACCCGGCGACAAGACCGCGGCGACCGCGCGAACGATCCATCAGGGGATCGAGGCCGCGCTCCGCTCTGCCGTGGAGCTCTCGGTGGACTCGCCACTGGCCGCGGTAGAGGCGCTGATCCTCGCTTGGACCGGCCTCGTGCAGCAGATCCTGGCGCCACTCGGCGATCTGCTCGCGCCGGCATTCGAGACTGCGACGCGCAGTGGCGATCTCGCGGCGTTCAGCGCGACGACCGCACTCGACCTCTACACAACCGTGCTGCGCGGGTTGATCGCCGATGGGCTGCTGTTCCCGGACCGCGATCTCGATGACTTCGACCACGAAGATTACCGGGCGTGGCTCGGCCGCCATCATGCGTCGCAGGCTACGCTCGACTCCGCGGCCGTGAAATCGGTCGCCAACATGCTGTTCGCGTACCCCCATGGCGACGCCTCCGCCGGCGCCAAGCCCGCGCTCTCCGCGGCGTCGTGGCTCGGCTGGCTGTTGCGCAGCGTGACCGGGTGCGGCGAGTACTTCTACCTGATGGCCGCGGGCACCGGCGAAACCTCGATTCTTCCGCTGTACCTGGCGTTGAAAGCGCGCCGCGTCGACTTCGAGTTCTTCCACCGCCTGACGGCGGTCGGCTCGGCGCTCGATGGATCCGAACGGGTCGTGCAGACGCTGACCTTCGAGAAACAGGCCGAAGCGTGTCCGGGCACGAACTACGATCCGGTTGCGCGGTCTGCGAACTTCGGGGTGTGGCCGAACGAGCCGATCTGGGAGCGCCTCGCGGGCAGCAAGTCGGCTCGCGACTTCGAGGCGTGGGAAGACCCGATCCGCGCGAACACGTTCGACCTGACGCGCGGCACCGGCTTCCACTACGTGGTCTGGGCGATCCCGCCGTCGATGATTCCGCTGGTTGGCGACGCGATGTTGCAGCAGCGATGGCTGCGCGTGACCCAACACACATCGGTCACGGCAACCCAGGCGGCGCAGATCTGGCTGACGAAGGACACGAAGGAACTCGGTTGGCCGCGAACCGATCCGGAGCGCTACGCGAGCGCGTCTTTCCCGAATCCGCTGAACGGCATGGTTGGCTTCGACGACCTGATCCGTTTCGAAGGCTGGCCCGCCGCCGACAGACCGCACGGACTGTTCTACCTGTGCGGACCGCTCGCACCCAAGCATCCGCCGGGCGAGGCTTCCCGACCGCTCGAACGAGAAGACGTGCGAACGGCGGCGCTCGAGACGCTGCGCCTCCTCGGCCATTTCCTTCCGGGGGCGCGGCCGCGTCCGCCCGATGCCAGCCATCCCGGTCAGATCGACTTCGCGTTGCTCTTCTCGCCGGCCGGAAGCGGACACGTCGGAAAGCAGCGGATCCTCGATCAGTACGTGCGCGCCAACACGCGACCGACCGAGGCCTACGTGCAAGCGCAGGCGGGAAGCGCACGCGGTCGTCTCGATGCCTGGGATACCGACTACGCGAACCTGGTCGTCGCGGGCGATTGGATCTACACCGGCATCAACGTCGGCGCCTTCGAGAGCGCCGTGACGGGCGGCAAGCTCGCGGCATTCGCGCTCACCGGTTCCCCCGCGATCGATGCGATCGAGGGCTACACGTTCCGCCATCCCGGCGCCGCAACGCGGGCAGCCGACGCGCTGCGCAGCGGCCGCGTCCCACGGATTCGCCCGTGAGCATGCCGGCCGCCGCGACGCTGGCCGGCATCCTGATCACCGACATCGTGGGTTCGACGCAGCTCCGCGCGCGACTCGGCGACCAGCGCGCCGACGGCGTCCGGCGCAATCACGAGCGCTTGCTCCGGTCGGTGGTCACGCGACACCGCGGCCGCGTCGTGCAATGGCGCGGCGACGGAATCCTCGCGGCGTTTCCGAGCGTATCCGCCGCCGCTCGCGCCGCGATCGCGATCCAGCAAGCGATCGATCGCGAA
Source organism: Deltaproteobacteria bacterium (assembly GCA_031362725.1). Lineage (GTDB taxonomy): Bacteria > Myxococcota_A > UBA9160 > UBA9160 > PR03 > PR03. The sequence continues at coordinate 29,980 of JANLTC010000384.1, read as the reverse complement.
AACAACCGGCCGCAGCGCCTCGCGGTCGTCAGCGTCCGGATCGGATTGAGCGGCGGCGAAGTGCTGCTGGCGGACGGTGCGTGCGACGGGCCTGTCGAACGAGAGGCGACCGCGCTCTGCGACGCCGCCGCGGGAGGCGAGATCCGTGCCAGCCAGTGCGCCATCGAGCTGATCGGAAGTCGAGAAGCGCTACGCACCCGCGTGATCGCTGCCGGATCGCTCGTGATCGAGTGGCAGCCGATCCGCGGCGCGGAGTTCCGCCTCGACATCGCACCGGCGTTGCGGACGCTCGAACATACGCACTTCGTCGGCCGCGAGAAGCCACTCACCGCGCTGCGCGGAGCGTTGCGCGCCGCGGTCGGAGGGGATCCGCGGCTCGTGGTCGTGCAGGGCGATGCGGGCATCGGCAAGACCCGCCTGATTGCGGAGTTCGCACGCGAGGCCATCGAGCAGGGTGTGGTCGTGTTGTTCGGCTCCGCGCACGAGGACCTCGCCATTCCGTACGAGCCGATCGCGCGCGCACTGCGCTCCTGGATGGAGAGCGTCGAAGATCTTGCGATCCGGCTGGGACCGCGGAGCGGCGAACTGGTGCGACTCGTACCCGAACTCGCGGAATGGGTGCCGGACCTGCCGCCACCGACGCCTTCGGACGCCGAGACCGAGCGCTTGTGCCTCTACGACGCGGTCGGCGAGTGGATCGCCACCGCGGCACTCGATGATCCCGTGCTCCTCGTTCTCGACTCGCTGCACTTCGCGACCAACCCGACCTTCGAACTGCTGCGCCATGCATTGCGGATGCTCGCCGACAGCCGGGTGCTCATCGTGACGACCCAGCGTCCCGGTGACGAGCGCACCGTTGCGATCCAGCAGTGGGGCCACGAGTCGCTGGGCGCCGGTTCGGTGTCCGTGCTCGAACTCGCGGGCCTGCGCAAAGAAGACGTCGCGCAACTCGTCGAACAAGGTGCCGTGACGCCGCAGGCGCTGGCGCTGGCGGGTGCGATCCACCTGGTCACCGGCGGCAATCCGCTCCATGTCGGCGCGCTGCTCCGCCGCGACGCCGACGCGAACGCGGACGGTGCGGATCTGCCGGCGAGCGTGCGCGCCGCGCTGCGATCGAACGTCGATCGTCTCGATCCCGCCGTGCACGGCGTGCTCGAGACGGCCTCGGTGCTCGGCGAGGAGTTCGATGGGGCGCTGCTCTCGGCGCTGCTCGGCGATGCGGACCGCACTTACGACGCGCTCGAAACTGCCGAGCGAGCGGGTCTGCTGCGCGAAGTGGATCGCCGCGCGCTTCGCTACCGGTTCTCCCACGCGCTGACGCGCGACACGCTCTACGAGTCGATTGGAGCCGGGCGGCTGGCTCGCATGCACGAGAGCGCGGCGCTCTTGCTCGAAGGGCGGCGCGACGCGTCCGACGATTCGCTGATCCCCGACCTCGCCCGACACTTCACAGCGGCGGCGGCCCTCGGTTACCGCGACCGCGCCGCTCACTATGCCGCCGAGGCTGCTCGCTGCGCGCTCGACCAGTACGCGAACGAGCAGGCGGCGGAGCTATTCGCCGAGGCATTGCAGCTGGCGGGCGCCGGGGCCGATCCCGGCCTGCGCTGCGACCGGATGATCGGACGCGGCGAAGCGCTGCGCCGAATGGGGGATCCATCGCATCGGGCGCTGCTGGTCGACGCCGCCGAACTCGCCGTGCAGCTGCGCGACGGAGAACGGGCCGGACGCGCGCTGCTCGCGAGCTACCGGGGCACCTTCAGCCATGCGTTGCGTGTCGACGCCCGGCATGTCGCTCGGCTCCGCGCGGCGCTCGAGCAGATCGGAACCGGCTGCACACCGATGCGCGCACGCTTGCTCGCGCTGCTCGCCGTCGAGCTGGTCTGGGCCGAGGACCGCAACGAGAGTCGGCGGACGAGCGACGAGGCCATCGCCGTCGCGCGAGAAGCGCACGACGACGAGCTGGTCGCCCAGGTGCTCACACGCCGACAGTGGACGGTGTTCGATCCGATCGGGGAGCGCCTGCGAACCACCCACGAACTGGCGGATCTCGCGCTCTCGAGCCCGGACCCGCTGCTGCGCTTCGAGAGCGCCGGCACGGAGGTTTTCACGTACATCCGCTCGGGCGACCGCGCGGCGCTCGAGAGCGCGATCATCTCCCAGCGAGTCCTCGCCACGGAGATCGATCAGCCGATCGTCCGTTGGATGCTGTTGATCAGCGAGTCCACGGTGGCGCTGCTGGAAGGACGTCTCGCCGACGCGGATGCAGCGATCGAGTCCGGGCGTGCGCTCGGCCATCGAACCGGCCAGCCCGACGTCGACGCGCAGTATGCCGCGCAACGGTTCTGGCTCGACTTCGAGCGGAAGCCGCCCGCTCTGGCGCGGGCTCGGATCGAACGTCTGGCGAGGCATCACGAGCAATTGCCTCCCTTCAATCTCTCCTCCATCGCATTCCGCTGCTGCGATCTCGGACTCGACCCGCTGGCGGCCCCGATCGCCGCGCGGATCGCTGCGGGCGCGCTGTCCAGCATTCCCGTCGACATGCTCTGGCTGCCGACGATGTGCCAGATCGCCGCGACGGCAGCGCACCTCGTTGATGTCGAGTCCGGTCGAGAGTTGCTCGATCGACTCGTCCCCTACGCGGAGCAGCACGGCAACATGATGTTCGCCACGATGGGATCGGTCGCCCGCTACGTCGGGTTGCTCTGCCGCCTGCTCGATCGTCCGCAGGACGCCGAGCGCTGGCTCCTCGCGGCCGAGCACGCGAACGAGAAGCTCGGCGCCGTCACCTGGCTGGCACGCACGCGTGTCGACCTCGCGGAGCTGCGCTTCGCATGCTTCGGCTCGGACGACCCGAGGGGCTGCGCGGCACTCGAAGCGGCGGCTTCCGCCGCAGCGGCGCTGGGTCTCGCGACCGTCAGCGAGCGGGCGAGCCGGCTGCGCGCCGGCTGATCAACGACGCAGCAGCTCGCACGCCGGAAGGCGTGCTTCGAATCCCCGCATCTCGAGTTCACCGAGACTGCGGAACGATTCGATCGGCAAGTCGCCGACGCCCACGAGCCGTTGCGCGCAGACGATCTGGCCGGGCGCCGCGAAGTCCATCAGCCGACTCGCTTCGATGACGGGCAGACCGTAGACCAACCCATCCTCATACAGGACGTCGCCGCAGCTCGAGCCCACGCGCACACCGTCCGGCAGCGACGCGCACACGCGAAGGCATGCGGAGGCGGATCCGAACGCGGCGATCACGATCCCGTCCGCTCGCTGGAGCACCTCACCGCCTCCATCGGCGATCGCAGTCTCGAGGGCGGCGATCTCGACCTCGCGCGTCGCCTCGAGGAACGCGACCGCTCGCGTTCTCACGCTCGGGCGAGCCCCGGGCGCCGGCCAGAACTCGGATGACGGTCTGGGCGGGCGCGTCACGTGCGGTTCACCCCGAAGTGGTTTCTCGTCGCGACGAAGCTAGCCAACAGCGCGGTCACGCGATCGCCGCATGCACGAGGTAGCAGGCGGGATGCACATGGCGGCGAGGACGGCGCGCGTAGCGCTGCTCGAGATCGTGTGCGCGCGCGATCTCGAGCAGCGAGAAGCCCTGCCGTGCGAGGAACGGCCCGGCGTCCTCCGGGTGCAGCGAGAACGTCACCGGCTCGCCGAGCACGTGGAGCAGGTTTGCCGACAGGCGATACGCGGTGGCGCGTAGGTCTGGTTCGTCGAGCAGGAACCACGCGTCGAAGACCAGCTCGCTGCCGCCCGGTGCGATCCGCGCGAGCGTCCCGAGCGTCGCCTTCACCGCTTTGCGCGTGAGGTACATCGAGACGCCTTCCCAGATGAAGAAGCTGCTGCGCGCGGGATCGAAGCCGACCTTCGCGAGCCGCTTCTCGAGCGGCTGGCGCTGGAAGTCGATCGATACGCGCCGCACATCGACGCGGGGCAGCGCGCGCCGCTTGCCGAGCGCGGCGAGGATGCGCTCCTTGCGCCCCTGCGTTGCGGGGTGATCCACCCCGAAGACCGGACGCGCGCCGAGCCGATCCGCGAAGCGAAACGCGCGCGAGTCGTAACCCGCGCCGAGCACCACCACCTGCTCGACACCCGCGCGCAGCGCGGCGTCGAGCCGGTCGTCGATGTAGCGATGGCGCATCACCACGAACGGTGTCAACCCGAGCAGATCGTCGGCGCCCTTCAGCACGACGCTGCTCCGATAGGCGGTGAGCGCAGCGCGCAGACCGGGACGCAGAAACTGCTCCGCCCAGGGATCATCGACGATGCGCTGCCGCGCGGGCCGCTGATGCTCGGTCGCGCGCTGGAACGCGGTCGCTTCGGCGGTGCGGCTCGGTTGGTTCCGTTGCATCCACCGCAACAGTATCGCGGCTCGCCCCATCGGAACCGTCCGCGCGCGCGATCGGACGGCGCGCTTGACTCCCCCTCTCGCCCGATCGATCCTCCCGCTTCCGTGAGCGACCCCCTCTCCTCCCATTCCCCGCTGATCCTCGCGATCGACCTCGGCAGCAGCGGAGTTCGCGTCGCGCTCGTCGATGCGCAGGGCTGCGCGGTCGGCTCGGCGACCGAGTCGATCACGATGCAGATGCTGCCGGACGGCGGCGTCGAGGAAAACCCCGAAGAGATCTGGCGCGCGCTCGGCCGCTCGATCACGCGCGCTCTCGAGTCGGCGCCGGGAGCGGGCGCGCGGATCGAGGCGGTGCTGTGCGGGAGCCAGTACTCGTCGCTGGTTCCGGTCGATTCCGCCGGACGTCCAGTCGGGCCGCTCGTGCTCTATCTCGACACGCGCGGTGGGCCGCTGACGCGCGAATTGACCGGTCGCCGCCCGGAACTCTGGAAGCTCTGGCTCGACCGACACGGAATGCCGTCAGGTGGTGGCGGCGCCGATTCGCTCGCGCATTGGCTCTGGTTCCAGAACGAGCGCCCCGCGATGCATGCTGCGGCGCACGCCTACGTCGAGCCGATGGACTACCTGACGGCGCGCCTCACTGGTCGCGTCACCGCGAACGTCTGCACGCTGTTCCCGCTGCTGCTGACGGACAATCGGCGCGGAAGCGCGGGCGGCTATTGCGACGCGATCCTCGAGGCGTCGGGCGTCGATCGCGCGAAGCTGCCGGAGCTGGTCGCGCCCGATGCGATCGTCGGCACGCTGCTGCCGGAACACGCTGCGGCGTGGGGGCTGCCGCGCGGGATTCGCGTGTTCTCCGCGATCAACGATACGCAGGCGCTGACCTTCGGCACCGCGAGCCATCTGGGCGATCGGCTCGGCGTCTCGATCGGCACGACGCTGGTGCCGACGACGCTGGTCGATTCGATGCGCTCCGATCTGCGCCACTTCCTGCTGACGCAGCCGGCGCCGATCCCGGACCGTCACGTGCTGATGGCCGAGGGCGGCCTCGCCGGCAAGGCGCTCGAGTTCGTGCTCGAGGGCTTGATCCATGCCCGCGACGGGCTCGGTGATCACCGCTGCGAAAACGCCTATGCCGAACTCGATGCGGTCGCGAACAGCACGCCCCCCGGCGCAGGCGGCGTGCTGTTCCTGCCCTGGCTCACCGGGATCTGGGCGCCCGCCGGCGACGCGAAGGCGCGTGGCGCCTTTCTCAACATGAGCCTCGCGACGACGCGTGCGCATCTGGTGCGCGCAACGCTCGAAGGCGTCGCGTTCCAGTTGCGCTGGATGCTGCCACACATCGAAGCGCTGACGGAGCGCCGACACGACGAGCTCGTCTTCGCCGCCGGCGGCGCGCGCTCGGATGCGTGGGCCCAGATCCTGGCGGATGTCTGCAATCGTCCGGTGCGGCAACTCACCGAGCCTACGCTGACCAATTGCCGCGGCGCGGCGCTGCTGGCGTTTCATCGACTCGGGCGCGTCGATCTCGACGGCGCCGGCGCGCTACTCGCCGTGCGCCGCTGCTACGAGCCGCGCGCCGAGCACCGCGCGCTCTACGACGACATGGCCGCACGCTTCGTGCTGGCCCACGAACGACTCGGGCCCGTCTTTGGCGGACCCACGGGAGGCTCCAATGGCTGACACCACGAAGAGTGCCGCGAAGCCGCGCTTCGCGTTCGACGAACAGGGACTCGGCGCCGCGGCGGTGGTCCGCGAGCTCGAGCAGATCGCGCGCGCGGAGGACAGTGTCTGGGCCGACGGCCGCTGCTCGGGAACGATCTACTGCGGTGATCGCGAAATCTACGACCTGATCGCCGAAGCCTACGGTCACTTCTCGTACGTGAACGTGCTGCAGCGCGACATGTGTCCGAGCCAGACGCGCTTCGAGTCCGAGATCATCGCGATGACGCTCGGCATGCTGCACGGCGAAGCCGCGCGCGATCGCGGGCTAGAGCCCTGCGGCGTGATCGGCTCGGGCGGCTCCGAGAGCATCATCTCGGCGATCTACACGCACCGCGAGTGGGGCCGTGCCGAGAAGGGCATCACCGCGCCGGAGATGATCCTGCCCGAGACCGCGCACGTGGCGTTCGACAAGGGCGCGCACTACTTCGGCGTAAAGGTGATCGCGGCGCCGGTCGACCCGAAGTCCACGCTCGTCGACGTCGATTTCGTGCGCAGGCACATCAATCGCAACACGGTGTTGCTGGTGGGATCGGCGGGAAATTATCCATATGGCACGATCGACCCGATCGGCGCGCTCTCCGATCTCGCGATCGAGCATGGTGTCGGCCTGCACGTCGACGGCTGCCTCGGCGGCTTCATCCTGCCGTGGGGCGAGCAGCTCGGCTACGACATCGCGCCCTTCGACTTCCGACATCCGGGCGTCACGACGATCTCGGCCGACACCCACAAGTACGGCTACGGGCCCAAGGGAACCTCGCTGCTGCTGTTCCGCGACAAGTCGCTGCGGCGGCATCTGTACTTTGCCCGCCCCGACTGGAAGGGCGGCATGTACGCCTCGCCCGGTATCGGCGGCTCGCGATCCGGCGGCCTGATCGCAGCGACCTGGGCCGTGATGGTGTCGCTCGGCCGACAGGGATATCTCGACAAGGCTCGCAAGGTCTTCGAGACGGCGTTCGCGATGCAGACCGAGGTGCGCAAGCAGCCCGAGCTACGCATGATGGGTAGCCCGACCTTCTGTTTCTCGTTCACGTCGGACGCGTTCGACATCTACCACGTGAACGATTTCATGAAGCAGCGCGGCTGGCGCTTCAACGGCCAGCAATTCCCGAGCGCGATCCACATGTGCGTGACCGGGCCGCAGACGCAGCTGGGCGTAGCCGAGCGCTTCGGCGTCGATCTCGCCGATGCGGTCGCGTATGCAAAGGCGCCCCCGCAGCCGATCCCGCGCAGCGGCGCGCTCTACGGCGGTCAGGGCACGCGCACCACCGCGAAGGATCTCGACATGGATCGGCTGCGCGAGGGGTTGCTGCGCTACATCGATTCGACGCTGGAGCAGCCGCGCGGCAGCTGAGCGATCCACTGCGCGTGCGACGGGTGGCCCGCGCGGCGGAGACGGGACCCGCGCGCACGCCGTTTGCGCGGAACGAACGCGCCGCCACTCCCGACGGCCCAGACCGAAGATGCCAGCAGCATGTGTCAGGTCAGGTCATCCGACCGACATGCGCCTGCGTATTTCACTGCACGCAGTCACAGTTCTGTGCGAGAGTATCTGAGACCGTGCCCCGTCCAAGGAGAGTCTCTGCATGTCCCGGCCCGAACCGACCGGACCCCAGCCGCTGCCTTCGGTGCTCACCGTCGCGAATCTCGTCTACGCGCTGCACACGGTGGCGATCGTCGTCGGGATCGTCGGCTCGGCGACAGTCGTGGGCTCCTTCGTCGGCTCGATTCCGTCGATCGTCGCGGTGATCCTGAACTACGTGAAGCGCAGCGACGCGCGCGGCACCTGGGTCGAGTCGCACTACCGCTGGCAGATCCGGACGTTCTGGTTCTCGATCGGGTGGATGCTGCTGGCCGCGCTGCTGGTCTTCACGTTGGTGTTCATCCCGATCTCGATCGGGATCTTCGTCACCGTGACGCTCTGGCTGGTCTATCGGATCGGCAAAGGTTGGCTGCGATTGCGCGATCGGCGCCCGATGTACGAGTGAGACGGCCCACGGGACCGATCCAAGATCGATCCCGTCTCCAACGAGGCGATGCGTCGGACGCGGGAGCGGGGGACTCGGCCGAAACAACCCGCAGGCGCCACGGACTCGCGCCGCGGAGCTGCGACGGCCGCCGCCGAGGACGTTTCGGACGAGTCCCCCGCCCGCGCGCTCGCAGCAACGACGAAGCTCTCGGGTCGGGCTGTTGGCAGGCTGCTAGGCGCGCAGGCCGTTGCGGCGCGCGAGGCGGCGGTTGCGATCCCATTTCTCGATCGTGATCACCGGCAGGATGATCGCGCCGGTCAGCGTGGCCCAGAGCAGATCGATCGGCGCGAGTGGTGCCGATCCGAAGATCGTGTTCATGACCGGCGCGTAGATGAACAAGGCCTGTAGCGCGAGCAGTGCAGCGATCCCGATGAACACCGTCCCGTTGCTGAAGAATCCCACCGAGGCGAGCGTGCCGCGCAGCGAGCGGCAATTCAGCATGTAGAAGATCTGGAACGCGATGACGGTGGTGACGGCCATCGTCTGCGCTTTCGCCAGCGCGATCGCCGCAGAGGCCGCGCCATCCGCTGCCCGGGCGGTGAGCGAGAGCCCGCCAGCGTACTCCCAATAGAAGAGCCCCACCCCGCCCGCACACATCAGCGTTGCGGCGACGAAGGTGCGCACGATGACGAAGCCCGACAGCACCGGTGTCGCGGGGCTCCGCGGCGGCCGCGCCATCACGTTCTGCTCCTTCGCCTCGAACGCGAGCGGCAACGCCAGCGCGACGGTCGCGACCAGGTTGATCCACAGGATCTGCGTGGGAAGCATCGGCAGCAGCAGTTCGCGCACCGGCTGCGCGACACCGTTCACGAGCCGCTCGAACTCCGCGAACGGGAAGAACGCGACGGCCACCATCAGGATCATCGCGAGCCCGAGGTTCGTCGGCAGCACGAAGGCAAGACTCTTGATCAGGTTGTCGTAGACGCGCCGACCCTCTTCGACCGCCGCGGCGATCGACGCGAAATTGTCGTCGGTCAGCACGATCGCGGCGGCATCCTTCGAGACGCTGCTTCCGGTGATGCCCATCGCGACGCCGATGTCGGCCTGCTTCAGCGCGGGCGCATCGTTCACGCCGTCGCCGGTCATCGCGACGATTTCGCCGCGCGCCTGCAGCGCGCGCACCAACGCGAGTTTGTGTTCTGGCGCGACGCGCGCGAAAACGTTCGCCCGCACGGCGACGTCCTCGAGTTCGGTCACCGACATCGCGGCGAGCTGCGCACCGGTGATGACGCGCGGCGCGGCGGGATCGCTGGGCAGGATGCCGAGCTGTGCAGCGATCGCCGCGGCCGTCTCGGGATGGTCGCCGGTGATCATCTTGACGGTGATGCCGGCGCCGTGGCAGCGCGCGATCGCGTCGATCGACTCGGGGCGCGGCGGGTCGATCATGCCCTCGAGGCCGAGCAGCGTGAAGCCGCTCGCAACGTGCTCCATCTCGATGCTGTCGTGCTCCTGCGCCACCGAGCGCGCGGCGATCGCGAGCACGCGCATCCCCTCTGCGGCCAGCCGTGCGACCTCGCGCAGCACCGCCGCGGGGTCGAGGGGCGCGCCTGCGGCGGCGTCGCAACGTGCGAGCACCGCTTCGGGGGCGCCCTTCAATACGATCGATCCGCCCGCGTGCGACGCCGTCGCGCCAAAGGCGGCCGCCGCCGGTTTGTGGAGCGTCGCCATGAACTGGTTCTCGCTCTCGAACGGGAGCACGTCGGCGCGCACGAAGTACTGGCGCAGATCCTCGACTGCGAGCTCCCCCTTCACGGCCGCGACGACCAGCGCGCCTTCGGTCGGATCGCCGACGATCCGCCACTGGTTCACGTCGCAAGCGATCGACGCGTCGCTGCAGAGCGCGCCGCACAGCAGCAGCTCGTGCACGTCGAAAGGAAGCGTCGCGAGCGGCGTCCCGTCGCGACCGAGCTCGCCTTCGGGCTGGTAGCCGACACCACTCACTGTATAGACACCGCCGGCGGGCGTCCAGAGCACCTGCACCGTCATCTCGTTGCGGGTGAGCGTGCCGGTCTTGTAGGAGCAGATCACCGTGGTGGAGCCGAGCGTCTCGACCGCCGGCATCTTGCGCTCGACCGCGCGGCGCGCCGCCATGCGCTGCACGCCGATCGCAAGCGCGATCGTCACGATCGCCGGCAGACCTTCGGGAATCGCGCCGACCGCCAGCGCGATCGCAAAGATCGCCGTCTCGCGCAGCGCCGGGATCAGCGCGAGGCCGCCACCGCTCATCGCGCGCGCCGTGCCGACCGCGAGCATCGCCGCCGCCAGCACGACGATCGCGATCGTGATGGTGCGGCCGATCTCCGCCAGCGCGCGCGTGAGAGGAGTTTCGAGACTGTTCGTCGATTCGAGCATCTGCGAGATGCGTCCGAGTTCGGTGGCCGCGCCGGTTTCCACCACGACCGCCGTCGCGGTGCCGGCCGTCACCACGGTTCCGCCGAAGAGCATGCAGCAGCGGTCACCCACGCCCGCGTCGGCGGCGACCGCTTCGGCGAACTTGTGCGCGGGCACGCTCTCCCCGGTGAGCGCAGCTTCTTCCGCATGCAGATTGCGCGAGAGCAACAATCGCAGATCGGCGGGGACGCGGTCGCCACTGGCGAGGTTCACCACGTCGCCGGGCACGAGATCCGCCGCGAGCAAAGTGACCTTCTTGCCATCGCGCAGCGCGGAGACGCTCTCGGGCACCAACTGCGCCAGCGCCTCGATCGCGCGGCCGGCCTTCCACTCCTGCACGAAGCCGATCAGCGTGTTGAGCAATACCACCGCGAGGATCACCAGGCCGTTTGCGACGCCGCCGGTCGGGTCCACCACCATGGCGATCACGCCCGACGCGATCAGTACCCAGATCAGCGGGCTGTCGATCTGTCGCCACAGCAGGTCGAGGGCGGTGTCGCCGCGTGCGCGCGGCAGCAGGTTGGCGCCGTGGCGGGCAGCGCGCGCAGCCGCTTCGGCGGTGGAGAGCCCCGCAGCCGTCGAGCCGAGCCGTTCCAACGCAGTGTCGGCATCGATGGCAAACCAGGGCGAATCCTTGCCCGCCTCGCGCCGGACCCCTCTTTGGTCCGGGCTCACTTGCCTCCGGCAGTCACGAGCACGCGGACGTACTCCGCAACCGCCGCGAGCTGTTCGTCGCTGACCTTCGGGCTGACCTGCTTGTGCTTCTTCTTCTCGCGCATCGACTGCTTCACGAACGCCGCGACCTCGTCGGGCGTGCCGGTGAGCTTCTTCTCTTCGAGAAAGTTCGGTGCCTTCAGCGCCTTGCCCTTCTTGGTATCGGAACGGCCGTCCGGGCCGTGGCAGTTGATGCAGGTCTCTTCATAGACGGCCTTGCCATCGTCCGCTCCGGCGGGAACGGCGGCGAGTAGCAAGACGATGGTGAGGGCAGAGGCAGCAAGACGTCGATTGCGCATCGGGAACCTCCTCGGGTGCGCAATCTAGCCTGCGTCTGGGGGCCTGCGCCTGCGCTCGCGAAATGCGGCAATCGCGAGCACGACGAGACCGATCCCCAGCAGCGGCATTCCAACGAAGGAGAACAAGATCGCGTGCGGCCCCGTCGGCTCGTAGACGAGCAGCAGCAAGATGACCTGCGACGCGAGTAGCAGCAGCGCGGCGAGGCGGATCATTCCGTCGCCTCGGCGGCGTCGGCCGCGGACGCGTGCGCAGTGCCGTTCAAGGCGTCCTCGGGATGCGCCGCCGGGTGACAGTCGCCGGTGCAGCCGATTTCGCGGGAGACCATCGCCGCCGCCAGCTCCGGATCGCGGTGCTCCTCGACATCGCGGAAGGCCTTGGTCGCGGCGTGGCAGTTCTGGCAGGAGTCGATGTCGAACGGACCTTTGTGTTCGAGCGGGAACTCGTAGTGGCGGGTCAGCGTGCGCCACATGTGGCCGATCCCGGCCTCCTTGGCAGAAACGGTCCCCCAAATGCCGTAGCCGCTGTGGCAGGTGTAACAGGCCTCCGAGCGCGAGACGGCGCCGCGCTGATAGTGGATCGCGGCGAGCGATTCCTCGTCGGAGCGGAGGCTCTCGACGAGCGGCGGCATCGTCTCGTGGCAGGACCCGCAGAACTCGACGCGCTTCGCTTCTTCCGTCAGGTGGATCGCGCCCAGCAGATACGCGAACAGGGAGAGCAGCCAAGCTGCGGCCGCGATGCCGCCACCGATCAGCCGGCCGCCCGGAAAGCGCCCGCGCACCAGTGCGATCGTCAACATCACGATCGCGGGAACGGCCGGCAGCAGCACGACGATCCAGAACCAGTGTACGTCGGCGGGCGGGACGAAGAGCGGGCCGAGTGCTTGTTCGTTCATGCGCCCGCGTGCCTTCGCTCGCTCAGCGGAATTCGTAGCGAACGGCGAAGCCCACAAGGTGGTTGCGGTAGTGCGGAGGATCCTCCCCGAGACCCAGGACTTGCGAGATCGTGGTCGGGCCGACGCCTTCGTACGCCCAGTCCTGCGACTTCAGGTCTTCGATCAGGTACGAGACGCGTACCGCCAGATTCTCGCGGATCTTGTACTCGGCGCTGACGTTCCAATCGTGCAAGCGGCTCTCGAGGTCCGGGAACTTCCGCGACGTCGGCGTCAGCGCGGCTCCGGTGCGGACATCGACGGTGGTGTTGGCCGACGAATAGACGTAATCGGTGCGGAGCTTCAGCCGGTCGTCCATCAGATGCAGCTCGGCGCCCACGCCGGCCGTGTAGACGTCGTCCTCGTCGCGCTCCCACCAGTCGCGCTGCGGGTTGGCCGCCTGCGCGGCCTTCGTCGCGCCGCCGCTGAAGGCCCGACCATCGACGTCGGATTGGAGGTTCTCGTAGGTGAACCACGCGTAGGTCGTGAAGATCTCGATCGGCGACCAGGATAGATCGACCGTCGTGCTGAGAGCCTCGCGCTGTGTGAGTCCGAGCGTCGACTGCACGTAATCGTCGTTCACCCATGCGGCGTCGAGGCCGATCGAGAACTCGTCGATCGGCATCAAGTCGATGCGACCGAGCACGCGGCTGCGATCCCGATCAGCGTAGTTGTTCTTGCGCAGCAACGGGTTGTTCTCGAACGCATCTTCGGCCGGAATCGTCGCGACATGCTCGGGCGTGAAGCCCAGGAACAGCGGCGACTGGTACATGTAGTCGGTGCCATTGCGGTCGGCGAAGCCGCCCTCGACGCGGAACTGGAGCCACGAGAGAGGACGGCTGCGCAGCGCCCCCTCGTAGGTGTTCTCGCCGGTCTGGTCGACCTCCGTGTAGGTGCGTTCGATCTCCTGGCGCCGATAACCCAGCGAAATTTCGGTGCGCTCGTAGAATTCGTAGCCGACTTCGAAACCGCCCTCGATGAGCCGGTACGAGTTCGGCAGATTGAGGCGCGCGCGATCGGAGCTGATTCCCTGCTGGTTCAGCGAGTCGCCGGCTACATAGAGGTAGGTGTCGCGCGGCGTGGTGTTGTCGCGGTCGTCGTAGCGGATGTTCGCGTCGACGCGGAGATGATCGATCGGGCGCGACGCCAGTCGCAACGTCGCCGCAGTGGTGTCGATGCCCGCGTCGGCGTCGCCGCGCGGCAGCGACACCGGCGCGGAGAGCAGCGGGTTCACCGTGTACGGCAGGAAGTTCGCGTTCTGACGCATCCAGCCGAACGCCACGTCGCCGGAGATGCGCGTGTTCCAGGGCAGATCGGCGCCGCCGGTCATCGACACCTGATTGAAGCTGTTGTCCGGCGGTGTCGCCTTGCGGCCGAAGCCGGTCGGGTAGCCGACGCCGGCGCCGGGCTGCCATCCCGTGATCTGCGAATACGGGTTCTGCCAGGTCAGCGAGTCATTCGAGTCGTTGAAGACGGAGATCTCGTACCCGATCTGCAGCTGCGCGTGTTTGCCGTTCCAGCGAAGCGCCGTTTCGGCCTCGTTGGTCTGATAGTCGAGCGGCTCCGGGAGGAGCGCCGCGCGCGGGTTTCCGCCGGTATTGCCGATCACCGCCCCGACGATCTTGCGGCCTTTCTTGGTCTCGTATTCGTAGTCGCCCACCCACTCGAGATCCGCCGGCAGATCGAGACCGAAGCCGGCACGCACATCGCGGCGGATGTGGTCGATGTCGAGTTGGCTTTCGTTCGCATCGAGCGCGCTGAAGCCGGCCGTGGTGCCCGACGCCACCCAGCTCGGCCGCAGCGTCAGCCGATCGGTGCCGCGACCGAGGAACACCGTGCTGGCCGAGTCGGTCTGGAATTTCGGAATCTCCTCGTACTCGAACCAGACGTCGAACAGGCCCTGGTAGCCGAAGTCGCCGCGCGCAAAGCGCGAATCGAGACCCAGATTCTGGCCCTGTGCCCGCCACCAGCGGACGTCGCCGCTGTCCCAGACGGCGCGCCGACTGATGTCGAAGTTCGCGAGCAGGCTGATGCCGTCTTCATCGAGGCCGGTGTAGTCGCCGAACTTGAAGGAGTCGTCGCTGTTGATCCAGGTGCCGAGCTCGATCCAGCTCTCGTTTTCTTCCGGCGGCAGCGCCGCTGCCTGGAGCGCAGCGACGAGCCCCACCAACGCCCCGAAGGCGCCCTTCGCAAGTCGACGCGCACGATCGTGTTCCATGGCGTGGCTACCTCGTGAGCCGCACGCCCGAAGGATGATTCGAGCCATGCACTTCATAGTGGCAGTTCGTGCAGCTGCGCAGCAGCAGGTTGCGATTCGCCGCGCCGCCGGGCAGTCCGGCTGCGGTGTATTCCGTGCTCGGATGGAACTCGACGCTGTGACATTCCTGGCAGAGCCACGGCGTGCGCTGCTTCAGCAGCGCGCGCTGCGTCGATCCATGCGATGTGTGGCAGGTCGTACAATCGTCGCGCGCTGGCTGGTGCTCCCACAGGAACGGGCCGCGCTTTTCGGCATGACACTGGTAACAGGTCTCGTTCACGTTGCGCTTCACGAGCAAATGATCCGAGGTCGAGCCGTGCACGTTGTGGCAATCGTTGCAGGTGACCTCGCCTTCCTTGATCGGGTGCGACGAGATGCGATGCGTCTGGGCGCGCACGTCGGGATGACAGCTGTAGCAGGCCGCCGAGACGTCCTTGCGGACCAGCGCATCCGGGCGGATGTCTTTTTGGAGCACGACCTGGCGCGGGTTGTGGATGTCGTGACAGCTCGCGCAAGCAACACCGCGCGCGTCGTGGATGCTGCCATTCCAGAGCAGCCGCTCGCCGCCCCGATGGCAGCTCAGGCATACCGCGTTCTGCGGCTCGGTGGGAAACTTGTCGCCGAATCCGATGGCAACCGGTAGGTCCTCGTTGGCCGAGTGGGCGGCACTCGGTCCGTGACAAGCCTCGCAGCCCTGCGCGGCGAATGGCGTGTGCGCATCGCCCTTGACGCCGTGCGGTGTGCGCAGGATCGCGAGCGTGGCAGGTTGGTCGTGGCACTCGGTGCATGCGCCCGCGCCGCCCGGTGTGTATTCGCCGGCCGGTGCGCTGGCCGGGGCGAGTTCCTCCGATCCCACCGCCGTGGACAGGAAGGTCGCCACCGCGATCGCGACGATCCCCGCCCACCAGCACGCCCGCAACACTCCGATCCACGAGCCCGATCGAGCCCCTCGTGCAGAATGGGTCTTCACCGCAGCCGGCCCCCCTCGACTTCGGATCGTCATCAGCCCGGTCACGCGCTCCAGCCATCGCGAAGCGATGATCGGCCGCGCCACCTTAAGGCGGCCCGATCCGAGAGATCAAGCATAAAGTTGCCGATCCGGCCGCGCGCAGTGTCCGGTTGGTCGGCGAACCGACATCCGCCGCGGGCGCGACTACGGTGCAGCGGCGCCGAGTGTGATCGCCGGCACGTACGTGACGAGCAGCACCACCGCGAGCAGCGCGAGCAGGAACGGGAACGTCTCGACGCACACCGTCCACAGCGGCTTGCCGAAGCGCGAGGACGAGAGAAACAGATTCAGCCCGACGGGTGGCGTCAGGTAGCCGAGTTCGAGATTCGCGAGAAAGATCACGCCGAGGTGTAGCGGGTCGATCGCGAAGACCCGGCTGATCGGCAGGATCAGCGGCACGACGACGACGATCGCCGAGAAGATGTCCATTAGACAACCGACGATCAGCAGGAAGACGTTTAGCGCCAGCAAGAAGAGCGCGCGCGAATGGACCGTGGCTTCGACCCACGCGGCCGCCTTCATCGGGATCTCGGCGTCGACGAGATAGTTGGTGAGTCCCATTGCGACGCCGAGGATCACCAGCACGCTGCCCACCATCACCATGCAGCGCGTGAGCACACGCGGCAGATCGCCGAGCAGATCGAGTTCGCGGTGCACGAGCGTCGTGACGACCAGCGCGTAGACCGCCGTCAGCGCCGCCGCTTCCACCAACGTGCAGAAACCGCCGAACATCCCGCCGAGCACGATGAACGGCAGCAGCAGTTCCCACTTGCACTCCCAGAGTGCGGCCGCGGCTTCGCGCGCGCGAAACGCGGGTCTTGCGGCGTGCGCCACGATCGACTCGCGCATGCCGAGCACCACCACCGCGGCGACCAGCAACAGCCCGGGCAGCGCTGCGGCGCGAAACAGATCGGGGATCGGCACAT
This sequence comes from Deltaproteobacteria bacterium, assembly GCA_031362725.1. Lineage (GTDB taxonomy): Bacteria > Myxococcota_A > UBA9160 > UBA9160 > PR03 > PR03. The sequence continues at coordinate 13,361 of JANLTC010000384.1, read as the reverse complement.
GCGCGACGACCGCATACAGGATCACCGGCAGGCTCGGCGGGAACAGCAACCCGATCGAGCCGGTCGCGGTGATCAGCCCGAGCGAGAAACCCTCTCGATAGCCACTGCGCACCAGCACCGGCATCAGCAATCCGCCGAGCGCGAGGATCGTCACGCCCGAGGCACCGGTGAAGCTGGTGAAGAACGCGCACACCAGCGTCGCGGCGATCGCGAGACCGCCCGGCAGCCAGCCGAAAAGCGCGTTGAACAGCCGCACCAGCCGATCGCTCGAGCCGCCCTCGGCGAGCAGGAATCCGGTCAGCGTGAAGAGCGGAAGCGTCGGGATCGACGGCGAGACGACACTTCTATACGTCTCGACCGGGATCGACGCGATCGGCACGCCCTCGGCGTAGAAGAGCACGATCGCGAGGCCGCCGAGCACGACGAAGATCGGCGCGCCGAACGGCAGCGCGACGAGCAGCAGCGCGATCCCGCCGAGGCGCACCCAAGCGGTTTCCGCAGGTGCGATCCACAGCAGGACCGCGAGCGCGACGAGACCGAGCACCGCCGTCGCGCGATCGCGACGCCCGCCGCAGCGCAGCCAGAAGCGAAACGCGATCACCGCGAACGCCAGCGGCAGGATCGACTCCACGACCCACTGCGGCAGCCAACCGCCGATCCTGCCCGGCGACTCCAGCTCCGATCGCACGAACTCGAGCGACGCCCAAGCGAGCGCGCCGGCAACGCCTGCCGAAAGCGTGTTCGTTGCGAGCCGCGCGTTGCGTTGCCACGTGGGCGGCAGCATCTCGCCGGTCGCGAGCGCGAGGTGCGCGCCTTCGCGTGACGCTGCCATCGCGCCGAGGAACGCGATCCACAGCGCGAGGTTCTGCACGTAACCGGTGGAGCCCGGAATGCCGCTGTCGAACAGGCCCCGCAGCAACAGCTCGACGACCGGCAAGAGCGCCGCGAGCAGCAGCGCCGTCGCCGCGACGATCCGCTCGACCCGCGTCAGCGCGCCGAACACGCGCCCGACCCTCGTCACCGGGTCGTCACGGCCGCGGGCTGCTCGGCGTGCGTGCGCGGAACTCGTCGCGGAGCTTCTTGACCTCGGCAACGATGCCCGCCGGCACGACGTTCCCGATCAGCTTCGGATACGCCGACTCGACGGCGATGCGCTCGAACTCCGCAGCGCCTTCGGGCGCGATGTGATTCACCACGAGGCCGCGCTTCTGCATCGCCGCAATCGCCTCGTCGTCGAGTTTGCGCACCTGACCCTGCAGCCGCAGGCCGGCGGCGCGCGACGAGGCGAGCAGTTTCTCACGGATCGCCGGATCGATCGCCTGCCAGCTCTTCATCGTGATCACCGTGGCGCCGATCGCGGGCGCCCATTTCACGTCGCACATCTGATTCGCGACGCCGAACCACTGGTTCGCGAGCGCCAGCAGCGGCGGCGCCGGGAACGCGTTGATGAGCCCGGCCTGCAAGCCGGTGAGGATGTCGGTCGATGCCAGCTCGACGGGGTGGAAGCCACCGTCCTTCCACGCTTCCACGTAGGCTGGATAGCCGGCCCACACCCAGAGCTTCATGGGTTTCAAGTCGTCGGGACGCAGCAGCGGCTGCTGAGAAAAGAAGTGGATCCAGCCCGCGTCGCCCCAGTTCAGCACCTTGAATCCCCTGGCTTCGAGGATCGCCTCGAGCTTCGGCGCCATGCGGTCGCGCACGTAGTCGAGTTCTTCGTACGACGTCAACATCATCGGCATCTGCAGCGCCTGCATCTCGTGTGCGATGTCGTAGAGGCCGGTGTTGGAAAGCGCGGCGGCCTGCAGCTGGCCGATGCGCATCTTGCGCACCATGTCGGGGTCATCCCCGACGACACCGCCCGGGTAGATCCGGAACTCGATCTTGCCGTCCGTCGCGGCCTTCCACTCGTCTGCCATACCGCGAATTGCGTCGAGCCACGGCGAACCCTCGGGCGCGATCGTGCCGAGCTTGATGACCTGTGCGGAAGCGGGCGCCGTCGCGAACCCCGCGAGAGCGAGAAGAGCTGCTGCGATCCGCGTACGCCAGGTCAAGGGGTGCCTCCGGTGGGTTCCGCATCGAGAAAGAAATCCGCGCTGTGCGCGCGCAGCCACTCGGCTCGACGCTTTGCCAGCACGTTGACCAGACGACTTTGCGGCGCTCGCTCGAGATCCACCGCCAGCGCCGAATCGAGCAGCGCCTGGAACTCGGCGAGATTCTGTTCTTGCACGCTCACGTTCTCCGCGAGCGACACGAACAGCGACGCCCGTTCGCCCTGCGCCAGTTGCTGCGCACGCCCGAAGTGCTCGCGGGCCCGTGCCACGCTGCCGCCGGGACGGCTCGCTTCGTAGCTCACGAAGAACTCGTGCGCCGCGCCGGCGCCGTAGGATTCATCGATGTCGAGCACGCGCTGCATGAAGGCGCCGGCACGCGGTAGATCCGCGATCAATTCCGCGTCGCCCTTGTTCGCGGAGAGCGCGCCGGCTTGCGCGGCGGCGGCCCAGTACAAGCAGTCGACGTCGTCGCGATCGGCCTGCGCGAGCGCGCCACCGAGGTCTGCCGCTTGCGCTGCGCGAAAGCCCGGATGCGCCGCTTCGAGACCGCGCAGCGCGTAGTCGCGACCGCGCAGATAGAGCCGGCTCGCGCGCTTTCGCAACGCGCGCGCGCCGTCGCGGTCGCCCGCCTCCGCGCGGCTCGCGTCGTCCTGCAGCAGATAGGCATAGGACGCAAAGCCGCTCGCGGTCGCGACCAGCAGCCCGCGGTGATCGGGCGTCGATTCGAGCAGCGTCTCGTAGAGCTTCAGGCCAAACGGGATCGCGTCGCGCACCAGCTCCGGGTCGTCGTCGCTCGCGAACGAGCCTCCGCCGGATCCGCCGAGCGCATCCGCGACGGCGCCCACCGCAACGCGCTTCGCCAAGCAGCCCGTCGCGCAGGCGAGCACGAGCACACCCACACCCGCCGCAACGAATCCCCTTCTCATCTCGCGCAGCTTAGACGCGACCGGTGCCGGGCGTCAGGTTATCGAGGTCGTCAGGTTGTTGGGCGCTCGGCGCGATGCGAAGCGGCCGCTACGGAATCAGCAGCGCGGCGCGCTCGATGCACCAGTAGGCGGCGAGGGATCCCATCGCGTAGACCGGTATCCGCACGGCCCAGGTGGGAAGCCTCGCGACCCGTGCCCGCAGCAGCAAGCCGATGGCGAGCATCGCTGCGACGAACGAAAGGGTCGTGTGCGCGTGTGTCTCGCCGAAGAACGGCGCGCGGTTGCTCTGGTTCGCAACGCACGGCGCGCGACCCGCCTCGACGATGGGGCCACCGCATTGGGTGCCCATCGACAGCGGCAGGGTCATCACGAGGCCGCAAAGGCCTGCGCGCAAGATCCAACGCGGGAATCTCGATGTCGTCTCCAAGGGAACTCCTTCCGGTGAACTCACGCGGCTCCGCGCGCGGGTCCCCGTTGCCGACCTTGCCGTGTTTGGGTCTTTCCCCGCGATGCGCGGATCGCGCCTTCTGCACTTTGAACGAACAGCTCGACCGCAGCGGACCTTTCGATCTCGCGGTCTCGCAGCAGGTCGGAGAGGCCCCAGGCTGCCATGATGAGCATCCAGGCGAGCGCTGGCGCTTCGGTGTCGGGCAGCGCGGAGAGGCGCGCGACGAAGGGGACCCAGAGCCCCGTGATCTTTCGGCGCAGGCTCTTCTTCAGATTCCCGAGCTCGGCGCGACCGGGGCGATCTTCGCTGGCCAGCGCGCGCAACAGCCGTCGTTGGCCCTCGGGCATCTCGATGAACATCTCGAAAGCCTGGCGGAGCATGGCTTGCGGATCTTCCGATGAACTCGCGATGGCGTGGGTCGCCTGGTACGGCGACTCGAACAGGTGTACGAGAAGCGCGGAGCGAAGCGCGTCCAGGCTGGCAAAGTGCTGGTAGACGAGCTGCCGACTGACGCCTGCCACTTCCGCCACGCCCTGCATCGAGAGCGACTCCCAGCCACCGTCGCAGATGAGGTCGGCCGCCACTTCGAGCAGATGCCGTCGCCGCAAGGGCGCTGCCAGGTACAGGCGCGTGCGGGACGGGGCGGCCGGCGGCATCCCGAGATTTTTACAGGATGTAAACATCTGGAATCAAGCAAAAAATGAGCAGATCGGCGCGCGCCAGCCGGGGACAGTGCGCGCAGGATTCGCTAGCCCATGCTCCCATCGATCGGAGGACGTGATGCAGAAAGCAATCCGAAACCCGCGCCGCGCCACAGGCTTCGCGCTCGTCGCGATGCTTGCGCTGATGCCGCAGGGGGCGCGTGGTGCGTTCGAGGCGGAGGATTTCCGGATCCGCAGCGCCCAGGACCTCGTCGATCTGTGCTCGGTCGCGACCAGCGATCCGCTCTATGCCTCCGCGATCCATTTCTGTCATGGCTTCGTCTCGGGCGCCTGGCAGTATCACAACTCCGAGGAGAGCGGGCCGAAGGGACACCGCCTCGTGTGTCCGCCCGACCCGCCGCCGACGCGGAACGATGCGATCGCCATGTTCGTGGCGTGGTCCGCCACGCACGGCGACCGGATGACCGAACCCGCGGTCGACGCGCTGTTCCGATTCCTGATCGAGAAGTATCCGTGCCCGGCCGCAGCAGCAGCGAAGAAGGGAGCGTCGAAGTGAAGCGCAGCATCCTCGCGATCGTAGTGGTCGGCGCGCTCGCCACGGCGGGCTGCGCGAACCTGTCGCAAACCGAACAGCGAACCGTGACGGGCGCCGCGGGCGGCGCGGCAGCCGGCGCGATCATCGGTGCGATCGCCGGCAACGCGGGCCTCGGTGCCGCGATCGGCGGCGCCGTCGGCGCGGGCGGCGGCTTCCTGTACGGGAAGTCGAAGGAAGCCGAAGCGAACGCCTACCAGCAGGGCGTCCAAGCGGGTCGATCCGGCCAGTAACGCGGCGTCTGCTCGCACGGCGGTCGCAAGCGAGCGGTCAGCGCGTCGGGGGCCCGTTGGCCGAAGCGCGCCCGATCGCCTCCGAGATGGCGCCGTCGGCGGGATCCGCGGACGCCCGATTGCAGTCGACCGAGCCCTCCGGCAGCCACTTCTCGCGACACATCCACGCGACGAGCGCGTTGGCCGCGACGCGGTGGCCGAGCGGGTTCGGATGCATGAAGTCGACGCCGAGGTCCTTCCCGAAGACGCGCTTTGCTGTCGTGTACACCGGGAGCAGGTCCAAGACCGCGAATCCCCGCTGTGTCGCCTCGGCGCGCACGAGTTCGTGGACGTCGGCGAGCGATTCGGGACCGCCCTCTTCGTCGCCAAAGAGCGGGAAGATCACGACGAGGACGGGAAGTCGGCGCTCCGCTGTGACCGCGGCGAGCGCGTCGAGTCCGCGGCGAAAACGCGCGGCGGACTCACCCTCGGTGTGGATCTCGCGGAAATAGCGCGCACGCGCCCCGCTCTTCTCCGCTTCGAACGCGGGATCGCGCGGCGGTCGCGCCCGGATCAGCTCGGGCTTCGCGCGCTCGAACGCCACCTGGCGGGAGAGCAGGAACAGCCGCGAGTGTGCGAGCCAGTGGGCGAGCCCCGCTTCGGTCGAGCCGCGATATGCGTCCTGCAACGTGCGCAGCGCGTCGGCCTCGACGCTGGACGACTGCGGATCGTTCAGCGCGTAGCCGTAGATCACGAAGTCGGGATCGAAGGCGAGCGCCTGGCTGCGCAGGCGCTCGACCACCTGCTCGACGTTGTAGCCGGGAATGCCGAAGTTCAGCACCTCGAAACGAGCGCCATCCGCGACGCTTCGCTCGGCGAGCAGCGTCTCGATGTGCTTCGGCCAGCTGGCGTCGCGACGAACCCCGTTGCCGAAGGTGATCGAGTCGCCGATCGCGGCGATCCGGACGACGCCCGCCGGCTTCACGCGATCGTGCTCGCGGTCGCGGAGGCCATCGGAAGAGATGCGATCGTCGCGGTCGGCTGCGCCGGGGCGGAGGCCGTAGACCAGGACCGGGTTGTCGCTCGCCTGGATCGAGTCGCGGAAGACGACCTGGAACGTGGGCCCGAAGGCGCGCGCAAGGAGTTCTCCGACCGCCAAGCCGAGGAGTAGACCGCCAGCGACGAGGGCGACGCGCCCGAGCGCCTTGGGCACGATGATCTCCCGTTCCCCGCTATGGCCAATCCGGAAAACGATCGTCGCCTAGGTACGGACCGCCCGCAACGCCGCGGACTCGTCCGATCCCGCCCGCTCTCGTACTCTCCCGGCGCTTCGCGCCCCGCAATCGATGCGGTTGCGTGCCGCGTGTACCGAAGCGGGGCGATCTGCAGATCCGATGACGCGCATCTTCTTTCGGCTGCTGCTGCTCGTCATCGGGCTCGCGATCATCGAAGGCGGATCGTGGCTGCTGCTCGCCGCATCGCCGCAGCTGCGGGGCCGCCTGCAGACGGCGGCAGCCGGCGAGGACCCGAGTGCGCGCGGCCGCGCAGAGGGTCGCATTGGACATCTGCTGCCGGCGGGAGGCTTCCTCGAGGAGGTCATCCACCCGTACTTCGGATACAGCGTGATCCCGCCTTCGCAGACGCTGGTCGGTCCGCTTTCGCTCGATGCGCTGGGCTTTCCGAATGGGGGTCCCTTCGAGCGCGAGCATCCACCGAACAGCGTCGTAGTCGGCATCTTCGGCGGCTCGGTGGCGGCCTACTTCGCAAAGTTCGGCGGTGTGCAGGCGATCTTCGAGCAACTGAAGACACAGCCCAGCTTCGCCGGCAAACGTCTCGTCGCGCTCACCTGCGCGCACATCGGCATGAAACAGCCGCAATCGCTGATGGCCTTGTCGTACCTGCAAGCGCTCGGCGTCGACTTCGACGTGGTGATCCTGCTCGACGGCTTCAACGAAGTCGTGAATGCGCCCTTCGATCTGGTTCCAGCGGGAGTTTTTCCGTTCTACCCGAGTCTGTGGAACCAGCGCGTTGCGAACCTCGAACTCGACACGACGATGCGTTCGCAGATCGGCGAGCTCGCCTATCTGAAGGAACGGCGCGCGGAGTGGATCGCGCGCCTGCTCGAATCGCCGCTGCGGCACAGCCACAGCGTCGAACTGCTGTGGGCGCTCTATGATCGCAGTCTCGAGACGACGATCGAGGCGAAGCGAGTCGGACTCGATACCCACAGGAGCGACGCGCAACGCGATTACACCGCCACAGGTCCGCAGTGGCCGCACGGAAGCGAAGACGCGCTCGCCGCGGATCTCGCGGCGTTCTGGTTCGAAGCGTCGCTCCAGATGCGCGCGCTCACCGAGGCGAAAGCAGGCCGATTCTTCCATTTCCTCCAGCCGAACCAGCACGTGCCGGGATCGAAGCCGATGGGCGCCGACGAGCAGGCTGTGGCGATCCGCGGCGGGGAGGCGTTCGCTCCCCACGCGATGCGCGGCTATAGATTCCTGCGCGAGCGTGGCGCCGAGCTCGCCGCACGAGGCGTGCACTTCCACGATCTCACGCAACTCTTCGCCGAGACCGCGGAGCCGATCTACATCGACAACATCGGCCACCTCGGCCGCAAGGGGAACGAGATGATGGCGGCGGCCATGGCTGCACGGATCGCGACGGACCTCGCGGGGAGCGCGCCGTGAGCAGCGCCGGAGTCGTCGCGCAGCGGCGCGTCCGAGCGGGTCGCGCCGAGGCTGCGGCCCTGGTGTGGCAGTGGCAGTCGTCCGGCAGCGCCGCATCGCGGCCCGACGCGCGACCGGTCCGTTTGCGCGGCGCGCTGCAGGCGAGCGCTGGCCTCGCGGTCGCCGCAGGGTTTGCGTGGTGGGGATTCCGGACCCCGGCCGCGGTCGTGGGAAGCATCGCCTGCATCATCGGTCTCGCCGCGCTGGTGTCCCCGTTCGGTGTCTTTGCCGCGATCGAGCGCAGCTTCGCGGCGCTCGGTGGCTGGGTCGGAACGGCGCTCACCTGGATCGTACTGCCGGCGATCTTCTATCTGTTCTTCACGCCGTTCTCGCTGCTGTTCCGGCGCGGGCGGCGTGACTCGATGAAACGCCGCTTCGACGCCGGTGCGATGAGCTACTGGACGTCGCGAGAACACCGCTCCGCGACGACGGCGTCGGCCTCGCACGATCGACCGTACTGATCGATGAAGATCCTCGGCATCAGCTGCTACTACCACGATTCCGCAGCCTGTCTGCTCGACGACGGCGTACTCGTCGCCGCCGCCCAGGAAGAGCGCTTCTCGCGCAAGAAGCACGACCAGGACTTTCCGACGAACGCGGTGCGCTATTGCCTCGCAGAAGCCGGTGTCAGCGGCGGCGCGCTCGACGCGGTCGCGTTCTACGACAAGCCGATCCTCAAGTTCCACCGCATTCTCGAGACCTACCTCGCCACCGCGCCGCGCGGACTCACGCAGTTCATGCGCGCGGTTCCGGTGTGGCTGCGCGAGAAGCTGTGGATCGAGCCGCGCATCCTCGAAGCACTCGAGGGCTGCGGCATCGACGCGCCCGGGTCGCTCTACTTTCCCGAGCACCACGAATCGCATGCGGCGAGCGCGTTCTACCCGTCGCCCTTCGAGGCGGCGGCGGTGCTGACGATGGACGGCGTCGGCGAGTGGGCGACCTCGACGGTCGGCGTGGGAGAAGGATCCTCGCTGCGTCTGCTCGAACAGCTCGACTTCCCGCACTCGCTCGGGCTGCTCTACTCCGCCTTCACCCACTACACCGGATTCCGCGTGAACTCCGCCGAGTACAAGGTGATGGGACTCGCGCCCTATGGCGAAGGCACCTACACCCGCAAGATCCTCGAGGAGCTGATCGATCTCAAAGCGGACGGCTCGTTCCGGATGAACATGGACTACTTCGGCTATCTCGACGATCTCGAGATGACGAACGCGCGCTTCGAGGCGCTCTTCGGCGGGCCGGCGCGCCGGCCCGAATCGCCGATCGGAAAACGCGAGATGGATCTTGCGCGCTCGATCCAGGAGGTGACCGAAGAGGTCGCGCTGCGCATGGCCCGTCACGCGCGCGACGTGACTGGCAAGGATTTCCTGTGTCTCGCGGGCGGCGTCGCGCTCAACTGTGTCGCGAACGGACGCATCCTCCGCGAGGGCATTTTCAAGGATCTGTGGATCCAGCCCGCAGCGGGGGACGCTGGGGGCGCGGTCGGCGCCGCGCTCGCGATCTGGCACAACGTGCTCGGCAAACCGCGTGTGGTCGACGGCAAGAGTGATTCGATGCAGGGTTCCTATCTCGGACCGGAGTTCTCGGACGAGCAGATCCGCGCCTACCTGGACGCGCGCGGTTGCCCGTACCGCGTGCTCGCGGACGAGGAATGGGCGCCGGTGATCGCGGCTCTGCTCGCGCAGGAAAAGGTGGTCGGTCTCTTTCATGGCCGCATGGAGTTCGGCCCGCGCGCACTCGGCAACCGCTCGATCGTCGCCGACCCGCGCTCGCCGGAGATGCAGTCGGTGCTGTACTTGAAGATCAAGTACCGCGAGAGCTTCCGGCCTTTCGCGCCATCCTGTCTCGAGGACCGACTCGCCGACTACTTCGAGATCGACCGCCCGTCGCCGTACATGCTGCTCGTTGCGAAGCTTCGCGAGAAGCACCGGCTGGCGGCCCGCGGCGACGAGCATTCGCTCGAGATCCAGGAGTGGGTGAACCGCGCCCGCTCGGATCTGCCGGCGATCACGCACGTCGACTACTCGGCCCGCATCCAGTCGGTGAGCGCGGCGACCAATCCGCGCTACCACGCGCTGATCGAGGCCTTCGATGCGATCACCGGCTGCGCAGTCCTCGTGAACACCAGTTTCAACGTGCGCGGCGAGCCGATCGTCGGCACGCCCGGCGACGCCTATCGTTGCTTCATGCGCACCGAGATGGACGCACTCGTGCTCGGCTCCTGCCTGCTCGACAAGAGCCAGCAGAGCGACTTTCGCGAGAGCGAGGATTGGCAGAAGACCTTCGTGCTCGACTGAACGCGCGGCGCGGACGCGCGCCGGGGAGGCTGCATGCGCAAAGCCGGTTATGGATTCAAGCTACTCGGCGAATTCGTGCGCTTTGCGCGCGAGAATCGCGCGTACTGGCTGATCCCGTTGATGCTGCTGCTCGGCCTCGCAGCGCTCGTGATCGTCGCCGGTCAGTCCGCCGCACCGCTCCTCTACACGCTCTTCTAGTCCCGCGTAGCGAGCCGAAGGCGAGCGGCGAGATCACAAGGCCGGCGGTCTCTGGCCGATCACGATGAAGAAGCCGCCCTCGCGGCTTCCGCTCGCGACCATGCCGAGTTCCACCAGCAGCCGCTCGAGCGCGTTGCCCGGCTCGTCGGGCGCGAAGAGTTTCTCGTCATCGCCGAAGGTCCGGAACGGCTTCGAGATCGGAAGGCTCTTCACGAAGCGGAAGCCGACGGCGTCGAACCAGCGCAGTGTCTCGCCGATCGTGTGCTTCGACTCATGCGGGTGCTTGTACTGATCGGCGAACCAGGCCTGCTTCTTGGCGTCACTCGCCTGCTCACGACGCAGATTCGGGTCGAGCGCCTTGAAGCGATCGCCGCTCAGCCGGAACAACACGCGTCGCGCGTCGGTGATGAGACGGCCGTAGCGATGGTAGAGACCCACCAGGATGTAGCCGCCGGGCTTGACCAGGCGAGAGATCGAGCGGAATGCCAGAAACGGGTCCGAGGTGTGGTGCAACACGCCGTTCGAGATGACGAGATGGAAGCTCTCGGGCTGGAACGCCGGCCGGAACAGGTTCATCTGCACGAAGTGGACGCGCCTTAGTTGATGGCGACGCGCGAAGTCGCGCCCGAGCCGCAGCGAATTCATGCACAGATCGGTGGCGAACACATGGCGGTTCGCCAGCGACAGGAAATTGCTGAGCTGCGCGGTTCCGGAGCCGCACTCGATGATGCGCACGCCGGGAGGGACCTGCTCGTCGAGCAGTCGCGCGAAGATCCCGGTCCGCGCCTTGGCGGCGAGACTCGCCACGCTGTCGAACTCGTCGTAGTCGGGAAAGGGCGTCTCTTCGTAGAAACGCTGCACCTCTTCCGTCACGTCGCTCTTCCCGGCCTCCCAATGGTTCGGCCAGAAGAGCTGCGGAATCTCGTCGTCGATCGGAAAACGCTGGCCGCAGCGGGCGCAGTGGAAACTGGAATCGTCGATGTCGAGGCCCGCCGCCTGACACTTCGGACAGGCAAAGAGCGCTGCGTGCTCCTGTAGGCGCATGCAATCTCCTGGTCTTCGCCTTGCCGGGTCGCTCCGCGGCTCTACGGCGCGGGCAGCAAGCCGTCCTTGCGCATCCGTTCGACGATCGCGCGTACCACTTCGTCGGCGAGCTGTTTGGCGTTCGCAGGGTTCAGCGTGTCGCTGTGTGCCGCCCATACGAGTCGCGCCGTAGGCACCGCGTACGCGGCCGCTTCGACCTGCACGATGCGATCCGTCGTCAGATAGCCAGGGTCGTACACCCGGGGCGCCGCATAGCCCCAATATCCCCAGGCATTGCCGTAGGAGGTCGGCGGCACCCAGCGTTCCTGTTGCTCGACGCCCACCAACCGGAACACGACTGCGCCGTCCGCGCCGGCAGCTTCGATCCGCGCGCGCGCCTTCTCCCGATCCTGGATCTCGTCGTCGGGGATCACCGCGTATCCCGCCAGCGCAACGGCCGGTCCGACGGCACGCACGAACTCGTCTTCGGCAAGCCGTCGCAGCGATGCGTCTCGGCTGAGCACGACGCCGACGACCTTCTTGAACTGGACCGGGCCGACGCCGGGATCGCGCCAGACCGAGGTGACCGACGTCGCGGCGCAGCCGCCCAGCACGGCGCCGGCCGTTGCGATCGCGGCGATTGCAACGCGAACGCGAAGAACTGCAGATGTGATCCGCAACATGATTTCCCCTAGCGCTTGGTTTCGACCGATTGGGGCACATCGTCGGGACCGGCCTCGAACACCGCGTCCCAGCGGCCGGCTGCGATCGCGCCCTGGACCACGCCCGCGTCGCTCAGGAACACGAGACTCCCGTCGCGCAGCTCGACGCGGTCGGCCCAGATGAAGACGAGACCGCCGGGAGTCTTGTAGAGATCGTCGGAAGTCTCGAGCGGCGTTCGCACGCCCCACCGAGAGTTGCCCTGATGCCGCGCCCAATACTGTTTCATTGCGGGCCACCCTAGCCCAGCGCGTGGGCGCGGTGCAGCGGCACGGGCCATCGCGCGAGGTCGCGGCTCGCGCCGGATCGATCGCAGCTCGCGTGGACGCTCGCGCGACGCAGGAAGCTCTCAGACCGATAGAACGGTGCGAACCCCGCGGCCCGCGCGCAGATCGGCGAAGGCCAGCTCGATCTCCGCGAGCGGCCGGCGCGCGGTGATCAGCGCTTCGAGATCGAGTCGTCCCGCGCGCCACAGCGCGACCAGCCGCGGGATCTCGCGCACTGAGTTCGACGAGCCGAGCACGCAGCCGACGAGCTTCTTCTCGGTGGCCGTGAACAGCGCCGCCGGTGCGATCTCGATTTTCTCGGTGATCGGCGGTGCACCGACGCAGACCACGGTGCCGCCGTTGCGTGTCGCGGCGAGTCCCACCGATACGAGACTCGCACGGCCGGCCGTCTCGAACGCGTAGTCGGCGCCGACGCCGGTCGCCGCGCGCACGCGCGCGACCACGTCCTCGGCGGTCGGGTCGAGCAGGTCGGTCGCGCCGAACGCCGCCGCGAGCTGGCGTCGCGCGGGCAGCGGATCCGACGCGAAGATCCGGGCAGCCCCCGCGAGGCGAGCGCCCTGCACGGTCGAGAGTCCGACGCCGCCGAGCCCCATCACCAGCACCGTCGCGCCTTCCGGCACGCGCGCGGTGTTCAGCACCGCGCCGACACCGGTCTGCACCGCGCAGCCGATCACGCACGCGACATCGAGCGGCACATCGCGCGCGATCTTCACCGCGCCACTCTCGGACGTCACCACGAACTCGGCGAACGCGCCGAGGTTGAGTCCGCGGTAGACGGTCCGGCCGCCGCGCGAGAGCCCGGTCGTCCCATCGGCGAAGGTATTGGTCATGATGCCGGCGGCATCGATGCAGAGCGCCGCCTCTCCGCGGACGCACCAGTAGCAGCGACCACACGGCGGCGCGGCGCTCAGCACGACCGCGTCGCCCGGCTCGAGACCGACGACGCCGACTCCCACCGCATCGACGACGCCCGCCGCCTCGTGACCCAGCACGATCGGCAGCGGCGCCGGGAACACACCGTCTGCCACGCTCAGATCCGTGTGACAGACTCCGCAATGCGAAACCCGCACGCGCACCTGCCCCGCGCGCGGCTCGTCGATCACGACGTCCTCGACGACCCGAACCTCCTCCCCCGCCCTCTCCAGCAGCGCCGCTCTCATCCACCCTCCTTGTCGCGCCAGGGACACGCATTGCGCGAGTTGCGGTTGGGGGGGGGGGG
>JANLTC010000371.1:0-2448 GCA_031362725.1 Deltaproteobacteria bacterium | reverse complement strand
ACTCGGCCAGGCCCTTGTTGGTGACCTCTGAGAAGCACACGGCGGAGACCACGTGCCCGAGGCAGAAGACTCGATTCGACAGGATGGTTCCTGTCTTCAGAATCCGGTGAAGCCGCTCCCCAGCGGTCAAGGCGGCGATGGGTCCCAGACCGATTGGTCGTTTTCCGGTCCTCCCCGTCATGTGGACCACGCGGTTGCTCATGTCTGGGCGCGACGCAGACGATGCCACCACGCGAGCCTACAATCGGGTGCGTGCCGGGCCGATGTGATCCAACCCCTGCCACGGTCAAGAAGCTCTACGGGTCCGCGTTCCGCTGCGGGAAGCCCGGATGCGGGGAACTGCTGTTCAAGGCTTCGGAGTCTGGGTCAGGTCGAGTCAGGAATTCTACCGTTTCGCACATCCACGCAGCCGTGGAAGGCGGGCCTCGTCCGTTGATTCCATTCGACTGCGAGACAGTAAAGCAGTTCGACAATTTGCTGTTGCTCTGTTTGCCGCCCGGAGCGGAGATCGATGCACATGAAGAGGACTTCCCGGTGGAGTTGCTTAGGAGCTGGAAAGCGGCTCAGGTGCGCGACTCCGACTCTTTAGGCCAGAACTGGCGGATTACCGACGAAGAGGCCGTAGATGCTGTTTCCGTCCTTCTTACGTTTGGTGTGGGACAGGCGATCGTTTTGTCGCGGACTTGGTCCAGGCTCCGTCAGGAATCGTTCGACTCCCTTGCGAGCGCGAGAGCCGTAGAGACAGAATGGGAACGTCATCGGGAAAAGGTGGCTCGCTCGCTCAACGCTTGGGACTCCGATGGGAACCTACTTCGAGCCGAACCGTCTCGAAATGATCGCCGTGAAGCCGAGGCTCGCTTGAAGAGTTCGCTGGCGACCTCGAGTCTCAGGCTGAAGCCGCTGGCTCGCGAACTAGGTGTTGAAATTGATGCGAGCAGAGCGCTCTTGGCTCGTATAGAGGCGTTGGACAATGAATACGCTGAGCTTCACGAACGCGTCGCCGACGTCGAACGAGCGGCTTCGGAGTATCCAAGCAGCCTTGAAGAAGCTGTTCTCAACCTTGACAAAGGAGTGAATTGGCTCTGCGGCTATCTGACTGATGGCCGCACCGTCGACCTACCCATTCACCAGCCGGTTGCGACAGCGGTTGACGAACGTCAGTTGGTGGAGAAGTACCTGTTCGAACTAGCCGAGCGATGCGGCCCGTTCCTTCGTGTCCGAACCAGACCGTTCGAAGTCGATCTTTTTGCTGAGGTTCTTGAGGTGGCGACGGCAGCACGGGACGTTCCCGAGACTCCGCATCAGATGATGAGAGGCGCCGCTCTAAGCGGACTGTGTGGGCGAGCGGCCGCGATTCTTCGCAGCTCTACAAAGGACGAATTGGAAGCGACTCTTCGTGAGCGGCTCCCGGACCTGCCGCTTGTCGTTAGGGTGGAGTTGCTTCGGTCGATCTGGCAGGATTCCGAGGACCGACCGGATGTTCAAGCATGGACGGAATCGCTCCTCCGTTCCGCAACGGAGGACGTCATTGCTTCCCTCTGCTTGCCAACCTTCTGGGAGGAGAACGGTCCGCATGGAGCGACTCTCCTCGGGCTCGCGTCGTATTTCGACCTCGAGCCAGACGTTGCGCTCGCAAAATGTCTCGCTGACGATTCGGCTCTCGTTGAATCGGTTCTACCGGCAATAGCCAGTTATTCTGACTCCTTGCACAGCGAGACAAAGGAGTGGTTAGGTACTTCCTCGCGGTTTCGGCCAGGCTCACTTTCCGCTGGTGTGCCAAGTGAGGCCGTCGCTAGGGCAATTCAAGCGCGGTGGCCAGGGGTCTCCCCAGCGCAACCGGGATGGGGCCTTCAGGATGCAAACACGGTCCGACTTGCTGGAGAATTCCTCTTCTGTTTTGCCAGCGCTGAGCCACCTGATGCGCCGGTTGCATCGAGCTGACAACGTGGTTTTTCGAGCTCCGGCGCAACGACGCTTTCGCTAAATAGATATGAGATTCGCGGCTCAGCTGTCAGACCAGCAAAACGATCCTTCATCCGTCGACTTCGTCGCCGACAACTGTCACCAAGGCTTTCACAACGTGTGCGGCGAGCAGCAGTGCTCCGGGATTGATCGCTTGTCGAGACGCACGAAGCCGTGCTTCGGTGTAGCGCTTATCGTCGACGAAGACCCGCTTGCATGTTTGCGCGATCCAACCGCGAAGTGGCAACGGAGCACCGAGAAGGTCCCTCGCAATGTCGTCGGCGGACGTCGTCTCGAAGAGTGCAAGGAGGTCGATCGTGTCAGATGTGCCTTGGCGGGGTTGTTGCTGTCGGCGCGTCGAGGGAGTGAGACGCTCTTCAACGCGATCAGCCCGGCCGTTGTCGCAACCCGCAGAGATGCCGACGCAATCGGCCCGCCTCGCGCGTTGAGCACCTCGACGGATTCGGTCGTTGCAGTGACGAAGGC
>JANLTC010000358.1:0-30278 GCA_031362725.1 Deltaproteobacteria bacterium | reverse complement strand
GTCGTATCCAGGCGCGCCCGGTGCGCGCGCACCGGGCAGTTGCAGGACGCCACCCTGGTCGTACCGCGTGCCGACGGGCCCGCCATCAAATGCCAAAGTACCAGGCTGGGGCTGTCCATTTCGCGTGGTCCAGCCCTTCGCGGAGATCACGCCGACGGACCCGACGAGCGACTGCAGGAATACACTCGCCTCGGTGTTGGCGAAGTCGATCCCGTCGACTTCGCAATCGCTGCCGTAGAACTCGCCGCAGCCGAGCAGCGCCTCCTGTTCGTCGGTCAGCGCCTGGTTGAGTGTCAGCGTCGCCGCATAGGTGGGGTGGGGGCCGAAGTCGGTGACCGGCGCCTGACCCTTGGCCGGGCAACCGTAGCTGCGAAAGCCGTCGCAGGGGTCGGCGTTGAGCCGCACGAACGGGATCGGCGCTCTGGTGATCGAGCGCAGGATCGAGGAGGCGATGGCATTGCCAGCGAGCGCGTTCGACAGTGTCGCCGACACCGGGATCGTGCCGGGATCCTTCGCCATGTTGCGCTCGTACTTCACGCTGGTCAGCAGGTTGGCGAGGCTGTTGAACACGGACTGCCCACAGGACGTCGGGTCGATCGAGTTGAAGCCGATGCTGGTCGAGCAGATCATCGCGAACAGCTGCATGTTGACCGGCGTATCGTTGAGGACGGCTTGGCGATTCTCGGCCGAAAGATTCAATGACGTCCCGTCCGAGGTGATTCCCGACGCCGGTGAGAGTCCGAGGCAGGCGGGTTCCTGCCCGGTCGTGCAGCTGCCCCTCGCGAATGCTTTCCGCGGTCGCCCGGAAAGCGGATCGACATTGCGGCTGTAGTCGAACAGACGGTTCTGGTAGGGCAGGTCCTCGTAGCCGAAGAAGTCGGAGATCTGGAAGCTGAAGCGCCCGAGCCGGAACTCGAGGCGTCCGCCGTACTCGAACCCGGACGCGTCCTGCCACGGATTCGACGGGCGATGTTCCCCGGCGGCGCCAAAGCCTGTCACGCCGTGGAAGAACAGCCCCGTCGTCTTGTTGCAGGCCGCGAAGACGGTGAACGGCTCGCCACAGCGACCGGTGTCGGCGGGCTCGAAGTCGTCCAGATTCGCGGCGAGTTCGAGGCGCACGTCCTCGAGCGGTCCCAGCTCGTAGAACGAGTACACGCCGCGAATCGACCACAGCGGGATGCGCGCTTCTTCGAGATCGGGAAGCGTCGCGAGCGCCAGATCGGCCGGGTTGAACTGGTCGGTGGTGCGGAACAACTCGGTCTTGCCCCAGACGATGTTCTGCTTGCCGGCGCGCACCCACAGCCGACTGTCGAGGAACTCCATGTCGGCGTAGAGCTCTTTCAGTTCGCGCTCGTCCTGTTGACTGGCGCCGCGGTTCCACTCGAGTTCCGCCTGACGGAAGTTCTGGTCGAAGGTGCCGAACACGTCGTCGCGGATCGCTTTGCGCAGCGCGGGACTCGGATAGTAGATGCCGCGCGCGACCTCCGGCGAGCCGCTCGGCCCGGCCTGGATCGTCGGCGCTGGCCGGAACGGCAGCTCGCCCGATCCAACCGGCGCAAGCGGAGCGCTCGCGTCGTCTGCGGTGTCGGGAATTCCATCGACACCGAAGAGAACCGGATTCAGGTCGAGCGCATTGAACGGATTCGGGATGCTCGAGAGTCGTGCGAGCGTCCGGATCGGACAGCGCGGCTCGAAGGGACCCAGGATCTGCAGACCGTGGCCGTCGTCGCCACCGGGAAGCTCGCGTGAGCCGAAGCGGCAGCGGCCCAGGATCTCGGAGAAAGCGAACGCCGCGGGGTCGTCCGCGGTGCCGTACTGCTCGTCGGGCCCCGCGACCTCGAAGAGCCCGTCGATGCGGTGGAGCTGCGAGAAGCTCATCGGCAGATGATCGTTCTGCGGCTGCGGCTGCGCCGAATACTGCGGAACGCCGGCCGCGACGGTGCGTCCGTCGAGGATGGGGACGAGTTGGGTTCCCGAGTAGCGACCCTTGGGTCCGGTGAACACCGAGCCCTGGAAGCCGCTGCGCGTCGCATTGGTCATTCGCAGCGGCAGGTGGTCCGCGCGATTGCCCCAGGTGTTCACGGACGGAAAGATCCCGCACGCGCGTGTCCAGACGCAGTCGTAGCGAGCCTCGACTCGACTGAAGAACGACAGCAGGTCGAAGGGACCCCAGCCCGAATCGACCGCGGTGTACTCGAGTTCGACGCTGACGACGTTGTACCACTGGGCCAGATCCCAGTTGTCGCTTGGGTCCATGTTTCGAGACAGCGCGCGGATCTGGGCCTCGGCAAAGCCGTGGATCTGGAGCCGTCCGTCGAAGAACTCGAAGCCGCCGGCCGGAGTCGCAAGCGAGACGAACGCGGCGCAGCCGATGGCGATCGAGACGCGGGCAAGCGAGCGCATCCTTCCCCTCCCCGCGCGCGACCGGGATCCCGAGACGACGCGCGTACCCTACCTAAACGCTTGCGCCGCGAATGTCTGTCAGGCGGCCGACGCCCGGACGCGGTTTGACGGCCGGGCCGGATCGTCCGGCGGGCGCGCCTCGCGCGCTGCAGGCCGCCACGCGTACAGCGCGATCAGAGTCCGATCAGCGGACGGATCAGCGCATTCACGTCGACGCGCGCACGGATCCGCGCGCAGAGTAGGAACGAGCCGACCAGCTTGCGGTGCAGGAAGACCGTCTCGGGCGGCGGCGGGCGCAGGAAGCCCTTCCGGAACGCCAGGTCGAAGCCGAGGTCGCGGGTGCGCGCGGGAACCTGCGAGCGGCCGAAGTCATACACGCCCTCGTGACGGAGCGGTTCGCAGATCAGCAGGATCAGGTCCTCGACGCCACGGGCGCGGTCCTCGCGTTCGCCTTCGGGCAGATAGCCGATCGCGATGGCCGCGGCCCGGAGTTCGCGCCGGTCGCCCGTCACAGCCGCGCGCACGATCCGCGCGTAGCGCTCGCAGAACGCCGGGTCGAAGGCGCGCGCCGAACCGAGGTCGAGCAGCGCGACGCGATCGGTGTCGGGCGCGAGCAGGTAGTTCGCGAAGTTCGGGTCGGTCTGCATGAAGTGGAACTCGAAGAGTTCACGGAAGACGAGCCGCTCGAGCGCGTGGCCGACCGCATCGCGACGCTCTTGCGCGACGCTCGCGCCGGCGAGCGATTCGATCGGCTCGCCAAAGACGCGATCCATCGCGAGCACACGGCGCGTCGAGAGGTCGCCGTGGACCCCCGGGACGAGCAGTAGCGGCTCGTCCGCGAGCAGTTCCGCATAGCGACGCAGGTGATCGGCCTCGACGAGGTAATCGGCCTCCTGCCGCAACTGGCGCTTCGCTTCTTCGAGGATGCCGCCGAGGTCGATCTCGCCGGGCAAGAAGCGGCCGAGACGCAGCAAGGTCGCGACGTTGTCGACGTCGCTGTCGATGCTCTTCGCGATGCCCGGATACTGGATCTTCAGCGCGAGCGCGCGGCCGTCGGTGGCCGTCGCAGCGTGGACCTGGCCGATCGACGCGGCGGCGAGCGGTTCCCAGTCGAAGTCGCGAAAGCGAGCCTCCCAGCCTTTTCCGTACTCGCGACCGAGCACGCGCCGCACCTGCGCGGGCGGCATCGAGTCGGCGGACGCGCGCAGCACCGCGAGCGCCTCGGCGAACTCGGGAGGCAGGATGTCGGTGCTCTCGAGCGAGAGCAGCTGGCCGAGTTTCATCGCCGCGCCGCGCAGTCGCGACAGGCGCTGCGCGAGGCGCCGCGCGCTCTCCGGATTCAGCAGCGCGCTCGTCGCGTCGGCGGCGGTGCCGCCGAACAGTCGCCGCGCGCCTTCGACGAGACCACCGGCGGCGAACTCACCGGCCATCAAGCCGAAGCGCGCGAGTCGCTCGAGTCGGCCCGCAGGCACGCGCGATCGGCGGCGCGGCGCGTGTTCGTCGCTCATCGCGTTGCGGCCGCGCGAGCGTTCACGGCTCTGGCGCAGCCTGCGTTCGCAGCCACTCCTCGCGCTTCACGCGGATCAGCGCGACGGCCTCGTCGGTGTCGCTGACGCAGTGCGGGATCGTGAAGTCGACGGGGCTGGCGAGCGCGTTGCCCTCCTTCAGCATCGATCGGCGGCCCCATTCGACCAGCTCGGCCCACATCGTTCCGATCAGGATCAGCGGCGTCGCGTAGAGCTTGCGCACCTGCAGCAGTTGCCAGGCGAGCGACAGCTCGAGCATCGTGCCGACACCGCCGGGCACCACGACGAACGCGTCCGACACGATCATGAAGTGATGGAGCCGCGAGAAGAACGTGCGGTGCTGGTACGCCTGCCCGACGAACGGATTCATGTGCTGCTCGAAGGGCAGTTCGACGCGGATGCCGATCGAGCGCTCGAGCGCCTTCGGATCGACCGACGCCGCGCCCTCGTTGGCAGCCTGCATCAAGCCCGGGCCGCCGCCAGTGACGATGTCACAACCGAGCGTCGTCAGTTCCGCCGCGAGTTGCTTCACCGCCTGGTAGACCGGAGAGCTGGGATCGAGGCGGGCGGACCCGAAGATCGTGACCCGATAGTTCCTTCGCGTCGTGCGCCGGAAGCGCGTCAGCTGGTTGACGACTTCCCACAGCGCGCCCACGGCTCCCTCGAGCAACCGGGCAGCAGCGTCTTCGTCGCGGAAGTAGACGACGTCGGGCTGTCCGAAGGGTTGTTTGGCTTCGCTCATCCTGCCTCGCTTTGGCGCGTCGCGATGCGTCGCGAGCGGCAGAGTAACAGGGCGTGCGATGGATTCGGACCCTCTCGTCATGCGCTACTCGCGGACACGTCGCGCGGGTATGCTGCGCGCATGGCAAATACGGGCACCTCAGCGTCGGCAACGAACGCGTCGGCTGGATCGCCGACGCTGCGCTTCCTCGGTGCGGCGCGCACCGTCACGGGCAGTCGCTTCCTGCTCGAGACGCAGCGCGCGCGCGTGCTCTTCGATTGCGGGCTCTTTCAGGGGCTGAAGGAACTGCGCCTGCGCAACTGGGATCCATTCCCGTTTCCGCCCGAGCGGCTCGATGCGGTCGTCGTCACGCACGCCCATCTCGATCACATCGGGTACCTGCCCGCGCTCGTGCGCGCTGGTTTTCGGGGGCCGGTCTTCTGTACCGCGAATAGCGCCGCGCTCGCTGCGATCGTGCTGCCCGACAGCGGGCGCTTGCAAGAAGAGGACGCGGGATACGCCAACCGCAAGGGATTTTCGAAGCACACGCCCGCTCTCCCGCTCTACACCGAGGCGGATGCGCAGGCCGCGCTGCGGCAGCTCCGCCCGGTCGCGTTCGGCGCGTCGATCGAGGTCGGGCCGGGCGTGCGTGCGACATTCCGGCGGGCCGGCCACATCCTCGGCTCCGCCTGGGTGCGTGTCGACCTCGAAGACCATGTCGCCGACTCGTTGCTCTTCTCCGGCGATCTCGGTCGCCAGCACCACGAGATCCTGCTGCCGCCCGAGCCGCCCGAAGCCGTCGCAACCTGCGTCGTCGAGTCCACCTACGGCAATCGGCGTCATGACGAGGGCGCCGCGCTCGAGCGCTTCGCCGACGCGATCGTACGGACTGCAGAACGGCGCGGCGCGATCGTGATCCCGGCGTTCGCAGTCGATCGCACGGAGGTCATGCTGCTGACTTTGCGGCGCCTGGTGAAGGCTGGCCGCATTCCGGATCTGCCCGTCTATGTCGATTCGCCGATGGCGCTCGCGGCGCTGGCCGTCTACGAGCGGGCTGCGCGGGATGGCGATCCCGAGATCCGACCGGAGTATCGCGGGGATCCGGCGCCGTTCGATCCCGGCGGGTTGATCGAAGCGCATAGCGCCGCGGATTCGAAAGCGATCCACGACGCCGCGTTGCCGGCGATCATCATTTCCGCATCGGGCATGGCGACCGGCGGACGCGTGATGCACCACCTGGCGCGGCGTCTTCCCGACGCCCGCAACAGCGTCGTGCTGGTCGGCTACCAGGCCGAGGGCACGCGCGGTCGCACGCTGCTGCGGGGAGCGACCGCGCTGAAGATGCTCGGTCGCTATGTGGCGGTGCGGGCGGAGATCGTCGATGCGTCGGGGTTCTCGGTACACGCGGATGGGGAGGAGATCGCGCAATGGCTGGCGAGCGCGCCCGCCGCTCCGCGCACGGCGTTCGTCGTTCACGGGGAGCCCGAAGCAGCCCTCGCGATGCAGCGTACGATCGCCCTGCGCATCGGCTGTGTCGCCGTGGCGCCCCAGTACGGCGAGCGCGTGCGGCTGGACTGAACCGGATCTGCGTCACTGGGAACGGCCGACTATTCGTCGATGCCCGCGGCCGCGGCGAGCTTGCGGAACGAGTGGTCCACGGCGAGTACGAATTCGTGGAGATCGGGGACGACGTCCCAGTCCGCGCAGAAGCCCCACGACAGCGTGTCGCGGTAGCTCATCAGGGCGATGCCGGTCGAGAGGTGCCCCATCAACGGGAGCAGCGGATGCGACTCGAGCAGCTGTGCGCCAAGCAGGTACAGCGCATCGCGCGGGCCCGGAACGTTCGTGACCACCAGATTGAAGGGCAGGGCGGCGTCCATCAGCCGCGCGCCGAGCGACAGCAGCGTGGTGCCGGTCCACTCGGTGAGCTGCGTCACGGTGTCGGCCGCGAGTGCTGCGCGACTGCGCTTGAGTTCGGCCGTGGCCTTGCGAACGAGTTCGTAGCGCGCGATCGGATCGCGCTCGTGCACCGGTAGCGGCACGAACCACGCCGAGACGCGATTGCCGAGCGTCCCGTGCTCCGTCGTGTCGCGCATGCTGACCGGCGCCATTACGCGAAAGTCGAGCTTTCGAACGTCTTCCTGGCGCGCTCGCTTCAAGAAGCGCCGCACGCCGCCGGCCACGGTGGCGAGTACCACGTCGTTGACGGTGCCGCCCAATTGTTTCGCAACGCTGCGGACCCGCCGCAGATCCATCGGCAGCCAATCGACGCGCCGGTACGGGCCGACGGGCTGATTGATCGACGTACTCGAAGCGGTGACACCGCCGCCGCCCGAAACGAAGCTGCTGAGCGCACCGAGCCGCTTCGCGAAACGTTCGCGCGCGTGATCGTCGTCACGGGCGAGGTCGATGAGCGCCGACGCGGCATCGAGCGGCGTGCGCAGCGCGCGTTCCGCTTCGTCGCGCGCGAGTTGCGCAGCGCTCGGCGCCGGTCGCGCCAGCCACGCGTGCGGCGGGTCTCCGCCTTCGACCGGGTCGGCCGTGAGCAGCGCGGCGAGCAGATCCACACCCGAGATCCCGTCGACCATGCAGTGGTGGATCTTCGAAATGACCGCGATGCGATCGCCCTCGAGTCCTTCGATCAGCCACATCTCCCAGAGCGGTTTTCCCCGGTCGAGATGCTGCGAGAAGATGCGACCGACCGTGCGCTTCAGCAGCCGCTCGTCACCGGGACGCGGGAGCCGCGTGTGGCGGACGTGGTAGTGGATGTTGAAGCGCGCGTCGTCGATCCAGATCGGATGCCGTTCGATCGGCGTGTGTGCCAGCCGCTGCCGATAGCGCGGAATCCGGTGTAGTCGCGACTGCACGTAGGCCTCGATGCGTTCGAGATCGATGCCGCCCTCGGGCCGCCGCAGCGGCGCGGCCTCGAAGATCTGCGTGGCGCCGACGTGCATCGGCGCATTGGGACCTTCGTAGACCAGGAACGAGTGGTCGAGTTGCGTCAGTCGGTCGTAGAAGAAGTCCGTCATCGCGGGCTCAGAGTTCGCACAGCGTTGCGAACTCGCCTTCGAGCGCGAGCACGAAGTCGTGGAGATCCGGCATCGCGTCCCAATCGGAGTTGAGGCCCCAGAACAGTCCCCCGTCGTAGGAGAAGAGCGCCACGCCGAGCGCCTGATTCGAGAACAGCGGCACCAGCGGATAGACCGCGGTCATGCGCGCGCCGAGCAGCTTCACCGGGAACGGCGGGCCCGGCACATTCGTCACGACGATGTTGTACGCGAGCTGGCGACCGGTGATCCGCACCAGTGCGCTGAGGAACTCCTTGGCCGTCCAGTCGCCGATCTGCTCGAGCAACTCGGCGCCCTTTGCCTGGTGTGACGTCTTCAGGTGTCTCGTGGTGGCGACGACGGCTTCGCAACGCTTGCGCGGATCGCGTTCCGAGACCGGCAGATCGGCGAGCAGCATCGCGACGCGATTGCCGAGCGCTCCCTTCTCGTCGGCCCCGCGAATGTTCACCGGCACCTGCGCGCGAAAATGCAGCGCGTCGGTCGCCACGCCGCGTCCGTCGAGGAAGCGGCGCACCGCGCCGGCGACGACCGCCAGCACGACGTCGTTCAGCGTGCCGCCCAGTTTTTTGCCGACGTCCTTCACCGCCGCGATGTCCATCCGAAGCCAGTCGAAGCGGCGATGCGGCCCGATGTCCGCGTTGAGCGGCGTGCGCGATCCGCCCGCCAATCCGGGCGTCAGGAATTCCTGCAACGCCTCGATCGCGGTGCGCATCGCATCGAACGACTCGCCCGGGTGCGCGACCGCGCCGAATCCGGCCCGCATCACCTCGAAGGGCATCGCAACGCGGCGGCGCGCCTCGTCGACCAACAGCCCGAGCGGGCTCGGGGCCGGGCGGGGCAACCACGGGGACGGCGCCGCACCCTCCTCTTCGATGCGCTTCGCGTCCGCCTCCACGGCCGGATCCATCAGCATCGCGATCAACTCGACGCCCGACACGCCGTCGATCATGCAGTGATGCACCTTGGTGATCAGCGCGAAGCGCCCGCCCGAGAGCCCTTCGACGAACCACATCTCCCAGAGCGGCTTGTGTTCGTCGAGTTTCTGGGACATCACGCGACCGAAGAGGCGCTTCAACTGGCGCTCGTCGCCGGGCTCCGGCAGCGCCGTGTGGCGGAGGTGGTAGTCGAGGTTGAAGCGCGCGTCGTCGACCCACACCGGATGCCCGAGCATCGGAACCTGTTCGAGTCGCTGGCGAAACCGGCGGTTGCGCGCGAGGCCCGGCGCGGCAAGGCGACGGATCCGCGCGAAGTCGAGTCCGCCGTCGTCGCGAAACAGTGCGCCGCCTTCGAAGATCGAGAGCGCACCGACGTGCATGTGCACGTTCTCATCCTCGATGTCGAGGAACGTCGCGTCGATCGCAGTGAGACGGTCGTAATGCGAGTAGGACATTGAAAGCCTCGCGCCGTCCGCATGCTACCCCGCTCCCTCCAGCTCCGCGCATCAAAACTTTGTCGGCCAGCCGACGCGATGCGTGCGAGCGGAGTTCGGCGCGGTTCAGAACAGCGTGTAGAGGAACGGCGCGAGTGCAGAACTCTTCACGAAGAACAGTACGAGGCCCGCGAGCAGCAGGAACACGACCACCGGGACCAACACGAAATGTCCGTTCCGGATGAAGTAGCCGATGACGACGAAGAGCTGACTCGAGAGTCTGCGCATCCCGGCTTCGGACGAGGCGCTGCGGCGGTCGTCGACGAGCGACTTCGGCACCCAGCCCTGCATGCCGGATGGGGTCTCCCCCGTCCAGGCATAGAACGGATCGGAGCCGCGCATCGATCGCCAAACGAGACCAACGGGCGTGATGATGAGGAAGTAGGTCAGCGTGAGAAACGCGAGCAATACCGCCTTCCCGATCCATCCAGTCGCGGCGCGGATGCCCCGTTCGACACCGGCGAGCGCGCGTGGCGAGGACAGCCCGAGCGCGAAGAGCGCAGCGCCGACGATCACCAGCGAGAGCGACGTCGACGCCCGCGCGTTCGCGACGTAGAGCCAGCGAAAGCCGCCCAGCAGCCCGAGCAGCCAGCCGCCGACGAGTCCCAGCACGATCTGTCGCTTCAGCGCGAGGAACTCGGTTCGCTCGCGCAGGCGGAGCAAGTAGCCGGAAGGTGCCGCCACGTCAGTCGAGCTCGAAGCGCTGCAGCCACTGTGCGCGCTGCTCGTCGTTCAGCGGACGATTCGTCTGCTTCTCGCGCTCGAGGAAGCGATTGCCCGCGACGAGGCAGTCGATCTCCGAAGCCATGAAACAGCGATAGGCATCCTCGACGGTGTTCACGATCGGCTCGCCGCGTACGTTGAAGGACGTGTTGATGACCACCGGGCATCCCGAGAGCGCCTTGAAGTGTCGCAGCACGCCGGTCATGAACGGATTGCGATCCGCGTCGACGGTCTGCACGCGCGCGGAATGGTCCACGTGCGTCACGGCCGGGATCTCGGAACGCGGAACCTTCAGCAATTCGATGCCGACGAGACCCCCATCGGGGGCATCGACCCGGCGGCGCTTCGTGACGGGGTAGACGAGCAGCATGTACGGGCTGTCTTGCGTGATATCGAAGTAGTCGCGCGCGTCCTCGGCGAGCACCATCGGGGCGAACGGCCGGAAGCTCTCGCGGAACTTGATCTTCAGATTCATGTGCGACTGCATCTGCGGCAGCCGTGCGTCACCGAGGATCGAGCGCGCGCCGAGCGAGCGCGGACCGAACTCGGCGCGGCCGCGCGCCACCGCCACGACCTTGCCGGCCGCGATCGACTCGGCGATGCGTCGCTGGAGCGGCGCTTCGTCGAGCGTCTCCCACGCGGCGCCGAGCTTGTTCAGCGTCGCGTCGTCGTCCGCAGACGCCGGCGGAATCTCGAAGCCGAGGAACGCGCCCTGCATCGCGTCCGGCTTCGACGGCGTGCGCGGATACCCGAGCTTCTGGTGCCACATCCACAGCGCGGCGCCGAGCGCGCTGCCCGCATCGCCCGATGCGGGCTGCACCCAGAGTTCGCGAAAGACGCCCGCCGAGGCGAGCCGCCCGATGCTGACGACGTTCAGCGACACGCCACCGGCCAGCACGAGGTGTTCGAGACCCGAACGAGCGCGGACATGGCGCGCCATACGCAGAACGGCTTCATCGAGGACGACCTGGACGCTCGCGGCGAGATCCATCTCGCGCTGCGTGATGAGCGACTCGGGCTCGCGCGGCGGTCCCCCGAAGAGCGCGTGGAAGCGGTCGTTCGTCATCCGCAGGCCGCCGCTGTAGCCGAAGTAGTCCTGGTTCAGCACGATCGAGCCGTCTTCGCCGAGGTGCAGCAGGGAGTCGCGGATCCGATCGGCGAAAGTAGGCCGCCCATAGGGAGCCAAGCCCATCAGCTTGTACTCACCGCTGTTGATCTTGAAGCCGGTGTAGTGCGTGAACGCGGAGTAGAGCAGCCCCCAGGAGTTCGGGAAGCGGATCTGCTCGCGCAATGCGACGCGGTTGCCGTCGCCGACGCCCCACGTCGTCGTGGACCACTCGCCGACACCGTCGATTGTCAGCACCGCGGCGCGCTCGAAGGGCGACGGAAAGAACGCGCTCGCGGCGTGCGAGAGGTGGTGATCGCAGAAGTAGATGCGCTTCGTGAGGCCCATCTCGCGCGCGATCTCGTTCTCCATCCAGACCTTCTCGGTGAGCCAGGATGGAAACGCTTCGGCGAAACTCGAGAAGCTGCGCGGCGCGGTGAGGTGGTAGGTGGTCAGCAGCCGCTCGAACTTGGTGAGCGGGTTCTCGTAGAAAACGATGTAGTCGAGCTGCGACTCCTCGATGCCCGCGACGTCGAGGCAGAACGAGATCGCATGGTGCGGGAACGCGGAATCGCCCTTGATGCGCGTGAAGCGCTCTTCCTGCGCGGCGGCGACGATGCGGCCGTCTTCGAGCAGCGCGGCGGCCGAATCGTGGTAGAACGCGGAGATGCCGAGGATGCGCAGCGGGGAACTCATGGCGATTGCTCGACGAGTTCGAGGCTCAGCGAACGGTCGGGGCCCGCGAATTCGGCGACCACCCGCACGGTGTTGACCAGCTGCCCGTTCGCGGCGGGCAGCTCCCACTGGACCTGGTTGCCACGCTGCTGCGGCTCGCTCTCGAGGTCGCCGTAGTCGATGCCGTCCTTCGGGCTCGCCTGCGTCAGATGAATCCGCGCGCTGGCGAGATCGGGTCCGGAGAGGCGGATCTCGCGGAGATTGCTCGGCATCGCCAGGTGCAATTGAACGTGTTCCTGCTCGAGTGGCATTCGCAACATCTTGGCGTCTTCGTTCGGATACGCGAAGCGGATCCGGCCCGCCGCGTTCTGCTGCACGACCAGTTTCCCTGGCATCCAGTCATTGATCGCGGGCGCGCCGTTCGTCTCGGGCTCGCCGCGCGGCCCGAGCACCGAAGCGTACGAGCGCTCCAACAGATCGGCTGCCTCGCGCGCATAGAATCGCGTCGAAACTACGCCCGGATGCGCGTTGGCGGGATTGATGCCCCAGCCGAGATCGTTCGAGAGCGAAGTTCCGCGTGGATACGCAGCGGCGAAGTCGTCGAGGACGTCCACGAACTCGACTCCCGCGCTCGCGAAGATCGGCTTGATCGGCGCATAGCGCGGCGCGAACGAATCCTCGCCGGGATGGTTCGGCAGGCTGATGAAGAAGTAGGGCGTGTCCGCCTCGCGCATGAACGCAGCGACTTCGCGCACTGTGTTCTCGTAGGCCGCGAGATTCGTCGGCTCGAGCAGTTGCAGCTCCCACTCATTGTATTCGTAGCCGCCCTTCGGACCCGGCAGCGTGCGCAGCAGCTTCTCGCGCCGGCGCTGCTCCAGTTGGAAGTTCAGCCGGCGCAGCCAACCGCGCTCGGCCTGCCGATCGTGGAAACCGACGACGGCGTCCTTGTCGAGTCGCCCGTAGTCGAACTGCTTGACGAGGCCCTCGTCGGCGTCATTGGTGACGTAGCCCCAGATCACCAGATCCGGGCGATACCGGGGCAGTACCGCATGCAATCGCTCGAGTTCCTGCCGCGTCGAGGCGCCGCAGGCGCCGAGTCCGATCACCTCGACATCGTCGTAGCCACGGCGTCGCAGCTCGCGTTCGAGCTGTCGCCACCACAGATCGTTCATGTTCGCGTAGCCGTCGCCCCAGACGAACGAGTCGCCGATGACCAGGATGCGGTGCGACTTCTTGGGCGCCTCGATCGTCGGGAATCCCTGCGAGCGCCAGATCCACTCGTCCGGTGCGAGCAGGATCTTGGCGAAGTTGTTCTCGTTGATGCGCGCGTTCTCCTGCTGCCAGCTCCGCGTCGCCAATCGAACGCCCGCTTTGGCGTCCTTGGCGGCGGTCGACTCGATCCACGCGAGAATCCCGTGATCGACGACGACGAGCGCGATCGCGGTGACGCCGACGAGAGCAGCGAGGCATTTCAGCGTGTAGAGCCGGCGTTTCGATTGCAGCGACGAACGCGCGTCGCCACGGGCGCCGGGCGGGCGCCGCGTCGGGAGGCCGTCGCTCGGTAGATCGCCATGCATGTTCGTCTGGCTGCAGCGAGAGGTGCCGCAGATCGCCCTCGACCGGTTGGCGCGCAGTCTTGCATGGGCGCTCCGCGCCCTGCAACCCGCCGCGGTCGATTGCGCGAGGTCTCGCCTGCCCTCAGCCTTCGAGCACTTCGAGATAGCGCGCGCGGATTGCTTCGATCTCGGCGTCGAGGCCGGCGCGCGTCCAGCGGCTCGTGTCGATCGGGGGCAACACGACGACCTCGATCGTCGCGGGGCGCACCACGAAGCCGTTCTTCGGCAGCGCATCGCCGGTATTGCGCAGGACCACGGGAACGATCGGCACGCCGGCCTGCATCGCGATGTGGAATGCACCCTTCTTGAAGCGGGCGAGACGCGGCGTCGGGGTGCGCGTGCCTTCGGGTGCGATCAGCAGCGAGGTGCCGGTCTTCAGCGCTTCGACGGCCGGTGCGAGTGCTTCGATCGACTTCTTCGTATCGCTGCGATCGACGAACGCGGCGCCGGCAAGCCACAACAGCGGACCGAAGAGCGGGTTCCAGCGCAGCTCCGCCTTGCCGACCCCGGTCATGTCGCGACGCACCAGCTTGATCATCAGCGGCATGTCGAGCGCGCTCTGGTGGTTGAACAGGAACACCGCCGGCCGGTGCGACCACAGATGCTCCTCGCCTTCGATCTCGATCTGCACGCCGGCCAGTGAAAGCGCGAAGTCCGCCCAGAACGAGCCGAACAGATTGATGCCCGCGCGGCGCGACTGGTTCGCGATGCCGGCCGCCAGCCCGGCGAGCGCCGCGGGCGCGAGACTTCCATACACCGATGCGGTTCGAACCAGGTCGACGAGGCCGGGTGTGCCACGACTCTGGAAGCGGCGCACCGGCCACGCGCGCTCGCGGGCGGTACGCACGAGGCGCTCGTCGGGATTCAGCGGACGCGGATGGCCGACCACTTCGAGCGCCGGGAGATCGTCGCTGCTGTCGGTATAGAAGAAGCTCTGGTCGAGATTCAGCGATTCGCTGGCGGCGAGATCGCGCACGGCGGTCGCCTTGCCCTCGCCAAAGCAGGTCGGCTTCATCACCCGACCGGTGAAGACGCCGCCCTCGACCTCGAGCCGGGTGCAGAGCACGTGCTCGATCGCGAGATCGCGCGCCAGCGGCTCGACCTGATAGCGCAGCGCCGACGAGACGATCGCGACGGTATGGCCGCGTTCCTGGTGGGCGCGCACGATCGCGCGCGACTCGGGATACACCATCGCGGCGAGTTGTTTCACGAACACCGCCTCGCCGATCGCCTCCAGCGCGGACTCGGCGAGGCCGCGGTAGCTGGCCGTTGCGGACGTGACGAAGCCCGAGAAGCCGCTGCGTCCGAGCGCCCAGCCGAGCGCCCCGAGCGTCATCTCGGCCACCTCGCTCGGCCCCATCCGTCCCGACAGCAACTGCTCGCGCATGAACGCCACCGCCGAGAAACCGGCGAGCAGCGTTCGATCGACGTCGAAGAACGCGCCGACCTTCGGGCCAGGCGGACTCTCGCGGATCTCGCGGGTCAGCTCGAAGTGGAGCGTTCGACTGCGTTCGGCCATCCGGTCCTCGGCGAGAGGAATTTCGCCTTCGCGCGCCACTCTATCACGGGGTCGGGCGGGTCGAGTCGCCTGCAGCCGTTGCGCGGTGGATGGGCAGCTCTGGCGTATGATCGCGCTCGATGGAAGAGCCGCGCTCGCGCGACCCGCTGCACGGCATCACGCTCGAGGCGATGCTGAACGATCTGGTCGCCCATTTCGGGTGGGTCGAACTCGGGCGGCGCATCTCGATCCGCTGCTTCAACAGCGATCCAAGCGTCGCGTCGAGCCTCAGGTTCCTGCGCAAGACGCCGTGGGCGCGAACGAAGGTCGAGGGCCTCTACGGCTTCCTGCTGCGCGAACGGAAGCGCGAGGCGCGGC
Organism: Deltaproteobacteria bacterium; assembly: GCA_031362725.1. GTDB lineage: Bacteria > Myxococcota_A > UBA9160 > UBA9160 > PR03 > PR03. The sequence goes on along the minus strand of JANLTC010000358.1, from coordinate 15,136 downwards.
GCTGAGACGCGACGTTCCGGTCGCTCGGTGGGTGCGATCGATGTGACACGGAATGGCGACTGCGCCGCTCAGTCTCGTTGCCGTGCGACGATGTCGATGGTGCCGCACTCCGGGTCGACGACGATCGCCACATCGCCGTCCTCCAGTTGTCGCATCACCATCGCGACCTTCTCCGCGAGCGTACGCTCGACGGCGCCGTAGTCGGTGCCGTCGCGCGTGACGAACTCTTCGACGAGGCGCCGCAAGACGTCGGGCGCGAGCTGCGCATGCGGCACCTCGACGCGTCGCGCGGCGTCCTCCGTCAGCTGCTCGTCGTCCATGCCGGCTCCCCGCGGTCCAGCCTCGCACGCTTCGCGCGGGCTGCCAGCCGTTTCGCGCCGGCGCGCGACGGCGGCGTCCGGTAGCGAGCTACGCGATCTCTACGCGCGCGCGGCGGAGCGCGGCGCACGTGGCGATCGCGGCAAGGCCGAGTGCGATCGCGTCCGGCTCCGGAACCACGCAGGTGACGCCGGCGGCCTGACAGTTGGGTTCGATGCCGAACGCGACGCGACCCGCGGCGCCATCGGTTCCGCCGGTGCCGGCGGTGCCGGCGATGCCGTCGGGCGCGTGGCCGCTTCCCGGCAAGTTCGCTCCGCCGCCACCCTTTGCCCCCGCGAGGCCGCCCTCACCGCCGGCGCCGAAGCAGGTGAAGCGGCCCGCTTCGCAACTGTTGCTGCCACCGCTGCCGCCACCGACGGAGTTCAGCGAGAACACGACGCCCGTCAGCGAGATGGGCTCGGTGCTGAAGATCGCGCCGCCGGTTGCGCCGCCGCCCGCGCCGTTGTCGCCGCCGATCGCACCGTCGCCGGCGTTGCCGCCGTCCCCGCCGATCCCACCGGGCTTGCCAAAACCACCGGCGTTGCCGTAGCCGCCAGGGCCGGAAACGGATGCCGCGCGATCAGCCGCTGCGCCGCGGCCCCCCTTCTGCCCAATCTGCCAGTGATCGAAGCGCTCCGCGCAGCGCCACCGCGCACCCTGCGCCGAGTCCGAGCGCCGCCGCGCCGGGCTCGGGTGTCGGCATCGCGAGCTGCGCGAGCACCGGATCGTGATCACTCGCGCGGTCGGCGGCGCGGTACTCGCTGTTCACGTGGACGATCTGGTAGTGCGCCGAGTCGGCGATGGATTCGCTCACCAGCACGTGGTCGAGCGCCTGCGCGTTGCCCTCGAATACGAACGTGTAGCGCTCGGACTCCGAAAGCTGCTTGGTCAGGTTGCGCAGGCCCGCGGCTTCGAGTCTTGCGAGCGCAGGCGAGAAGTCGAAGTCGTTGAGGTCTCCGAGCACGACGACGGAGGCGCCCGGATCGGCCGCGAGGATTTCCTCGACGAAGCGGCCGACGACGTCGGCCTGCGCTGCACGCGCCGCTCGCGACGGCTCGATCGGCGGCTGGAAGCGGCCAAAGAGCGGGCCGTCGCCGCTCTTCGAGCGCAGATGCAGCGCGATCGCGACAAGCGTGCGACCGCCGAAGCGGAACTGCGCGGCGAGTGGCTTGCGACTCGCGGACCAAACGCGGCTCGCCGGCTCGATGCGTCCCGCATCGAGGTCGAGCCGGCCGTGCGCATCGAGACCGATCGCCGTGGTCGCGTCGCCGATCTGCGGAGAGCCATCGCCGAACGACACGCGCAGTGGGTCGTAGAGGAAACCCACCCGGATGTTGGCGCCTGGCGCGCCGCCATCGGCGCCGTCCGCGGGATCGATCTGCACGAACCGGTACGCCGGACCGCCGGTCGCCTCGATCGCAGCGATGAGTGCGCCGAAGGTGCTGGCCGCCGTCGTGACGCCGTCGCCGAGCGCGCCGCTGTCGTCTTGCATCTCGGCGAGCGCGACGAGCGCGGGCCCGCCGAGGTTTGCGGCGATCTCGGCAGCGAGGCCGTCGATCTTCACGGGCGACGACGTCGCCGCCAGGTTCTCGACGTTGAACGACGCGATCGACAGCCGGCCCGGCGTTACGGGGCCGGCCGTCTCCATGGGGCGCGAGCCGTCGTTCACCCGGGCCGCGCGCGTCACATGCACGCGGTAGTTCCCGAAGCGGTAGTCGACGATGCCCAGCGCGTCCGAGAGCGTATCGCCGACGTCCGCTTGCGGTGTCGCCGCGAGTGCAGCGTCGAGGAGGATGCGCCCCCCGTTGGCGCTTGCGGCGGTGAGCGCGACGCCGCCGCGCGACGTGAGCGCGCCTTGTCCCGCACCGAGATCTGCGAGCACGGGAAGCACGCCGAAGGAGTCCCTCGCTCCGACCACGAGCGGCGCAGCCACGGTGACGCGCATGCCTTCGAGCGTCTCGAAGAAGTCGAGCGCGTACCGCGCGCGATCGAACGGGTACTCGGGATCTTCGGCGCTTCCGCCCACCGCGCCGCTGATCTGTGTGGGTGGAAGCTCCCCTGGTCCGCCGATCCACGCGGCGGCCGGCAGTGGTTGGCCGGACGCATGCACGAGGATCGACGGCGCGACCAGCTCCGTGACGGTGAGGTTGGGGAAGGCTGCGCTCGTCGCAGAGCAGGTCTCGTCGTCGAGCTTCGTCACGCTGCTGCAATCGGGTCGGTACTCGAAGACAGTGCCGGCGAGTTCCACCTGATCACCGGTCGCGACGGTCGGTGCGGTGCGCGTGAATACGAAGAGCGCATCCGAGGTGCCAGGTTCGCCGTCGCCAGCCGCGTCTTGCACGTAGAAGCCGCCGCTCGTCCGCGCCGTCACGATCCCGTGAACGCCGCTCACGCGCTGACCCGCGAGCGGCGACCTGTGGGTCGTCCCCTGGATCTGCATGATCGTCGCGCCCGCAGCTTCCGTGGCGCACGAAGCCACCAGCAACACGCCGATGCAGCCTGCGAGCCGGATCGTCGTCCCCAGTAGACCGGGTCGATCATCGCCGTGTCGGCATCGCGCCGTGCCACGTCGATGTGCAGATCTCCACCATGAGATGTAGAGGGCGCGACTGCTCGATCCTTCGAGGCTCCCCTTCCGCGCCGACAATCCCTTCGATGGCGGCGAGATCCGTCCGAAAGGCAACACCGATGCATCTGCGTGTCGTCTCTCCGTGTCGTGCTGTCGGGGCGGTCTTTCTAGGCTTCGCGCTCGCCTCATCGTCCGGCGTCCCCGCCGCGGGCGGCGCCTCGCTCGCTCCCGGGCTGAACTTCACGGGGGGAACCCGCAGCGACGACCTGTCGTCGATCGAGAACACGGCGCCGGATTCGATGGGTGCGGTCGGGCCGGACGAGATCGTCTACCTGGTGAACAACCGCTACGCGGTGTTCCGGAAGAGCGACGGTGCCGAACTCGCGTCGGACACCCTGCGCGGCTTCTGGTCCGTCGCCGGGGTCGATCTCGCGGATTCCTTCGATCCGCGCGTCCGGTACGACCCCGCGAGCGGGCGCTTCTTCGCGGTGGCAATCCAATACGAGCCGGTGCTCGCGAACCATCTCGTAGTAGCCGTCTCGAAGTCCTCGGATCCGCGCGAAGGTTGGACCGCCTTCTCGATCGATCCCACGCCCGGCCTGGTGAATGCCGACGGCACGCGCCTCGGAGTCGATGCGCAAGGCGTCTACGTGACCGCCGGCAATGGCAACGGCTTCAACTCCGATGTGATCGTGTTCCCGAAGGCCGATTTGCTCGCCGCAGCCCCGACCATCGCCAACGCGACCGTCTTCGCCAACAAGTCCTCCGACATGGTCGGCTTCGGCCCCGTGCCGGTGACGCAGCTCGACGGCGGTGGCTTGCCGATGAAGTTGCTCAGCGCGGACGCGAGCTACTTTGGAGTCGTCGGGTCCGCGACCCTCTCGCCGCCGGTGACCGCACCTTCGCTGCGTCCGCTTCGGTTGATCCCGATAACGCCACTTCCTAGGGCGCCCGACGCTCGCCAGCCCGGCACCGCGCCGAACCTTCAGGAGTTCTCGGCCGGATTCAGAAGCGATGTCGTGCAACGCGATGGGGCGATCTGGGCGGTCCATAGCGTCGGATCGCCCTCGGATCGCGACGCGATCGAGTGGTTCCAGTTCGATGCAGCGACCAACATCGTGCTGCAGTCGGGCTTGATCGAGGATCCGGCGCTCGACTTCCTCGATCCGTCGCTGGCCGTCAACGAGTACGGCGAGGTCGTGATCGGCTTCACCGCCACCGGCGAGGAGCTGTTCCCGAGTGCCTTTGCGGTCCTCGGCGAGACAACCGCCGGCACGACCAGCTTCGGCACTCCTCTGCTGCTGAAGCAGGGGACTGCCAGCCACGACGCGACGGACGGCAATGGGAACGTCCGGCTCGGCGACTACAGCGCGACGATGGTCGATCCCATCGACTCCCGGATCTTCTGGACCTTCCAGGAGTGGGTGTCCGCCGAAGACGACTGGGCCGTGCAGGTGACCCAGCTCTTCGTCGTCCCCGAACCGGGCACGGCACTGCTGCTCACCGTCGGACTGGCGAGCCTCGCAGTCAGGCGTCGCACGCAGGTCTGAGGACGCCCCACTACTCGATGCCAAATCGTCGCATCTTCTTGTACAGCCCCTCGCGCGTGATCCCGAGTGTGCGCGCAGTCGCCGCGCGGCGGTTGTTGTGCGCGTCGAGTGCGCGGCGCAGCAGCCACGCTTCGAGCCGGCCGAGTTGTGCGCGCAGCGTCTCCGGTCCGTTGCTCTTCAAGACTTCGCGCACCGGTCGCAACGTCTCTTGCAGGCGATCGGAGAGATGCCGCACGTCGATCGCCTCGCCCGACTCTGCGAGCGCGAGTGCGCGGTGCATCTCGTTCTCCAGTTCGCGCACGTTGCCGGACCAGGCGTGGGCGAGCAGCAGATCGGCTGACTCGCGCGAGAGGCGGCAGCCGCGCTTTTCCTCGCGTTCGCCGTGGCGCCGCAGGAAGTGTTCGGCGAGCGGCAGCACGTCGTCGCGGCGCTCGCGCAGCGGCGGGACGTCGATGCGAAACACCGCGAGGCGGTAGAAGAGATCCTCGCGGAAGCGGCCGTTCGCGACCTCGTCCGTCAGCGAGCGGTTGGTGGCCGCGACGACACGCACGTCGATCTTGCGCGAACGCGCGCCGCCGAGCGGTCGCACCTCGCGCTCCTGCAGCGCGCGGAGCAGCTTCGCCTGCAGAGACGGTGAGGTCTCGCCGATCTCGTCGAGGAACAGTGTGCCCCCGTCGGCTGCTTCGAAGAGGCCGGGCTTGTCGCGATCCGCTCCGGTGAATGATCCCCGTGTATGTCCAAACAGTTCGCTCTCGAGCAGCGTGTCCGGAAACGCCGCGCAGTTGACCGCGACGAACGGATTGCGGCGGCGCGGGCCGCCTTCGTGGATCGCGCGCGCGAGCACTTCCTTGCCGGTTCCGGTCTCGCCGGCGAGCAACACGGTGGCGCGCGAGGTGCTCGCGCGCTCGACGAGCGCGATCACGTCTCGCATCGCGGGGCTTCGCGCGATCAGCACCGGCCGGCCCACTGCGGTGTTGCCGGGCTGAGGCGTCGCATCCTCCAGACTCGCGAAGAGCGGTGCGAGGAGCTGATGGAGGGATTGTGCGCCGCCGTGGCTGCGCTCTCCGCGTGCGCACACCTTCGACGCGCCCGCGCCGCGCAGCGCGAGCGCGCTGGTCGCAGTGGTCGCGGGCAGACGGACCAGCACCGGCGGGCAGACGTCGCGACCGTCGCGGATCCGCAGCAGCGAGTCGCGCGCCGCGGGCTCGCTGTCGGCGTCGAGCACGACCGCATCGAATGCCGCGAGCGGAAGTTGCGCAGCTTCCTCCGCGTCGCGCGCCCACGCGACGTCGAGCAGCGGCGATTCCGCGACTGCTTCCGCGCGCAGAACTTCGGCACGACCGACGAACAAAATGGAGCGAATGCGGTCCACGACATCCCCTTGTTGCCCCCCGACAAGGCGAGCTAAAGCAAGGGCCGTGCCCACCTGATGATCTCGCACCGGCCGGAGGAACCGGCCGCGCCAACACGAGTCAGGGGACTCCTTGCGGTACGAGTCATCGAATTGCTTGCTCCATGTCGCCGCTTTCGGTCGGCGCCGGTCGCGATCGGCGGCCGCTTGTGGCCGCGCTACGCCTGCGTGCGTCGGTGCGCGAGCGTCGCGAGTGCGCCGAGCGCCATGGCTGCCGTCGCTGTCGCAGTCGGCTCCGGCGCGGTGCGCTGGAGATTGCCGCGGCCGGTCGGCCACTCAAGTCGATCGGCGCGCGAGCCGGGGATCTCGTAGACGACCAGCCCGCTGCTGCTCGTTCCCACCGCGACTTCGACGTTGGGATCGCCATCGAGATTGGCGAGCGTCGGCGCTCCGAGCGCGCCGTCCCAGTTCTGACTGGAACGGGGCAGCGCGACACGCGACCGCTCGCCGCCCGCCGAATCGACGATGAGCAGGTCGCCACCCTGATTGCTGCCCTTTGCGGTCCACGTGGTGAACACCACCTCGGCCTGACCGTCGCCATCGAGGTCGGCGACGACCGGCTCGGACGCGAAGCGCTTCGCGCTGACGCCGCCGTGTACGACGAATGGCCACGCGCCGTGCTCCGTCTTGTCCGCCACCCAGAACGCGTGTACGCGGCCGTCGTAGGAGGCGTAGAGGATCTCCTTCACACCGTCGCCGTCGAGATCGGCCAGCACCGGGTTCGCTTCGGCGGTCTCGATCACGTTGTAATCGATCGAGAGCGGCGCGGCGTTGGCATCGGGAACGGGCAGGGCGGTCCAGTCGAAGCCGCCGCCCGGCGCCCAGCGCGTGCGGTCGGCGTTGAAGATCATCGGCAGCTGGAAGAGCTGATCGTAGTTCGGTGTGCGGCAGTCGTAGAAGGAGCCCACGACGACGATCTCGCTACTACCGTCGCCGTCGAGGTCGCCGATCGCGGGCGCCGCGTCGGCGAAGTTGGGGCGCGCTTCGAGCGGTTCCACGCCGGCGTTGCAGTTCGCGTAGCCGCGCAGGTCGACCGCGTGGTCGTAGTGCACGCCGACCTGGCTCCAATTCTTGCCGGCGCCGTAGATCGGATTCGCAGCGAGCAGCGCACCGCCGTCGGCGAAGGCGGCGAGGTAGTGCACGTCGCTCGACGCGGCGACTTCGAGGTCGCCGTCTCCATCGAGATCGCCGATCGCGACGTTCTGGTTGTACGCGCCCGCGGAGTAGCCGGGATCCGAGGCTTCGAGCCGCGGCCAGCCGGCTCGCGTCGCGCCATCCGGCTCGAACGCCGTCCATACACCGGCGCCGCCGCTGCTGCGCGCGATCAGGATCTCCATCTCGTGATCGCCATCGAGATCGGCCACTGCGAGCGTGCGGGTTTCGGTGCCGCCGAAGACGGTCGCCGGCCAGCCGGGACGCGGCGAGCCGGCCGCGTCGAGCACCGCGAGTCGTCCGGACTGCGCGACGATCACCTCGCGGGCACCATCGTCATCGAGGTCCGCGATCGCCACGGACGGCCAGATGCGACCGCCGCCGGCCGCCTCGTACTCCCACTCGGTCGCGCCGGTGTCGCCGCGCACCGACAGCAGTGTGTAGCCGCCCCACAGCACGTCGACGACGCCGTTGCGGTCGACATCGGCGACGGCCGGCGACGCGTACCAGCCCGTCTCGCAAAAGCGCGTGGGACAGCGCTGCCACTGGAAGACTGGCGGACCGAGCGCCGCGGTGGACGTGCGCGGGAGCAGCAGCAGCCCGACGAGCAGGATGCGGCGGGCAAAGTTCCGGATCGTGGAACGCAGCAGCGATCGTCGTGTCATTGGATTCCTCGGTTCCCGGTGCGTATCGGCCGTCGCGGCTCTCCCGCCGCTGCCTTGTCGATGCCGCCCGGTTGCGGGTATGTTCCGTATATGAGTTCCTTGTCCCGTATAGCGGAACGAGCGCTCGACGCCGACGGCACGGCGCTCGACGCGACCTCGAGTATCGAGAAGGCGCTCGACGTGCTCTTCCACGTGAGCGCCGCTGGCAGCGCGGGCGTCTCCGAGATCGCGCGCGCGCTCACGCTGCCGAAATCGACGACACATCGGCTGCTTGCCGCGCTCGGTCGTCGCGGCTTGGTCGAGCGCGATGCGGGCGGTCGTTACAGGCCCGGCGTGCGCCTGCTCGCGCTCGGACTCGGCGTGCTCGAGCGCGAACCGATCGTCGCCGCCGCGCGACCGGTGCTCGAAGCCGAAGCCGAAGCGATCGGGGAGACGATCTTCCTCGCCGCCGCGCGCGCCGGCCGCATCGTCGTGCTCGACAAGGCCGAGGGCACCGGCTTTCTGCGCGCCGCGCCGCGCATCGGCTCCGTGGTTCCCGTGCACGCGACGGCCGTGGGCAAGCTCTATCTGGCATTCGCGCCCGAATCCGTCGTGGTGCCGAAGGGCGCGTTCGAACGCTTCACCGCCACGACGCCGACGTCGCTGCGCGCGCTCGAGCGCGAAGTCGCGAAGGCGCGGCGGCGCGGCTTTGCGGAGAACCGCGAGGAGTGGGTGGCGGGGCTCGCGGTGGTCGCGGCGCCCGTGCGCGCAGGCGGACGCATGCAGGCGACCGTCGCGGTGGCCGCGCCGTCGGTGCGTTTGTCGGCAGCCAAGACGGAAGCGCTCGCGCGACGTCTGCTCGCGGCAGCCGCGTGCATCTCAGCGACGTTGGAAGGGAGAAGGGCATGAAGGTCTGGATCGACGGCGCCATCGTGGATGCGGCGGAGGCGCGGATCTCCGTTCTGGATCACGGGCTGCTCTACGGCGACGGCATCTTCGAGGGCATCCGCGCCTACGCGCGCGGCGTCTTCCGGCTCGACGATCACCTCGCGCGACTCGTGACGTCCGCGAAGGCGATCAGTCTCACGTTGCCGCACCCGCAGGGCGCGATCCGCAACATCGTGCTCGATACGCTGCGCGCGCTCGGCCGCGACGACGCCTATGTGCGTCTCGTCGTGACGCGCGGTGAGGGCGCGCTCGGCGTCGACCCTACGACCTGTCCGACGCCGCGGCTCTTCTGTCTCGCCGCGGAGGCGCAGATCTATCCGCCCGAGAAGCTCACGCGTGGGCTCGAGATGGTGACGGTGAGCTGGCGGCGTCCCGCGCTCGACGCGGTCGATCCGCGCGTGAAGAGTCTCAACTATCTCAACAACGCGATGGCAAAGCTCGAAGCGCGCCGGCAGGGCGCCGACGAAGCGCTGATCCTGAACACCGGCGGAACGATCGCAGAGGCCAGCGTCGCGAACGTGTTCGTGCTGCGCGACCGGGCGCTCGCAACACCGCCGCCGACCGACGGCGCGCTCGACGGCGTGACGCGTCGGAGCGTATTCGAGTTGGCGCCCGGCCTCGGCTTCACGGCCCGCGAGCGATCGCTCTCCCGCGTCGATCTGCTCGGCGCGGGCGAGGTGTTCCTGACCGGCACGGGTGCGGGCATCGTGCCGGTGCGCTCACTCGACGGCCAGACGATCGGAGCCGGCGAGCCGGGCCCCGGCTTCGCGAAGATCCGCGCGGCGTTCCTCGCGATGACGAAGACGCACGGGGTGCCGTTCTGATCGCAATGCGACTCGAGGTTCGACGCGAGACGCCGCGCGATGCGCGCGACCTCTTCGAGATCCATGCGCACGCTTTCCAGAGCGATGGCGAGGCGAGACTCGTGGACGCGTTGCGCGCTGCCGCCGCTGCGACGATTTCGCGGATCGCCGCGCGCGACGGGCGCGTCGTCGGCCACATCCTGTTCTCGCCGGTGCGCGTGGAAGGCGAGGGCGGCGCGTTCGCAGCGCAGGGACTCGCTCCGGTAGCGGTCGCCCCGGACTGCCAGCGCGCCGGCATCGGCTCGGCGCTGGTCCGCGCTGGCCGCGATGCGGGCCACTCGATCGTGTTCGTGCTCGGGCTCCCGCGTACTACCGCGCTTCGGCTTCGAGCCCGCGGCGCTCTGACCGCTAGGGCATCAACCGGGCTGCGCGAAAGGCGCCGCCGCGGAAGCCGTCGCCATCGCGCGTCAGCGTTCGCTCCCACACGACGCGATCGTGCAGTCGGTGCGGGCGCGACACCCACAACTCGACGCGCGCGATCCAGACTCGGTAGCCGCCCCAATGCGGCGGTCGCGGCGCCGCACTGCCGTCGCCGAAGCGCGCCTTCATCGCTTCGTAACGCGCGACGAGTTCCGCGCGCGACGCGATCGGCTCGCTCTGGTCGCTGGCCCAGGCGCCGAGTCGGCTGTCGGGGTGGCGGCTCGCGAAGTAGGCATCCGACTCGGCGTCGCTCGTGAGTGTCACCGGTCCTTCCAGACGCACCTGCCGCGCGAGACGATCCCAGTAGAACACCAGCGACGCGAAGGGAAGATTCGCGATTGCGCGTCCCTTCCGGCTCTTGCGGTTCGTGTAGAAGAGTGCGGCGCCGGTCTCGACGTCGAGCTTTCGCACGAGCACGATGCGCGCGGCGGGCCGTCCGTCGACATCGACCGTGGCGAGCGTCGCTGCATCCGGTTCCGCAATGCTCGGCTCGGCGTGCGCATCATCGATCCAGGTGCGCAGCCGCGGCAGCGGATCGGCCGGCGGATCGCCCGTGATCCAGGCGTCGCGCAGTGCTTCGTCGCCCACCCCTAGCCGCCCGAGGTCTCGTCTTCAGCCTCGCAGCCGGGCGGGGTCGGGTCGTCGCGGTCGTCGAGCCAGTGCTCGGGGAGCACCACGCGCTGGCGACCGCTGCCTTTGCCGCGCGATACGCGCATCGCTGTCGGCGGGAACGGGTCGTCGGAGCAGACGCTCGCGAGCACTTCGCGGAGTGCGGGAAGCGTCGCGACGCCCATGATGCGCGGGCGCAGCTTCGAGCCGCCGCGGAACCCCTTGGTGTACCAGCCGCCGTGCTGGCGGAACATCCGCACGCCGCGATCCTCGCCGATCCACTGCACCAGCAGCTCGGCGTGTTCGAGCGCGATCGCGAGCACCTGTTGCAGCGACGGGGGATCGGCGGGCTCGCGGCCGGCGAAGACGTCGGCGAGATCGCGGAACAGCCACGGACGGCCGAGGCAGCCGCGACCGACGACGACGCCGTCGCAGCCGGTCGCGCGCATCATTCGCAGCGCGTCGTGGGCTTCCCAGATGTCGCCGTTGCCGAACACCGGGATCGTGCGCACGGCGTTCTTGAGTCTCGCGATCGCGTCCCAGCGCGCTTCGCCGTCGTAGAGCTGGGCAGCGGTGCGCGCGTGCAGCGCGACGGCGGCGCAGCCTTCGTCTTCCGCGATGCGGCCGGCGTCGAGCATGGTTTCGTGCGCGTCGTCGATGCCGATGCGGAACTTGATCGTCACCGGGATCGGTCCGGCGTTGCGCACGGCGGCCGACACGAGTCGTCGCAGCAGCGCGCGCTTCCACGGCAGCGCGGCGCCGCCGCCGCGCCGTGTCACCTTGCGCACCGGGCAACCGAAGTTCATGTCGATGTGGTCGACGCGGCCCTCGCTGACCAGCCACGCCACCGCTTCGCCGAGCGACACCGGCTCGACGCCGTAGAGCTGCAGGCTGCGCGGCTTCTCGTCGGGCGCGAAACTGGCGAGGTGATGCGTCTTCGCGTTGTTCTCGACGAGCCCGCGCGCGGTGATCATCTCGGAGACGTAGAGACCGGCGCCGAAGCGGCGACACAGCGCGCGGAACGGGATGTTCGTGACGCCCGCCATCGGCGCCAGCACGACGGGAGGCCAGATCCGCAGCGGTTCCGGGGCGCCTTGCCCCTTCAGCAGGACGGGCGCGAACTCGCCCGGCGCGGCGACGGGCACGTCGCGGTTGAGCTCGCTCTGGTAGATCGGGTTCACAGCGCCTCTGCGGGTTCGACGATCGTCTTGGCGAGGTCGTCGAGGCGTTCGAGCAGGCCATCGCGATTGCCGGCGACCACCAGCAGGATCACCTGGTCGACGCCCGCATCGCGGTAGCGGCGCACCGCGTCGAAGTCGATCGGCTGCATGTACGGCGAGATGCTGACCTCGATTTCGGAGCGCTTGCGGCCGGCGCGCGCGAGGAACGTATCGAGCCGCGCGAGATGTGCGGGCACCGCATCCGGCAATTGGTTGAAGCCGTACCAACCCTGTCCGATCTCCGCGACGCGTCGCAGTGCGGCGTCGCTCTCGCCGCCGAAATGGATCGGCGGGTGCGGCGTCTGGATCGGCTTCGGGTACTGGCGTAGCGGCTGAAAGCGGTAGAAGGGCCCCTCATGCTGGGAGACGGGCTGGGTCCACAGCGCCTGCATCGCGGCGAGGTAGTCGCGGGTGCGCTCGCCGCGCTTTTCGAACGGCACGTCGCAGGCGCGGAACTCTTCTTCGAGCCAGCCGACGCCGACGCCGAAATCGAAGCGGCCGTTCGAGAGCCAGTCGATCGCGGCGACGTCCTTTGCGGTGTACACCGGATTGCGCTGCGGCACGAGGCAGATGCCGGTGCCGAGGCGGATCCGGGCCGTGCTCGCCGCGAGGAACGACAGCGCCGTGAACGGCTCGAGCATGCCGCTCTCGCCGCCGGCGGGGATCTTGCCGTCCGCTGCGTACGGGTACTTCGATGCGTATTGATCGAAGAGCACGACGTGCTCGGCGACCCACAGCGAGTGGAAGCCGCGCTCCTCGGCGGCGGGACCGAGCGTGTTCAGGTAGGCGGGCGTCGCGAAGGGATTGGCGAGCGCCGCGAAGATTCCGATGCGCATGCGAGACCTCAGGGTGTGGAAGAACCCGGTCTAGCACGTCGGGACGGGAAAGCGCCGCCGCGTCAGGGGGCGCGGAAGTCTTTCAGCCATCGCTGCTGCTCCTCCGCGCTCATCCCGAGCCAGCGTGCGCGCGCGGCGCGGCGCTCGACGGGCGTCATCGATCGAAGTCGCTCGCGGAGGTTGCGACGCGCGTCGGGACCGAGCGCCTGCCAGCGCTCGCGGATCTCGGCGCGACGCTCGGGCGATAGCTTCTGGAAGCGCTCCCGCCGCTGCCGGATGCGCTCCTGCCGTTCCAACGGGAGCGCGCGGAAGCGTTCGAATCCCTGCTTCGCACGCGTTCGCTGCTCGGGCGTCATCGATTGCCAGCGCGCGGCCTTGTCACGCAACGCCGACTGCCGCTCGGCGGGCAGCGATGTCCAGCGATCCTGGATGGGCGCCAGCAACTCTTGCTCTGTCGCGCTCAGCGACTGCCACGGGACTGCGTCGGCTGCGAGCGCAGGCGGCGCGGCCAGCCAGAGCGCTCCGAGGAGCACGGAACGCGCGCGCAGGCGCCGCGCCTCACCCGGCATCGGCGTCCTCCTCGAGCCAGGTGTACAGGTCGAGATCGAGGTAGAGGTCGAGATCGTCATCGGCCGTGAGTGGGGTCAGATCTTCGGCCGGCTGCGCGAGCGGAGGTGCATTGCCGCGCCAGAGCGCGAGCGCCAACGCGACCGCAGCGGCCGCCGTCGCGAGACTTGCAGCGGGCAGCCATCGCAAAGGCTTGCGCTTTGCACGGTGCAGCGCGTCCGCTCGTCCCGCGCGCAGACGCGCACGCGTCGCGGGGTCGATCTCGGCGGCCGAGTCGTCGAGGGCCCGTCGTGTCTGCGCCAGGAATTCGCGCTCGCGTTCCGCGTCACTCACGGCCAGACATCCTCGAGCTGGGCCCGCAGTCGATGGACCGCGCGCGAGTAGTGGGTCTTCACGCTGCCCTCCGAGCAGCGCATGGCGCGCGCCGTCTCCGCCACGTCGAGTCCCTCCCATGCTCGCAGCAGGAACGCCTGCTGTTGCCGCAGCGGCAGGTCGCGCAACGCAGCCTCCAGTCGTTCGGTAGCGCGGCGTCGCACGAGTCGCTCCGCGGGACCGGCAGCGGGATCGTCGGGGAGCGCCGCGATCGGATCGTTCTGCTCGTCGCTCGCGCCGAACCAGACGCGCAGCCGATTGCGAACCCGGGTGCGGCGGTACCAGTCGCGGATCCGGCTCTGCAAGATCGTGTGGAAGAGCGGTGCCCATTCCGCCTCGCCGCGGCTCGCATAGCGGCTCGCGAGATTCCACATGGCGTCCTGCACGAGGTCGAGAGCGTCGTCGCGGTTGCCCGTGGCGATCTGCGCGATGCGGAAGGCGCGCGCTTCGACGCTCGCCAGGAAGCGGTCGAGCGCAGGGTTCGGTTCCAGCGGTTCCCCCCGGTGCGAAGCGCGCGCCGGCCGCGTTTCTCAGTGGCGCCGATCGTACCGGGCATCGATTCGTTCGCCGCGCCGATCGAGCCGATTGTCGATCCGATCGCCGCGCCGGTCGAGGTGGTTCTCGGCGCGGTCACCGCGGACATCCAGCCGATGGGCGAGCCGCTCGTGCCCCGCGGCGTCGGCGCGCGCGCTGCGCCGATCGAGGCGGTCGTCGATGCGCGCGCCGCGGGCGTCAAGTTGCGTGTCGATGCGATCGCCGCGCCGGCCCTGGCGCTGCTCGATCCGGTCGCCGCGATCGGGGTCGCTCGCGGACGCCGCGCTCGCGATGAGCAGGAACAGTGCAGTACTTGCGCAGACGAGTTTCTTCATCGGGATCTCCTCGGTGTGGCGAGACGGCTTGCAGCGCCGCTCTCTGCTCCTACAACGCACACCGGGAGAATTGGTTGACCGCGTTCAGCGCGCCGTAGACCAGAAGGGATCGAGCGGGCCGCAGCCGAGTTCGGGCAGCGCGCGCGGGGCGGCGGGATTCAGCGGCACGGGAACCGGGTTCGTGCCCTCGAAGCTGCGATCGAGTTTGCCGTCGAAATTGGTGTCCTCGTCCTGCCGCGTGAGCTTCCCGCCCGCGAAGGTCTGCACCACGTCGGGGCGCCTGTCCTTGTTGGTGTCTGCTTCGAGGCGGATCCGTTCGCCGCCCTGGTAGATCTCGCGCTGATCGACGAGGCGGTTGGCGTCGGTATCCAGAATCACCTCGCTGACGCTGCCGCTCTCGACCTTTGCGCGCGCGTCGAACTTGCCGTCGCCGTTGGTGTCGAGACACTGCGCGGTGACCGAGCCGTCGGGTGCGAGGAACAGCTTCTTGGCCGGGCGCGTCGCATTGCCTTCGAGAACGTCCTGCTCGACGCCGACTCCGTTCGCGTCGAAGCGCGTCAGCACGTCGGGTCTGCCGTCGCCGTTGGTGTCGCGCGCTTCGCGAACCGGCTTGCCGGCGTCATCGAAGCCGCTCCAGGTGTCGACGTTGCCGTCGCCGTTCGAGTCGGTCTCCTGTGTCTGCACGCCGGTCTCGTCGACCTTGCTCGCCGCGTCCATCACGCCGTCGAAGTTGGTGTCCTGCTCGGTTT
>JANLTC010000407.1:0-1892 GCA_031362725.1 Deltaproteobacteria bacterium | reverse complement strand
TGGCGGTCTCGATTGCGAACTCTATGGCGCTGAAGTTGCTCGGACTATGCCCGGTGGCGCCATGGGATGTAGCGAACCG
Organism: Deltaproteobacteria bacterium; assembly: GCA_031362725.1. Lineage (GTDB taxonomy): Bacteria > Myxococcota_A > UBA9160 > UBA9160 > PR03 > PR03. Next base: position 1,813 of record JANLTC010000407.1, on the reverse strand, counting down.
GAGGGCGTCAGCGACTCCCTCTAGTACACCGCGAGCCATTGTCAGAACCGAATGGTCTTCGTCGGTGAGCGGAACACCGCTCGCACCTCGACGAATTGAAGCAGCAGCGCGTGCCATGAGAAGACCCACGCTGGCTGCATCGGATCGCGATCCTCCTAGCGGTTCCTGAATGGTGGTACGTGCGTGCATGTCCATCTCCCTCGTGACGCTAGCTGGAACTGGGGAACCGATTTTACGAACACTAGTTCGATGCCTCTTCATTCCACTAAGGCGTCGGAATTCCGCGCGGCTTGAACGACAGAATTGTAGTTTGTCAAACTCATTGTGGTGAGTATTGGCGAATATCCTGGCGAGATGTCCGCGCGGCAAACCGCGCGAGCGGTGGTGCTGGAACTCGTTGCCGCCCGCTTGAAAGTGCTGATGTCCGAAAAGGGAATAGCGAGCCCGCGGGCGCTCGCGCGTCGATCCGGGCTCGGAATCGGAACCGTGACAAACCTGGTCAATGGAGAATCGGAACCAACGCTGAGCACCATGCTCGCGCTGGTTGCTGCGCTTGATCTCCACTCGATCGAAGAACTCATTGCTCCACTGGGAACGTCCATCGCTCGCCGAATCTCTCCCGCGGGTATGTCTTGATATAGGTCGGATACTGATGACCTGAAGAATGCGAACGATCACCCACGACGAGTCATCCGTCGCCATCGCGTGCGGCGGCACAACGCAAACGTCGGGCTCGTTACCAAGGGGATGACGCCCCACGTCTGATTCCCGCACGGGTGCGGTCGGACGGTCTTGCCGAAGATCCCCCTTGCCTTGCGGACCAATCGCATGTTCACTCTTCACATGCCCGGCGGGAGAGATTACTGCGAGGTCGAGGAGGATTTTTTTCCGTCGTCGGAATTCAAAGTGATCGACAAAGTTCGTTACCATTTGCCGGACGGCGACCAAGGAACGAAGCATCGGCCGATCAGGACAACATCGGGATTGTCTGGTTTGGGTTTTGACGTCATCGACGCAGGTCCGGTGTTCGGAGTCCACGAACTCCCCGACGACGCGGATGAATGACCATGAGCGATGAGGTCCCAGATGCCATCGATTGCACGTGCGACGAGTGCAAGAAGATCGTCTGCGAACAGGCACTGATTGCAGCAGAGAATGCGAGAGCGTTCACACGCGATTTAGACAAACTCGACAAACAGAATGACTACGCCAAGGCGGCTGCTCTAGCTGCGGCGGAAGTCGGGACGGTGACTGCCTTCGTCGCCGCGGAGACTGCAACAGCGGCAACCAATCTGTCCGCTGAGTGGGAAGTGTTCAAGGCACAACGAGCCGCTGACATCGCCAGTGCGGCGCTCCTTGAGTCGACGGTTGCTGAAGTCGCGAAAATGTCGATCGAGCGGGCGAGGGACGGTGCCAAGTACGTGCAGACTGCGGCCACTGCTATCGCTGCTCTCGACACGGGGCTTCTCGGACTCGTTTTCTCAGTCAACGATCATCCGTTGCCGGTGCGGGGTGTGTACGCCGGTGCCTACTTGGGGTTGGCGATCGCCCTGTCAACGGCGTACCTGGCGTTCGTCAAACGAGCCGGCAGTACGCCTCCCGCCCCGGACGTGGCGAGTCTCGCAGAGAAGCAGCACCAGCGATCTGAGAACTTGATCAAATGGGTAAATCTGGCGACGCGGAACAAGCGTTGGGCGATGCGCGCGGCCGTCATCAGCCTCGCGCTCGGGGTCGCTTTTGTGGCCGCTCCGTTCGTGGGTCCCGGGCGTGCTGCAGTGGCTCCAACGGCTCCAACGGCTCCATCGATTCCTGC
>JANLTC010000322.1:0-7777 GCA_031362725.1 Deltaproteobacteria bacterium | reverse complement strand
CGAGTGTCGGATGGAGCGTCAGCGCCTCGAGCGTGATGCCGACACCGAAGCAGATCACCAGCACGCTGCGCGGCGGCTCGGCGGCGAGCAGTGCCGGGATGTGCGCGGCGAGCCGCATGTAGCGACGTGCGTAGCTGCTGGTGCCCGACATGAAGTCGCCGTTGACCAGCAGCTGGCGAAAATCCTGGCCGCCCTCCTGGCGTTCGACCACCGCGATCGTGCCGTGGTAGTCCTCGCCGAGATGGATCAAGCGGCTGGCCTGCGAGCGCGCGAGTGTCCAGTCTGCTGCGAAGCGCGGCGGAAGCCCGAGCACGATGAGTGCCGCCGCCGCGGCCGCGACGATGCCTGCGGCGCGCAGGCGTGGCGCGAGGTCGCGCGCCGCCAGCGCGAGCCCGGCGCCGATGGCGCAGAAGAGCAGCGCCACTGCTTGCAGCGAGCGCTCGACTCCGAGCCACGGGATCAGCAGGAATCCGGCCGCGAAGCTGCCGAAAACACCGCCGAGAGTGTTGGCGCCGTAGAGGCGGCCGAGGCGCGTGCCGAGCGCGCCGAGGCTTCCGAGGTAGGCGCGCGCCGCGAGCGGGAAGCTGGCACCGAGGAGCAGCGTCGGCACCGCGAAGGCCACCGCCGCCGCGAGGAAGGCGAAGCGCGTACGTACCATCGTGTCGCGTGCTTCGCCAGCGAACCAGGCCGCCTCGGTGACGGCCGACTGCACGATCGCGAAGAGCCAGACCGACAGCACGGCGCTCGCGCCCACCCCGCTCTCGACCAGCGCGAGCCATCCGGCGCTCGCGGCTCCCACGCGATCGACGATACGGCCGGCGAGTGCGCTGCCGAGCGCGATCCCGGTCAGGAAGGTCGCGAGCATCGCCGCGAAGACGAGCGTGCCCGAGCTCGAGAGCTGGATCAGAAGGCGCGTGACGATGATCTCCAGCGCGAGCGCGCCGAAGCCGGAGAGGCCGAAGGCAAGGAGCACTGCGCCGCCCGCCGACGCGGGTGCCGGCGGCCGAGTGGCGCCTGCGGGGCGGGCGGCGACGGCCGGGATGCGCCTCGATGCGACGAGAGCCGTGGCGGCGACGACGAGGCCGAGCGCCGCGCCAAGGAAGGCGGTGCCGCGCAGCCCGATCCAGGGTATCAGCACGAAGCCGGCGGCGAGCACGCCCGCCACCGCTCCCGCGGTGTTCACTGCGTATAGGCGGGCGACGCCACCGCCGAGCAGCGTTTCGCGCGCGACGAGGCCGCGTGCCAGCACCGGCAGAGTTGCGCCGAGCAGTATTGTCGGTGCGAGGAGCACCGCGAGCGCCGCTGCGAAGCGGAGCCCGCTCTGGAGCAGGAAGTGGCCCTCGAGCGCGTCGAGCCCGGGCACGATGACACGGTCGAGATGCGGCAGGACGAGCGTGATCGCGATCGCGAGTATCGACACGCCGGCCTCGATCGCGCCGTAGACGGCGAGCGGCCGCTCGACGCGATCGACGAGGCGACCGATCCACCACGCCCCGATCGCCATGCCGAGGAAGTACGCCGACAGCACGGCCGTCAACGCGAACGCAGAGACGCCGAACACCGTAGCGAGCTGCCGCGCCCAGACGATCTCGTACAGCAGGCCCGAGAAGCCCGACGCGAAGAAGAGTAGATGGAAGAGTTCGTTCATCCCGACCCCAAGGAAGCCGCGCATGCTACCCCACGGACACGAGAACGCGAGCGCTTCCGCAGCGTTGCTTCCGCCCACTCGCTGGAGAATCTCGACGCGCAGCCAGCGCGCTCATGGCTCGTCGAGGAGCACCGATCCGCCCCGGCCACGCTGGGCTCGCCAATCGCCGTCGCGAGCGAGGCGGTGAATCGAGCCGCTGCGATCTCGGTGACGTCACCCGCACCGACGGAAGCGTTGGCGATCCCGACGGCGGATGTGCGGTCGTTGATGGGGCATGACTGTCGAGTCGAGGGCAATTCTCGTGCCGATAGCGTGCAGGATGGCAGGGTTTGCCGGGGATCGAGTGCCAACGGGCTCGGTGGCATCTCCCAGAAGGGCCAGCTGCTCCAGCAGTCGAGATTCTCGGAGTCGATGAGGCCGTCGCCGGTGGCGTCCGCGTGTTTTCGAACGCATCCTGTTGCCCCGTCCGCAGGCAACTCCATGCAGTGTCTCGTTGCTCGGCCCGAGACAGGCTACGCGTGAAGACGGGAAGGGCAGCTTCGGGTCAAAGCCGGAGGCGGGATGATCTCAGCGAACAGGCGCCGAGGCCTGGTCCGCGATCCACTCGTCGACGTTGCGTTCGAGCAACTCGAGCGGGAGCGCGCCCTGGCCGAGCACGACGTCATGGAACGCGCGCAGATCGAAGCGCGGACCGAGCACCTGCCGCGCGCGATCGCGCAGCGACAGGATCGCGAGCTGGCCGACCTTGTAGGCGCAGGCCTGGCCGGGACTGACGATGTAGCGCTCCACTTCGGCCACCACGTCGGTCTCGGGCATCCCGGTGTTCTGCGTCATGTACAGGATCGCCTGCTCGCGCGTCCAGCGCTGCGCGTGAATGCCCGTATCGACGACGAGCCGCACCGCGCGGAACACCTCGGCCTGCAACGCGCCGAGACGATCGTAGGGCGTCGGATGGAAACCGTTCTCCAGCGCCAGCCGCTCGGCATAGAGCGCCCAGCCCTCGACGTAGGCGGTGAACGGCACCACACGCCGGAAGATCGGTAGGCCGGGCAGTTCCTGCGCGATCGCGATCTGCAGATGATGACCTGGAATCGCTTCGTGATAGGCGAGCGTGCGCATCCCGTACTTCGGAATCTCGCGGACGCTGCGCAGATTCGCGTAGAAGATGCCGGGCTTCGAGCCATCGAGCGGCGGCGGCATGTAGTAGGCGCCGGGCGCGCCGGCTTCCTTGAACGCGGGCACGCGCTCGACACGAACGGGCGCCTGTGGCAAGCGGCCGAAGAGCGCGGGCAGCCGCGGCGCGGCGTCGTCGAGGATCGCCCGGTAGTCGGCGAGCACCTGGGCGCGTCCCTCATCCGTGTCGGGATAGAGGAAGCGATCGTCCCCGTTCAGCGCGCGCAGTGTCGCGCCGAGGTCCGTCGCATCGATCCCCTCTCCGCTGAGGATCGCGCGCATCTCGCCTTGGATGCGTTCGACCTCGCGCAGGCCGAGTGCGTGGATCGCGTCGGCCGACAGCGTCGTCGTGGTGTGCGAACGCAGTGCCCAGCCGTAGTAGAGCGAGCCGTCGGGGTGCTTCCAGGCGCCCACGGTTTCGGTCGCCTGCGCTTGTAGTTCGGGCAGGTAGTCGGCGAGTCGCTGCCAGGCAGGAAGCACGCTGGCTTCGACCTGATGGCGGGCCGCCTGCGTGAGTTCCGAACGCGCCTCGGGCGACAGCCGCTCGATCGCGCCGATGCGCTTTGCGAACGACGTGAGCAGCACGTTCTCGTCGGCACCGCCGGCGCGGAACGTCTCGACCTGCGCGCGCACGCGTTCCACGACGAAACGCGGCGGCACGATGCCGCGCTCGGCGCGCGTGCGCACCGACGCGATCACCTGGTCGATCGCCGGGCCGAAGCGCGCGAGCCGCGCGACGTAGTCCTCGGCGTCGCGCGCGTCGTAGAGCGGGTGCACGTTCAGCATGAAATCGGGCAGCGTCACCTGGACGCCGTCGAGTTGGTTCAGCGGGTAGTCGTAGAGCTGGAACGGCTCGCCATCGACGACGTTCTGCAGGAACCAGTCGAGCACGTCGGACGAGAAGCGCTGCTCCGTCGTCTGCGACTCCGGCGCGTAGCTGCGCAGCATCCGCAGATTGCTTCGCGCTGCTTCGGCCTCGCGCTGGGTGAACTCGATCGAGAAGTCGTCGAGCTGCTGGTTGTGCGAGCGGATGCCATACGGTTCCAGCACGCGGAGCTGCGACAGCAGCATCGGATGGCGCAGCAGCAGATCGAGGAAGACGCGGGTGTAGAAATGCTCGATCGACCAGGGCTTGCCCCAGATCGTCGGCACCGCGAAGACGCCGATTCCGAGCAGCACGACGGCTGCTGTGAACAAGCTGATCCGAAGCGCGCGGCGCATCGACTCCCTCCCCCGGGCCGGCCAACGTAGCCCCGCACCAGCGAGGATCCTACAGTCGGCCGCCGCGATGGATCGAAGTTGAGCGCCACCGACACCGCCGTGCCGACAGCAGCCGCCGGCCCGCGCGTCCATGCCCTCGACGGACTGCGCGGCGCGGCGGCGGTCGCCGTCGTCGCCTTTCATGTTTTCCTGGGCGTGGATCTCTCGGAGCTGGCCAGCGCGGTGGTCCTCGCGACTCCACTCGGCTTGCTCTTCAACGGACCGGGCGCGGTCCACGTGTTCTTCGTGCTGTCGGGCTACGTGCTCGCGATCGCACTGTCTCGCGACGAAGCGCCGGGTCGACTCGCCCGCTTCTACGTGCACCGCGTGTTCCGCATCCACCCGGCGTATGTCGTCGCGGTGCTGTTCGCGTGGGTTGCGAGCTCCGGCTACCCGCCGTGGAACTCGCGTTGCGGCTTCCACATCCCCGCTGCGCTGCTGCCGCGCGCGCTGATGTTCCCGAGCATGGCCTTCGGAATGCTGCCGGTCGGGTGGTCGCTCTACGTCGAGCTGGCGATGTCGCTCGTGTTTCCGCTGCTCTTCTGGCTGGCGCGCCGCCTCCACCCCGCGGCGTCACTGGCGGTGGCGGCGCTGCTGCTGATCGACTTCGGTCCGGTGACGAGCTTTCTCCGCTTTGCGCTCGACTTCGTGCTCGGGGCCAGCCTCTACCTCGAACGGGAGCGTGTAGCGCGCGTGATGGATCGCCTTCCGGCAGCGGGGAAACTCGCGCTGCTGATCGCGGCCACGCTCCTGCTCCAGGCTCCCTACGCACTGGCCGCGTTGTACGGCGGACACGCGGGGCTCGAGCGGGGTCACTCGCCGCAGACCGTGGTGTTGATGGCGAGTGGCTCGGCGTTGCTCGTCGTCGCCTCGCTGCACGTCGCCCCGCTCACGCGCTGGTTCGAGGCGCCGCTGGCGCGCTTCTTCGGTCGCATCTCCTACAGCCTCTACCTCGTGCACCTCACTGTGTTGTTCGTGTTTCGCTGCCGCGGCGGCACGGACATGCTCGTCACGCCGCTGCAGGGCGTCGCGGTCTTCGCCGTGACGCTCGCGGTCTCGACGGCGCTCGCGGTGCTCGGCCAGCGCTTCGTGGAAGAGCCCGCGATTCATGCCGGCCGCGCGCTGATCCGGGTCGGTGATGCGAGCGTGCGGCGGCTGCGCTCATGAAGACCGTGCTCGCCGCCGCCGCCCCGCGCGTCCATGCCCTCGACGGACTGCGCGGCGTGGCCGCGCTCGCCGTCGTGGTCTTCCACGTGTTCCTATTCACGGATCTCACGGAGCCGACCCGGGCAGCGCTGCTGGCGACTCCACTCGGGCTCCTCGCGAACGGACCCGGCGCCGTCCACGTGTTCTTCGTGCTTTCGGGCTACGTGCTCGCAATCGCACTGTCGCGCGACGACGCGCCGGGCCGAGTGCCCCGCTTCTACGTGCGCCGCGTGTTCCGCATCCACCCGGCCTACATGGTCGCGGTGCTGTTCGCGTGGGTTGCGAGCTCCGGTTACCCGCTGTTGCGCTCGCCCGGTGCGGGTCCCAGCTGCTTCCACGTGCCCGGCGCGCTGCTCCCACGCGCGCTGGTGTTCCCGAGCATTGCGTTCGGACAGCTGTTGGTCGGCTGGTCGCTCTACGTCGAGCTGGCGATGTCGTTGGTGTTTCCGCTGCTCTTCCTGGTGGCGCGCCGGCTGCACCCCCTCGTGGCCATCGCCGTCGCCGCATCCCTGTTGATCGACTTCGATGGGCGACCGAGCTTTCTCCGCTTCGCTCTCGACTTCGCGCTCGGGGCGAGCCTCTACCTCGAACGCGAGCGCGTGGCGCGACGGATGGGTCGGCTTCCGGCGGCGGGGAAGTTCGCGGTGCTCGTGGCAGCGGCGCTGCTGCTGCAGGCGCCGTTTGCGCTGGCTGCGCTGCAGACCGGAACGACGGGCATCGAGCCGGTTCCCTCGACGCGGAGCATCGTGCTGATGGGGATGGGCTCGGCGCTGCTGGTCGCCAGCTCGCTCTACATTGCCCCGCTCGCCCGCTTCTTCGAGGCGCCACTGGCGCGCTTCTTCGGTCGCATCTCCTACAGCCTCTACCTCGTGCACTTCACCGTGCTGCTCGCGCTGATCTGCCGCGGCGGGACGGCGGTACGTCCGTCGCCGCTGCAAGCCGTGCTGGTCTTCGCCGTGACGCTCGGCATCTCGACGGCGCTCGCGGCGCTCGGCCATCGCCTCGTGGAAGAGCCTGCGATTCGCGCCGGCCGCGCGCTGATCCGCGTCGGCGAAGCGAGCGTGCGGCGGCTGCGTTCATGAAGACGGCGACCACCGCTGCCGCCCTCTTCGTGGCAACGCTCGCGCTCGCGCTGCCCGGCGTGCTCGCAAGCTGGTCGCTGCTGCCCGACGCGATCGAGCATCTCGGCATCGCGCACTCGTGGGTCGCCGGCGCGGGCTTCGTCGACCCGGTGCTCTATTCGTACTTCCTACCGCAGACGATGCCGCCCGTGCCGGCGCTGCTGATGCGTGCGCCGGTCGTGCCGATGCTGCTCGCGGCGCCGCTCGCGCTCGGCGGCGGCGTGCACGCAGTCCTGCTCGCGCACGCGCTCTTCGCTGCGGCGATCGGTGCCGCGGGGGTGGGCGTCGCGCGCCGGCTCGCGCCGGGCAGCGCCGCGCTCGTCTTCGGAATCGGCTTCTGTCTGGCCTTCCCGTGGATCCTCGCGGTGCAGATGCCGCTCACCGAGGCGACGTCGATCGGTGTGCTGCTCGCGATCGTCAGCTGGGCGCCGCGGGCGCTGCGCAGCGTTCCCGCCGCGGTGGGCTTCGGTGCGCTGTGCGCGATCGCCTGGCTCACGCGGCCGAATCTCGCGGTCGCGCTGCCGGCCTTCGTGTTCGCAGCCGCGGTCACGCTCGGGCCGCGCGGCGCGCTGCGCAGTTTGCCGCTGTGGACCGCCGCCCTGACCTTCGCGGCATTGCAACAAGGTGTTTCGCTCGGGTACCGCGCCGCGACCGGCTTCGCGCCCTACGCGCACTACGGCGTGCTGCTGCAGACTACCAGCGCGAGCGAGGCGTTCGCGTACCAGAAACAGTATGTCGGCGCGTTCGCGTGGCTCGCTGCGCACGGGCAGCAGGTGCGCGCGGTACTCGGCTGGAACGCGCGCGAGGTGGCGCGCCTGCTCTTTGCGCTGCCCGACTACCACTACGTCGGCTGGTTCGCGCTGCCTGCGCTGATCGACGCTTTCAGGCGTCGCAACGAGCGCCGCCTCGAGCGTCTGCTGCTCGCGTCGACCGGTCTCGCGCTGCTCGCCGTCGTGCTGGTCGGCTACGGCGCGATCGATCCGCGGCGGCTGCTGCTGCCGGCCGCGCTGTGCTTCTGGCTACTCGCAGCGGGCTGGCTCGCCGATGCCGCGCAACGCTTCGGCGCGAGTCCGCTGCTCCGCGCTGCGCCCGCGCTGCTGCTGCTCGCGATCTGGCTGCTCTCGCCGAGCGCCGCGGGCACCGGCCGCCTGGCGCTGCGCTCGTGGAACGCCTACCAGCAAAACGGTACACGCAGTGGTCTCGAACAGAGCTTCGCGCCGCCGCTCTGTTCGGCGCTACACCGCGACGCGATCGTCGCATCGCCGAATCCCTGGGAGCTCTACCTCGCCTGTGGCAACGCCGGCCAGGTGCTGCCGCCCGATCTCGACAGCGACGCGCTGCTCGACCGCTACCTCGACGAACAGGCGCC
>JANLTC010000228.1:0-1717 GCA_031362725.1 Deltaproteobacteria bacterium | reverse complement strand
CGCTGGATGCGGCCTACGCAGACAGATGCCCAGGCGGGGCCGACACCGCTGACGCTGTGACCCTTCTCGCAACCCCGGTCGAGCACCCTCTCGGACGAGCGCCTGCACAGTCGAACGCGCGTCGCGTCTCGGCGTCGATCGATTTCCACGCGCACGTTGCACGCGCGGAGCGGCGGCAAAGCGCGGAAGGTGTCGCACGAGCGCGCCGCATCGGCGGCGCGTAGGGAAAGCGCGATTGATTGCCCGGATCGGCGCGTGATACTGCAGAACATGAAACGCTCCGGACTTCCGCGCTCCATCCCTCGTTCGGCCGTCCGACCTTTGCTGCGCGCTCTCTGCCGCGCGTACCCGCTGGTGAGCGGGTACGGCGCGATTGGGAGTCTCGCCCCGATGGTCTGGGCCTCGCAATCGCTCGAGACACCGACGCGCGCGCGCCTCCGCGACGGTTCGATCGCGCTCGTCGATCCAAGCGATGCTCTCGGACGAACCGTCTACTACGCAGGCGACTGGGACCCGAAGATCACCTGGGTGTGTCGCAGGCTGCTTCGCCCGGGCGACACATTCCTCGACATCGGTGCGCATTGCGGCGTCGTCGCGCTGGCCGCAGCGCACGCCGTAGGCAAGGAGGGGCAGGTACATGCCTTCGAGCCGAATCCGGCGCTCGCGAGTCTGCTGGGCGACGCCGCTGCGCTGAACGGCTATGGGCAGCTCCGCACGCACACCGTGGCGCTCTCGGACGAAGACGGCGATGCGGAGCTGCATCTCGCTCTCGGGCAGTCCTTCTTCGGCTCCCTGTCGAGGCGGCGAGATGCGCCCGGGCACAGTATTCCGATTGCCTTGCGGCATGCGTCGAGATACCTCGAGAAGCTCGAGCTCCCGAAGATCCGCCTGATCAAGATCGACGTCGAGGGCCACGAAGAGACGGTGCTGGCAGCGCTCCACCGCGTCTTCTCTCAAACGCCGCCCGACGCGGTGGTGATCGAGACGGACGACTTCAAGCTCCCCTATTGGAAGCGCGGCTCGGTCCAAGCACTGCGAGCCGCCGGGTATCACATGCTCGGCATCCCGAAGAGCCTCTTCCGCGTGCGACCGGAGCGTGTGGCGCCGGACGAGGCGCCGCGTCGAGAGTTCCACGATTCGATTGGAGTTTCGCCCGGGGCCTACGCAGAGGTGTGCGAGCGGCTCGGCGTGCGCAGCTAGCGAGCGTCCGCTTCGCTCTGGCGTCAGGCGCTGCTCGCTGGCACGCTTCGCTCTCTCCTGCGTATGGTCGCATGCCAGGCGATCGCGATCCCTGTGCGCGCCGTGTGCTCGCCAGCGCCGGGCGACGGGGTCACACGTCCTCGTTCCGCGCGTCATCCCGCATTGCTGGGGCGCTGCCCGGAATGCAGCGTTCCGGTGCACGGCTATTCCCAGCGCACCTCGATCGCGCTGGATGTCGGCCGTGCCTGGCAGGTGAGGATCATGCCTTGCGCGCGGTCGTCGTCGTCGAGCGCGTGGCACTGCGCCATCGCGACTTCGCCGCGCAAGAGTGTCGCCATGCAGCAGCCGCAGTAGCCGTCCTCGCACGCCGAAGGCGGGCTCAGCCCGGCCTTGCGCGCGGCCGCGAGCAGCGTGTCGCCCTGCGCATACGCAATCTCGTGCGCGACACCGTCCAGGTGCACCGTGATCGTCGCAGGTGCGTCAGCCGCACCCGCGCCCGAAGCTGCGCGCGCGTCTG
>JANLTC010000225.1:0-3223 GCA_031362725.1 Deltaproteobacteria bacterium | reverse complement strand
GCCCTCGAAGAGGGCGCGCAGCGAGCCAACGGCGAGCGCAGTTCATGAGGCCGCCCTCGAAGAGGGCGCGCAGCGAGCCAACGGCGAGCGCAGTTCATCAGACCCGCCGCCGGCCCCGGATCTGGAATCAGAGCAATCCATCCCAGAACGCGCGCTCCGCCCCCTGCGGATCCGACTCGAGACCGCTGTCGCGGCCGAGCCGACGCGTCGCACGCTGGGCGGTGTCGTAGGCGGGCCAACCCGGATCGCCACTGCGCGCGAAAGCGAGCCAGGCATCCTGCATCTCGACGGCGAGTTCGTCGGCATCGGGACCCGAGCCGACCAGCTGTGCGGCGCGCGGATCGTGCAGCGTGCCGAACACGAACGGCAGCTCGATGCCGTGACACGAGCCGAGCGCGCCGTCGAGCGCTGGCGAAGCCCAGTCGAAGAGATACGTGTGTACGCGAGCCTGCTGCCGCTCTGCGAGCCGCAGCGCGGGAATGCGAAACACGCGATCGGTCTGCATCGCGAGCCAGAGCGACGGCGCGTCGATCGGCAGCTTCCCGCTGCGCGCCGCGCGGTAGGTCTCGACCGCGCGCGCTGCGAACGCTTCGGCCTCGCCCGCCGCGTCGGGCGGCACGCGCACGAGGCGCCGCAGCAGCGCGGCGTCGTCCATCGCGCGCAATTTCACGTCGGTGAGCCCGAACAGGCGCCACTCGTCGAGGTTGGTGCCGATCAGCAGCGCGACATCACCGGGCGTCTCCGAGCGCTGCGGCGCGCAGGGGATCACCGCGCCGTCGACCATCGGCTGGAACGCGAGTCCCTCGACATGCCGCCAGCTCTCGTCGATCACCTTTGCCTGCGCCGACAAGATCGCTTCGACTGGGAGCGCGCGCAGCGCGTCGATCTTCGCGTCCGGATTTCCCAGCGCTTCGCGAAACAGTTCGGCGATGCGAATGCCATTCGCCCGCGGCGACACGTTGTGGGCGGCGCCACTCTGCAGGATCGCGCGCTGGAAGAGCCCGCGCGCGGCTGGCACGCCGAGCAGCGCGCCGATCGACATCGCGCCGGCCGACTCGCCGAAGAGCGTCACGTTGCCTGGATCCCCGCCGAGCCGCGACGCGTGTTCGCGTACCCAGTCGAGCGCAGCGATCTGATCGAGCAAACCGAAGTTCGCGCCGCACTCGCCTGCGGCCAGCAGATCGGGGTGGCCGAGGAAGCCGAGCGCGCCGAGCCGGTAGTTCAGCGTGACGACGACCGCGTCGCCGCGCCGCGCGAGCGTCGCGCCGTCGAAGAGCGGCAGTGAGCCAGCGCCCGCACTGAAGCCGCCACCGTGCAGCCACACCAGAACCGGACGCCGTGCCGCATCGAGAGCCGGCGTCCAGACTTGCAGCGTGAGACAATCCTCGTCTTGCGCGAGCCCTTCGAGACCGAGCATGCGCATCACGAGACTCGCGCGCTGCGGGGACGCGGGTCCGATCGCGGCGGCGTCGCGCACACCGGCCCAGGCGACTTCGCGCAGCGGCGGCGCCCAGCGGCGCACGCCCGTCGGCGGCGCCGCGAACGGAACGCCGCGGAACACCGCGAGACCCTGCTCGCTGCACCCTTCGAGGATTCCGCTGCGCGTTTCGAGTCGCGGTCTGCCGTTCATCGCGAGCCACGCTAGCGCGCGGCCGTTCCGGCCGTGGTGCGAAATCATGCGATGGCCAACGCACGGATCGGTGCCGCGCCGCGGCGCAGGCTTCGAGCGCGCTCGACCGGGCGACTCGATCGGCTAGGTTCCGCCCGGCCGGAGGAACCCATGGCATCCGCAGCCGAGAGCAACGTCGCTTCGCCCCACCGACGGCCCGTCTGGCGCAACTGGGCCGAAGTCTTGCGGACGCAGAATCTGTCGTCCGACCAGACGATGGACGGCGTGTCGCGCTGGCTGTTGATCGTGCGCGCGAGCGTGTTCCCGATGACGCTCACGTCGGGCGTGCTCGGCGGATTGCTCGCCGTTGCCGGTCCCACGCCCGCCGAAGCCAACTGGTTCTTCCTCGGGCTCACGCTCGTCGGTCTGATCTTCGCCCACGCCGCCAACAACATGATCAACGACTACTTCGACCTCGCCGGCGGTGTCGATTCGGCCAGCTACGTGCGCGGTCTCTACGCGCCGCATCCGATCTTGAACGGGCTCGTCTCGAAGGGCGGGCTGATCGCAGCGATCGCGCTCGCCAACGCGATCGACCTCGCGATCCTCATCTATCTCGGAGCCGAGCGCGGCCCGCTCGTCTACGTCTTCGCGCTCGCCGGACTCTTCATCAGCGTCTTCTACGTCGCGCCCCCGCTGAAACTGAAACACCACGGTTGGGGCGAACCCAGTGTTGCTCTGGTCTGGGGACCGCTGATGATCGCGGGCAGCTACTTCGTCACGACCGGGCTGGCGCCGGCGTGGGTGTTCGCGGCGAGCCTGCCGTACGCACTGCTGGTGACGGTGGTGCTCTTCGGCAAGCACATCGACAAGCTCGAAGCCGACTCCGCGAAGGGCATCCACACGCTGCCGGTGTTGCTCGGCGAGACGCAGGCGCGCTTGGTCGCGCAGGCGCTGATGCTGTCGTTCTTCGTCGTGATGGGAATCCTGGTGCTGACCGGCACGCTCGGCGTCTGGACCCTCGTCACGTTCGCCGCACTGCCGCGCTGCTTCGAAGTGATGCGCGTGTTCCGCACTGCGAAACCGGCCGAAGCCCCGCCCGGATACCCTTTGTGGCCGCTCTGGTACGTCGCGTGGGCATTCCTGCTGACGCGCCGCGCCGGTGCGCTCTTCGCGCTCGGACTCATCGCAACGGCAGTCTTCCCGCGATTCCTGTAGCGCGTAGCGCGCGGCAAGTTCCCATGACTCGCACCACCTCGACTCGTGTTCGGCTCGGTCGCGTCCGCGACCGAGCGGGATCGTAAGGCCGGCCGTGCACGAGGGAAGTCGGCGCGCGATCATCGCCGCGTTCCTTGCCAACCTCGGCATCGCAGCCGCGAAGCTCGTCGCGTTTCTCTTCACCGGCGCCGCGTCGATGCTCGCCGAGACCGTGCACTCGCTCGCCGACACCGGTAACCAGGCGCTGTTGCTGCTCGGCGCATCGCGCGCCGGCAGGGCTCCGAGTCCGGAGCATCCGTTCGGCTACGGCCGCGAGCGCTACTTCTGGTCGTTCGTCGTTGCGCTGGTGCTGTTCTCGATGGGATCGCTGTTCGCGATCTACGAGGGCGTCGAGAA
>JANLTC010000224.1:0-20163 GCA_031362725.1 Deltaproteobacteria bacterium | reverse complement strand
CACGGACGACCGTGGATTTCGCGTCGCGTCGCAGCCGGACGCGGCGCACGCTTCACCCGGGTCGCCTTTGGTGGGACGGTGCTCGCGCTCGGCGACTCGTTCACGTTCGGCCATGGCGTGAACTTCGAGGACAGCTTCGTCGGCCAGCTGGCGCGGACCGAGCCCGACCTGCACTTCGTGAACACCGCGCTCCCTGGGTACGGCCCGGTGCAGTATCGACAGATCCTCGAGCGCGAACTGTCCGGCAACGCGCAGGACGTCCGACTGCTGCTGGTGGGAACGTTCCTCGGCAACGATTTCCACGACTGCATCTGGAACAAGGACCTTCCGGTGAACGAGGGTGTCCTCGGCGACCCGGGCGGACTGCGATCGACGATCAAGCGCCGTTCGCATCTCTATCGTCTGCTCGCGAAGGCCTATCACCTGCTGGTTCCCAACCGGGATGAGGATGTCGAGGGGTCGCGGCAGATCTATGCGAAGAGCGAGTGGCAGGCGGGCGGTGGCCTTCATGAGGCGGCCGCGATCTACGAGCGTGAATTCGCGCGGATGGCGGAGTTGGCACGGAAGAGCGGCGTGCCGATGCTCGTCGTCGTGGTGCCCACCCGCGAGACGCTGCAAGCGCGCCGCGAGCCGCCCGAACACCCCACGGTCGACTACGAATTGCCGCTGACGTTCGCGACCGAACAGCTGCGATCGCTCGGTTTCGCCTTTGTCGACATGACGCCGGTATTCGCCGAGCACCCTACCGAGCAGCTGTACTTCGCTTACGACGGCCACCTCACGCAATTGGGGAACGACCTCGTCCGCCAGGCGGTCTCGACGCGGATCCGCGAGCTGGTGGCGCCAGCCGGCGCTCGTTGAAATCGCAACGGGGCGGCGTCTCGATCGCGGACCGGGCGAGGGCGGCGCTTCGTCCTACACTTCGACGTTTCGACGCAGCCGCCGCAGTGCCCAGAACGCGAGCGGCGTCACCATCAGCACCGCGACGCCCGCGGACCAGGCCGCCAGCACGCGGCCCGAGACCCCGCCGGACAACAGCCGCGGCAGGCCCGCCGCCACCAGGCAGAGCGCGACGCCGAAGGCGCTGAAGCGGAGATCGCCGCGCAGAATGTGCACGCCGTGACGGGCCAGCTGCCAGACGGCGAGCAGGTAGGTGGACAACGCCGAGGCGGCGGCGCCGAGAATCAAGCCCGGCAGACCCCCGAGCCAGTTCCCAACGAGACACCCGACCGTTGTCGCGACGGCCTTGAACGCCGTGGTGATCGCCCAGCTTCGCGAGTCGCCGATCGCGAGCAGTGCGCTGCCGCTCATGTCGCACAGGTACGAGAACCACACACCGAGCATCGAAAGCTGGGCGATCCAGCCGGCATCGTGGTAGCGCGGGTCATAGAGGCCATCGAAGAGCACCGGGGCCAGTGACACCGCGGCGACAGTACCGGCCAATGCGGCGGGCAGGATGTTGCCCCGCACCCGCACGATCACACGCGGGAGCGCGTCCGGGCCGGAACGCAGCGCGGTCGAGAGCGTCGGTAGGACGATCAGTCCGTTGAACTGCGCGAGCACCTCGCGCACGACGTTGGAGAGCATGATGGCGATGCTGTAGATGCCGAGGATGTCGACCGGCACCAGCAGCGCGACGAGCGCCAGATCGATGCGGAACGCGATGAAGTTGAACGTCGTGCTCAGCGTGACCCAGCGCCCGAACAGGGCGAGCTCGCGCACAGCGGCGCGGTCCCAGTCGAAACGGTCGCGGCGGCCCGGTATCGCCACGTGGCTCGCGACCACTCGGAGGGCGGCCGAGAGCAGCCCTCCGATCACGAGCGCCCACACGGAGCGCTTCCAATACGCGATCGCCGCGATCGCGATGAGTGACGCGGCCTGCGAGCCGATCTCGATCGCGACGATGCGAGCGGGCAGGATCTTGCGAGCGAGCGAGATGAGCTTGGTGGAGGTAAAGCCGGACACGACCGCGCTGAAGCTCGCGACGGGCACCAGCTCGACGAGTCCGGGCTCTCCGTATAGGTGTGCCATCGGTATGGCCAGCGCGGTTCCCACGATCCAAAGGGCCGCGCCGCGCAGCACCTGTACGGTGAAGGCGGTGTCGAGGAAGCGCGGATCGTCGCCGCGCTCGTGACGGATGATCGCTGCCGAGACGCCGACGTCCGATAGTGACTGCAGCGTCCACATCAGCAGATTCACCAGTGCCATCAGGCCGAAGGCCTCGGGGAACAGCAGGCGAGCGAGCACCAGGTTCCCGCCGAGGCGCAGGATCTGGGAGATCACCTGGCCGGTGATGCTGGTGATCATGCCGCTCGCCATGCGGCTACTGAGCGCGCCGCGCTTGGTAGCTGCGTGGGCGAGGTCATCCATGAATGCTGCAAACTAGTAGCGGAGGGAAGCTGCTGCCATTTCGCTGCAAGCCGAGCGGCGCGCCTCGGACCCGTTGCCTACCGTGCCGCCGATTCCGAGCCGGCCCGCTCAAGCCCCCCAGGAGGAGTCTCCGAAGGGTTCTCGTGAGCACGTACAACCTCGTCTCCTACTTCGGGTTGCCATTCATGCCGCTGGCGTCGGTCGCGCTCGTCGTCTTCGGCGAAACGTTCCGACCCCCGGCGGCAATTTGCGTCCTTCCCGCACTCCGCAGGATCGGGGAGGGCGATTCTGCCTCGATCGGTGGCCTGGTGGGCGCCCTTCTCGTTCGTGCTGCCCCGCTGCGGCTCTCCAATCGACCGCGCCACACCCGAGGAACCGGCTCGTGAAGCAGAGCTACGTGGTCGTGACTCCCGCACGCGACGAAGAGCGAACGATCGAGTTCACGATGCGCTCGATGCTGGCGCAGACGATCCCGCCGCTGCGCTGGGTGATCGTCGACGATGGCTCCACCGATGCCACCCGCGAGCTGGTCGATCGAGAGCTCGCCGCGGCGCCGTGGATCGAGCTCGCCGTGCGTGGCGACCGCGGCCATCGCGCTCTCGGCGGCGGCGTGATCGATGCGTTCAACGACGGCTTCGCGAAGGTTCGCGATCTGCCCTTCGAATTCGTCGTCAAACTCGACGCGGATCTCTCCTTCGAGCCCGACTACTTCGAGAACCTGCTCCGGCACTTCGCGGCAGACTCGAAGCTCGGGATGGCGAGCGGCAAGACATTCCTGGTCGAGGGTGGCGTCCGGAAAATCGAATGGTGCCCCGACGAGCACGTCCGCGGACCGGCCAAGATGTATCGCCGCGCATGCTTCGAGGCGATCGGCGGGCTCGAAGCGAGGCGCGGCTGGGACATGATCGACGAGACGCGCGCCCAGATGCTCGGTTGGACCACGCGCAGCTTCCTCTCGGAACGGTTGATCCATCATCGCCCGATCGACGGCCGCCAGGCCAACGCGTTGCGCAGTCGTTTCGAGATGGGCGAGCTCTACCACTTCCTCGGTTATCACGGGCTCTACATGCTCGTGCGGAGCCTACGCAGTGCGGTGCAGGATTTTCCGCGCGGGACCGGTGGCATCGCGCTTCTGCTGGGCTACCTGCGGGCTGCGCTGCGGCGCGCCCCGCGCTTCGACGCCGACTACGTCGCCTGGGTGCGCAAGCAGCAACTCGCTCGCTTCAACCTGAGCCACCTGCGTGGGTACCTCGCTGCAACGCGGAGTCGCCGCGATGCCTGAACCCGAGCCGGGCGGGCGGCGGGTGCCTGGAATCGTGCTGCGCGGGATCTCGTTGCTGCTGGCAGCGTTGCTCGGCTACGCCGCGCTTTCCGATCGCCCATCGCTCGGTGGGGATCCGGGAGTCGGCGGGGTCGAAGCGGTGGCTCTCGGCGTGGCTGCGGTGCTCGCGGCGAGCGCGCTGCTGCGGAAGAGCTGGAATCTCGCCGTGTTGACCATCGTGGTGTCGACCGGCGCGACGCTGTTTCTGGCGGAGCTGGTCGCGCGCCCCCTTTTGGGCCCGCGCTACGTGAGTCCGTTTCGACTCGACGAACGCCGGCTCTATACGCCGGTGTCGGGGGCGACCCGCGAGTGCTACCGGTCGGCCGTCAACGGCGGCGACCGCATCGACTATTCCTTCAACGCCGACGCTTTTCGCGGTAGGCCGCTCGCGCGCCCCAAATCAGCGCAGCGCGTCGTGGTCTATGGAGACTCCTTCATCCAGGCCGAGTACTCGAGCAACGAGAACACGTTCGTCGAGCAGCTCGGGCGCGATCTCGCCGCCAGACTCGGGGCGCCGATCGAGGCGGTGAACGCAGGCGTCGCCGGCTACGGACCCGATCAGAGTTTGCGCCGGATGGACGAGGAATTCGGCTGGCTCGAGCCCGACCTGGTCGTCGTTTCGATCTACGCCGGCAACGATTTCGGCGATCTGGTCCGCAACAAGCTCTATCGGCTGGGACCCGGCGACGCGCTGGTCGAGAATGCCTTCGTGCTCGACGACGACTTGCGGGTGCGGATGGAATTGGCGCGCACCGAGCCCGTGCTGCGCCGGGCGCTGCGGGAAGGCGTTCGCACACTCCGCGCCATGCGCGCACCCCGCCCCGCATCGGACGAGCCGGCCCGTCAGCGGAAGATCGACGGCTACCTTCGCCAATCGATCAACGAGTACCAGGAGTTCATCCTGCAACGCAACGACGTCGTTCACGAGCTCTTGTCCGATCCGTACAATGCCGATTTGACGCTCCTGCCGGCCAGCGAATCGGCTCGCTACAAGGTGCGGATGATGGCAGCCGTGATGGAGCGAATGAAGGCGTTGGCGGCCGCAAACCGAGTGCCGCTGCTGTTCGTCTTCATCCCCCACGCGATCGATGCGACCGAGCAGCACGCGAGCGGTACCGTCGATGCGCTGCGCTACCCGGAGTACCGCAGGAGTCGCGCGACCGACGAGCTGGTCTCGATCGCGCAGCGACTCGGAGCTGCCTACGTCGACCTGTTTGCGCCGTTCCGCGCGCGCGGTGCGGATGCGCTGTATTTCCGGGATGTCGACGATCACTGGAACGACGCCGGAGAGGCCTACGCCGCACAGATCGTTGCGGACGCGATCGTCGCCAGCACGTTGCTCGATCCCGCTGCGGCAGGAAAGAACCGATGAGCGCGCCCGACCCCGCCCCCGCTGCGCCCGAAGCCGAGCTGTGGGATGTGGTGGTCGTCGGTGCGGGAATGGGCGGCGCCACGGTCGGCTATGAACTCGCCCGGCGCGGGCGCCGCGTGCTGTTCCTCGAGAAGGGCAAGCAGCTGCACCGCGATCCGACGACCGACTACTCACCGATCGGTGTGGGTCCGAAGCGCGCGATTCCCGAAGAGCGGCTCCGCCGCGGCTGGTGGCCGACGCCGCTTTCAGGCGACACGAGCTTCGGTTCGGTCGAGTTCTATGGGCCGCTCGGCTGCGGAACCGGCGGATCGAGCGCGGTCTACGCGGCCGCGCTCGAGCGCTTCCACCCGCTCGACTTTCGCCCGCGCGCGAACTTCCCCGACGCCAAGGACACGACGTTGCCCGAGGCATGGCCGATCTCCTACGACGAACTCGCGCCGTACTACCAGCAGGCCGAGGAGCTGTACCACGTCCGCGGAACGCCGGATCCATTGCATCCGGCCGGTGACACCGGCATGGCAGCCCCGCCACCCATGAACCCGCGCGACACGACGTTGCTGGAGTCCTTCCAGTCTGCGGGATTGCATCCCTACCGACTGCACTCCGGACGACGCTACGTGCCCGACTGCGACGGTTGTCCGGCGGGCGCCTGTCCGCGCGACTGCAAGGCCGACGCCGGCTGGGTGTGCGTGCTGCCGGCGATCGATCGCTTTGGAGCCGCGTTGCTCGCCGAGTGCGAGGTCGTGGCGCTCGAGTCCGCGGGCGGCTCGGTCGAGGCGCTGCGGTGCCGATGGCAGGGCCGCGAACTGCGCATCCGCGCAAAGGTCGTCGTGCTGGCGGCAGGCGCGTTCATGACGCCGGTGTTGCTGCTCAACTCGCACTCGCCGGCCTGGCCCAACGGGCTCGCCAACGGATCCGGTCTCGTCGGTCGCAACCTGATGCTGCACGCGAGTGATTTCGTCGCGGTGCGCCCGCCGCGCCGTCGCGCATCGCGCGGTGCGAGCAAGACGATCTCATTGAACGACTTCTATGCCGCCGAGGGGCGCAAGCTCGGCACCTTCCAGTCGGTGGGCGTGGACCTCAGTCCGTGGCGGATCCGCACTTTCCTCGGCGAGCAGTGGGAGCGCGCACCGGCGTTCTGGCACCGCTTCGTCCGCCCGTTCCTCAAGCTGGTGTCGCACGCCTCGATGCTCTATTTCAACAACGCAGCAATCTTCGCAACGATCGTCGAAGACCTGCCGTACCTGGACAATCGCGTGATCCCGGATCCCGGTACGCCGAGCGGGATGCGCTTCGAGTACCGCTACACCGACGAGCTTCGCGAACGCGTGCGGTGGTTTCGGCGCCATCTCGCCTCGGCGGTACGGCCAATCCGGATCTTCGTGCTCTCGAGCGACAACAACATCAACTACGGACACGTGTGCGGGACCTGTCGCTTCGGCGACGACCCGGCCACGAGCGTGCTCGACCGGAACAATCGCGCCCACGAGGTGGACAACCTCTACGTGGTGGACGCGTCGTTCTTCCCGTCGAGCAGTGGCACCAACCCGAGCCTCACGATCAGCGCCAACGCACTGCGCGTCGCTGGGGAAATCGACCGGCGCTTCGTGTAGCGAGCGCGAGAAGGAGCAGCGGTGGCCGGCATCTTCGCGGGCAAGACGGTGGTGGTGACGGGCGCGGGTTCCGGGGTCGGCCGCGGGCTCGCGATCGGCTTTGCGCGCGACGGCGCGGCGGTCGTGGGTATCGGGCGCACCGAGCGCGACCTCGCGGAGACGGCGCGACAGTGCCCCGGAACGATGGCGTTCGTGGTTGGCGACGTACGGCTCGAGGCCGACGTCGAGCGACTCTTCGCCGACGCGGAGCAGCGCCATGGCCGCGTGGACATTCTGGTCAACAACGCAGCCGTGTATCCGAAGCGCAGCGTTCTCGAGTCGCCGATCTCCGAGTGGACGCAAACCATCGAGATCAACGTGATCGGTACCTATCTGTGTTGCAGGCGCGCACTGCCCGGCATGCTCGAGCGCGGCCACGGGCGAATCCTGAATCTCGGTTCGTTCGCGTGGCGGCAGCCGATTCCGAACAGCTCCGCCTACGCGGCTTCGAAGGGCGCCGTGCGCGCGCTCAGCCGGGCGATCGCCGCCGAGATCGACCGCAGCCGTCATCCCGACGTGCTGGTGAACGAATTGATCGCGGGCGTGTTTCGCACGCGGATGAGCGACCTCGGCGCAGACCCGATGGAAGCCTACCCGCATGCACGCACCGTCGCGTCGCTGCCGGCCGGCGGCCCGCACGGCGAGACCTTCGCGCGCAGCGAGATCCACGTCGAAGACCCGCCGGGTCTGCGTGCGCGGCTGCGCAGCCTCGCGACTGGCTGGCTACCGGGCCGCAAGCGCTAATGAGCGATTGCGCGTCGATGCTGATCCACGTCGGCTTCCCGAAAACGGGGTCGACCTGGCTCCAGCAGGACCTGTTTGCGAATGCGAGCGGCGGCTTCTGGTCGCCGTGGACTCTCGAGGTCAAAGAGCAGTACCTGCTGTCGAATCCGTATCGCTTTTCCGCCGAACGCGCGCGGCAGGTTTTCACGCCGGGCTGCAACGAAGCCGAGCGGCGCGGTCTCGTAGCCGTGATCAGCGACGAGTGGCTGATCGGCAACCAGATGTCGGGCGACTACCGGGGCAATCAGATCGCGGAGCAGTTGCATGCGACGTTTCCAGCCGCCGCGGTGCTGATCGTGATCCGCGAGCAGGAATCGATGCTGCTGTCGTCCTACCGCGAGTTCGTCCAGGTCGGCGGCGGGCAGACGCTCGAGGAGTTCATCGGCGCCGCATCCGCGCTGCCCGGTTTCGTGCCGCAGTGTCGGCTCGACCATCTCGAGTACGACCTGCCGATCACGCACTATCACGCGCTGTTCGGCGCCGCGCGCGTGTTGGTCGAGCCGTTCGAAAGGATGGTCGCCGATCCGCCCGCCTTCCACGCCCGCCTGACGGAGCTCACCGGCGCGCGCGGCACCTACCAGCATCCGCAGCAGGCTCGCAACGTCGGGCTGCGCGGTGCCACGCTGACGACGCGACGCGCGCTCAACAACCTGGTGCATCCGTTCGGCCTGAACTTCACGCGCGGGGCGCGGCGGCGCGCCTACATCGCGCGCTCCGCCGAACTCGTCGGCCGCGTGCTGCCGGCCACCGTGCACGCGCGGCGCGAAGCCGACCTGCGACGGCGCCTGCACGCGCACGTCGATGGCTACTACGCGGCCAGCAACCAGCGAACCGGCAACTTGCTCGACATCGATCTCGCGGCGTTCGGCTATTCGTGCTGAGCGGAGCGCCGGCTGGTCTCCGCCCGCGTTCTCGACGGGCTCGCGGTGTCACCGGTGCCCCGCTCGGAGGCACCCACCAGGGAGCGTTCCCCAGCCTGTCCGCGGAGCCGCCACCGATGAACCCCAAGAGCCTCCGAGTCGGGCGGCGCGCGACGGGCCGGGCGCTGCTCGCAGTCGTGTCGCTGCTGGCTCGCAGCGCCTCGGCGGCGACTTCCTATCCGATCGCCGCGCAGGACGATCCCGGGTCGTCCACCGGCGCTGGCATCGTCGCGATCGGCGTACCCGACTACCACTTCGTGAACGACGCCGGCCTCGGCTTCGGCGGCACCGACGCCGATGTGTTCGGTCCCGGCGAGTCGACCGTGCTGACCTTTCCGGCGCCGATCCGCAACATCGCGGATCAGTCCGACCTGTTGATCTCCGCGTTCGTCGGCGGCACGCCGGCGACGGACAGCGCGCAAGTGCAGGTCGAAGTGTCGAGCGACGGCACGAACTTCGCGACCGTCGCCACGCTCGACACTGCAGACGGTCGCGATTTCCTGACCTATCCGCTCCCCGAGACCGCTTTCTCGTCCGTCAAGCACTTTGCGATCGAGCTCGGTACCGCAGACCTGGTGACGCACGTACGGCTCACCAATCTCGCCAGCACCGCGGAGGGATTGCGTCTCGACGCGGTCGAAGCGCTGCAACCGAGCACGCCCTCTCGCTACGGGTTCGAGATCCGCTTCGAGAAGTATCGGAGCGATCAGGACGGCCGGTTCATGCTGCGCATCAAGAACACCGCGGCTGCGGGCGGCGTCGCGATTCGCGAACTGCGGATCGAGAAGTCGACGTCGCCGGGGGTGAACCTCGAGGACACCCCGACCAGTCTGTGCGCGCAGCGCTATCAGACCGGGACCCCGCTCGGTCAGTGCCCCGAACCGGCGCGGTTCGTGTGCGTCGAGAATTGCGTGCTCGACAACGGACCGAGCATTGCGTTCAGTCGTCACGTCTGGTCGATCGATGGCGTCACCGAGGGGCCCGCTGGCGAGGGACTCGAGCCGGGGCGCCAGGCGATGAACCTGCGAAGCCTGAGCTTCGACACCGACGGAACCACGCTGACATTCCTCGGTGGCTTCGGGTTCGTCGTGACGTTCGCGGACGGCTTCGAGCACGCCTTCACGTTCACCGAAGATGTGCTCGGCCAGGCGACCGAGGGAGCGCTCTTCCAGAAGTATCTCTACTTCGACGCCAACCCGAGCGCCGTCGGACCGAGGCCGGTCTACTACTACGAGTTCGTCCCGGAGCCCGGCGAAGGAGCCGCCGCGCTGGCGGCGCTCGCGGTGCTGTCGATGTTGGTGCAAAAGCGCGGATCGTGACGGCTTCGCAGCGAGCGCGTCCACTGCGACGCCAGAAGTAGCGCCGACACCGCGACGCAGCTCCACGCGAACCAATCGCCCCACGCGACGTAGAGCCCCGGCGCGCGCAGCGGCGCGACGTCTCCCACCAGCGCTTCGCGCGCGAAGAGTTCCGTGCGCGCCTTGATGTGGCCGCGCGCGTCGATCCGCGCGCTGATGCCGGTCGTGGTCGAGCGGAGTACCGGGACGCCGAGTTGCGCGGCTTGTACCGCGACGAGCATCAGGTGTTGCGCAGGCTCCGCGGTGTCGCCGAACCAGCCGTCGTAGGTGAGGTTCACGAGCAGGTTCGCGCCGCGACGCACGGGATCACGAACGTAACCCGGCAGGATCGCCTCGTAGCAGATCAGGAACGCGAACTGCGCCGTGCCGGTGTCGAAGAGCGGGAGTCCGTTGCCGGGCAGGAACCCGGAGCGGCCGATTGCCTGCTTCAGCCACGGCAGGCGCTCGCCGAACGGCACGAACTCGCCGAAGGGGACCAGCACGTTCTTGTCGTAGCGCGGATCGATGCTGCCATCGGCGCGCAGCCGGTACGCGGAGTTGAAGTGGCGCGGCTGCTCGCGGACGCGGGTTTCGGACGTACTGGCACCGCTCCAGACCTCGACGCGACGGCTCGTCGCGAGATCGCGCACGGCGCGATTCCAGCGTTTCGTCGGACCCCATTCGAGCGACTTCTCCGGTAGCACGATCACCTGGATCGCCGGGTCGGCGTCGAGCGCCTCGCTCGCGATCGCGGCGATCTTCTCGACGTCGCGCTGCGCCTCCTCGGTGTTGCGTGGGCGCGGTGCCGTGGGATCGCCGCCCGGCTGGATCAGCGCGACGCGAATCGAAC
Source organism: Deltaproteobacteria bacterium (assembly GCA_031362725.1). GTDB lineage: Bacteria > Myxococcota_A > UBA9160 > UBA9160 > PR03 > PR03. The sequence continues at coordinate 9,558 of JANLTC010000224.1, read as the reverse complement.
GCGCAGTGGTTTCGGCGGCCGCGACGCGGGCGTCTTGTCGCTGTGCGGCGGCCAGCGCGGCTGCGACCAGCAGCACGAGCGCCAGCGCGTTCGCGGCGAACCCGCGCGCGCCGCGCCGCGTGCGCAAGGTCTCGATCGCTTGCAGCGCCACCGCATTGGCGAGCAACACCAGGAACGTGATGCCCGCAACGCCCGTCGTAGCACTCGCGAGGAACAAGCTCGGTGTCTGGTACCACGCGACACCTTGGAAGTACGGGAAGAACTGCGGGCTCGCGAACTCGCAGGCGGTGAACCACGCGGCGATCGCGAGCGGCCACGCGGGTCCCGCGGCACGGCGGATCGCCGCGAAGCCCCAGCCGAAGATGCCCGCATGGAGGCCGAATGCCGCTGCGAAGAGCGCAAGCACGAGCAACCCGACGGCAGGGCCGAGCGCGGTGAAGACGTCGATCGTGTGGACGATCCACGCGAAGATCGCCGCGTTCGCGGCCGCGCCGACCAACCAGCCCGCCAGGAATGCGCGCCACCCGCGCAGTCGTGCGATCACGAAGAGCGCGGGAACCCACGAGAGCGGATGCAGCGCGATCCACGACCACGGCGGCGCGATGGCGGACTGGATCAAGCCGGAGAAGAGGAGCGCCAGCACGGCGGAGGCCCGACGCATCGGCGCTGCGCTCAGCGAACGGAGACCGAGCCGTTCGAGGTGCGGAGCTTGATCAGCACGCCGCCGAGACCGAGCGCGCCGGCGAGTCGGCCGCCGGTCGAATGCGTGCAGCGCGAGAGAGAACGCTGGCTGCGGATGATCCCGTTGTCGACGCGTACGTCGACGTCGGCGTCGACCGCGTCGGGCAACGAGAGGGCAATCCGGCCGTTGCTGGTCGCCAGCACCACCGGGCCGCTGACTTCGCGGATCTCGGCGTCGATCACGCCGTTCGAGGTGGCGGCGTCGATCGCGCCACTGTGCTGCGACACTTCGATCTTGCCGTTGCTGGTGCGCGCAACGAGTCGGCCATGGACGCAGGCGCAGCGCACCTTGGCGTTCGAGGATTGGATCTCGACGTCGCCCTCGATGTTCTCGACCGAAACTGCGCCGTTGCTCGAGCGCGCCTTCACGGACGCGCAGAGCGACGTGATGCAGACCTTGCCGTTCGACGCGGTGACGTCGATCCGCACGCCGCGCGGAACGCGCAACTCCATGTTGACCACGCCGCGGCGGTTCCACTTGCGCGGGATCGCGACTTCGAGATCGAGCGCGGTGTCGGTCTCGTTCGCGGTGAGGTGTGTCGCTTCGGCGAGCGCGCGGGCGGCCGCCTCGCTCTCGGCGCGCGCGATCTTCTGCAAGCGCACTTCGATGTCGGCGCGGTCTTCGCCGATCACGCGGGTCTTGCCGTTCGCATTCTCGATGTGCAGAAGGCCCGAGCGCGGCGCCTCGAAGTGTACGATCTCCTGTACCTCGGCGCGGTCGCTCCAGGGGATGCCCGCGAGCAGGTTGTGCAGGAACTCGGCGAAGCCGCCGTGCTCGCGATCGCAGGGAGCGCCGTTGCGCGAGCTGCGCGGCTTCATGTGCGCACCGCCTGTGCCGTCGCGATGTGATCGAGCAGCCGCGTCAACACCGCCGCGCCGGGGCCACGCAGCGAGAGCGTCGCGTCCGGCGTGAGTTCGCTCGGCTCGGGATTCACTTCGACGACGGCGCCGCCGTGGCGCAACACTTCATGCGGAAACTCGGCCGCGGGATGGACGGTGGCCGACGTGCCGACGACGATCATCAAATCGGCGCGCGCGACGGTATCGAAACACGCGCGCAATACGTCCGGCGGGATCGGTTCGCCGAAGTGGACGACGTCGCCCTTCAGCACGCCCGCGCAGTGCGGACAATGCGGCGGCAGTTGCTGCGGATCGATGGCGACCGCTTCGGGATCGAAGCGTCGCTGGCATTCGCTGCAGCGGAGTAGCCGATGGTTGCCGTGGATTTCGAGCACCTGCTGGTGACCCGCCTGGCGGTGTAGTTCGTCGATGTTCTGCGTGATCAGCGCTTCGAGCAGACCCTGCCGCTCCATCAGCGCGAGCGCCTGGTGGCCGGCATTCGGTTTCGCAGCGCGCACCGCCTCGCCGAGTGCGCGCATCCAGTCCTGCTTCGGCGCGAGCCGCTCTTCCCAGTAGCCGCGCGGGTTGCGCAAGAAGCGCTGGTAGCCGTCCATCGGCGGCTCGCCGTACTTCGTCCAGATGCCGCCGGGGCCCCGGAATGGCGGGATTCCGCTCTCGACCGACAGCCCCGCACCGGTGAGCGCCACGCGATGCTTCGCCCGCACGACGAGCACCGCCGCGCGCGCAATGGCGGCGTCGGTGGCTTCCTCGAGGGAAAACATGGCGGGATCGTTCAACGGAGGGTTCCCAGGCTAGTGATAGGAGGTTCGGTCGTTGGAGTTGCGCGATTGTTCGGTCTGCACGGCTCGCAATCGCTTTCGCATCTGCCAACGCCGGAAGCGCCAGCGGATCTGTTCGAGCGACAGCATCCCGCGCGCATCGCCCTGGCTGCGGAGCAGCAGCCAGCCGACGAGCACACCGCCGAGATGTCCGACGTGGCTCACGTTCGACGGACCGAAGTAGATCTCCATGAAGAACAGCAGCGGGATCAGCCAGATCGAGCGAAACGCGACCGGCGGAAAGATCAGCATGATGGTGCGGTCTGGCCAGGTGAGCGAGTAGGCCAGCAGCACACCGAAGATCGCACCCGAAGCGCCGAGCGTCGGGTACTGGAGCGCCGCGGCGTTCCCCGTGCCGAACAGCACCGGGATCCATGGATAGGAGACGATCAGGAAGCCGGCACCGATGCCGCAAAGCAAATAGAAGCGCAGGAAGCGCTGCGCTCCCCAAACGAGCGCCACCTGGGAGCCGAACATCCACAGGCTGAACATGTTGGCGAGGATGTGGCCGAGCCCGGCATGCATCCACATGTAGGTGAAGGGCTGCCAGACGAAGCCGCGATGCCAGAAGTCCCACGGCGACGCGGTCAGTACATCGAAGAGCGGCAGTCGGAGCGCGAACTGCGCAAAGAAGACGGCGACGTTCGCGATGATCAGCTGCTTGATGACGGGCGGTGTTACCGGCGGACCGAAGCCCATGCCGCCGCCCGAGTACCCGCGTCCGTACAAAGCGTCTCCTCGCTGGCCCCCCAAACGATTGCATCGGGCGGGGGGCGTCTTCGCTTCTCTTCGGCTGAATCTTCGACCGGGGATCGGCGCAACGTGCACGAGAGGCACGCAAGACTGACCCTGCATCTGGAAGACCGTTGCGGGTCGGGCGCGGGACCCCGCAACGGGAGCGAGCGTAAGCGCGTCAACCCCTCAGGTCAACACGACTTTCGGCTGCAATTCAAGCACCCGCGAGGGCCTCGAGTGCGCGCTCGGCCTCGGGCCGCGAGAGGCCTGCGAGATCGAGGACCGGCAAGTCGATGCCGAGATGGCTGCGGATCCGGGCAATTCGCTCGCGACAGCGCGGCGCCGGGCCTGCGAGGATCGCTTCGCCGACCTCGTCGTCCGGCAACGAGCGGAACCAGGGGTGCCAACGGCGAAATTCCGCGGCGACGGACGCGTCGTCGACGGCTCGCCCGGGTCGCGCGAAGACCCATATCGAGCGACCGATCGACGCCGGGTCGCGATGCGCCGCCCCGCAGGCGATCGCGAACCGGTCCGCGGCGTCGCGAACCAGCCGCGCGACGGGCGGGACGTTCAGGTCCCAGCGGTCCGCGTGACGCGCCACCACGTCGAGCAGCCGGGTCCCCGTGCCGGCGATCTCCATCGGCATTCGGCCACCGCGCGGAAGCGGCCTTACCGACGCATCGTCGAGCGTCACGAAGCGGCCGTGCAGCGTGACGCGCTCGCCCGCCCACAGCCGCCGCAACGCGGTGAGCCATTTGTCGAGCCACGCGATGCGCTCGCCGGGGGGCGGCAACGCGAAACCGAAGCGGCGATCCGCAGGCTGTCCGCCGATCGATGCGAGGAAGCGCAGCCGGCCCGGCGCGACGCATTCCGCTGTCGCAACCGATTGAGCGAGTCGCGCCGCGTTCCAATGATGGACGAGCCGGATCGAACCGATCTCGATGCGCGTCGTACGTGCCAGCAGGGCGACCGTCGCGGTCCAGCCGTCGAGTACCGCGCCGTCACCGCGCGACGGCACGATCGAGACGTCGCCGTCCACGTACGCCGCGCGGTAGCCGAGCGCCTCGGCGCGTTGCACCAGCGCGAGCACTTCGTCGAAGTCGCGGTGGTGCCCACCGAGATGGACGGCGAGGTCGGCCACGTCAGCGCAGGTGTCCGAGATGGCGCGCCGCGTGCAGCAGCGCGAGCGCGCTCTTCGCGTCGGCCACTTCGCCGCTCCACACCAACGCGAGCGCATCGTCGAGCGACATGCGCACCACCTCGATCACCTCGTCCGCCTCGCGCCGGTGCGGCACGCACTCGAGATCGAACGCGGCGAACAGATGGATGCGCTCATCGGTGAAGCCGGGCGTGGTCCAGATCGTCGCGAGCGGAATCAGCCGCCCCGCGCGTCGCCCCGCTTCTTCCTCCAACTCGCGCGCGGCACACAGTTCGGGAGCATCGCCGTCGAGCTTGCCAGCGGGCACCTCCCAGATCGTTCCGCCAGCCGCGTGACGATACTGGCGGATCAACAGCACATCGCTCTCGCTCTCGAACGGCACCACCGCCGAAGCACCGGGATGCCGCACGATGTCGAGCGGAACGGTGCGGCCATTCGGAAGCTCCGCATCCTCCACCCAGACGGAGATCGACCGCCCCTCGTACGCAAGCTCCCTCCTACTCAAAGCCCCCCCTGACCCGTGTTGGCGCGCGGCCGTCCGGCCGTGGTGCGGAGTCATGAAATGGATGTTGGCGCGCGGCCGTCCGGCCGTGGTGCGGAATCGTGAAATGGATGCTGGCGCGCAGCCGTCCGGCGGTGGCGCGGAAATCATCAAGATGCGAATCATCAGCCAGCGTAACGGATTGGAGGCGGCGGATGGCGCGCGGGGAAGAGCGTTCGGTCACGATCCTGCTGGCGGGCGACCAAGCCATCGCACTCGACGGGCTCTACATCGCGGGCAGTGATCCCGATGCGGGCGGCGTCGTGATCGCGCCGCCGCACCCGCTCTACGGCGGCAGCATGGATTCGCCCGTCGTCTCGGAAATCGCATGGGCCTGCGCGCGCGCGGGTCTCGCGTCGCTTCGCTTCAACTGGCGCGGTGTCGGCGCGAGTGGCGGCACCTCGAGCGGCGATCCGGAACATGCGCGCACCGACTACGTGGCCGCGCTCGAGCAACTCGCAAGCACGGTGCCGGGGAGACTACTCGCGGCCGGCTACTCGTTCGGCGCCGCTGCTGCGGTGCGCGCCGCGGCTTCCGATCCGCGTGTGCGCGGACTGATCCTGGTGGCGCCGCCGCCCGCGCTGCTCGATCGTGCCGCACTCGAAGCGCGTCCCCGTAATCTGTTGATCATCACCGGCAAACACGATCCGATCGCGCCGGCAGCCGCGCTCGAAGCGATCACGCACGAATTGCCGCGCGCACGTTTCGTAGCGATCGACGACGCGGACCACTTCTTCGGCGCCGGGCTCGTCGACGTCGCCGCCGCCATCACGAACTGGCTCGCCCCCGACTGACGAAGCGCGCGGCAAACACCGCAAATCGCAACGCCTTGAACAGCCACGCGCCCTGACCGGTCTTGGCGCGGGCCCGTGCGGGCCCGGCGCGATGTCATGAGCCGGCCCGGCGCGGCGCCGCGTCATGAACTGGGATCAGGAGCCGGAAGCGGCTGCCGCCGCCGGCGCGATCGCTGATCACGAGCGTGCCGGCCACTTCCTCGACGATCCGCATCGAGATCGCAAGGCCGAGGCCGCCCGGGCGCTCGGCCTTGGTCGAGAAGAACGGCTCGAAGAGGCGCCGGCGCAATGCACGCGGAATGCCCGGACCGCGATCCTCGACGTCGATCCTGACGACGCGGCCGAGCGAGCGCGCACGGATGCGCACGTCGCCGTCCGCCGGCGTCGCGTCGAGTGCATTGAGCGTCAGGTTCAGCAGTACCTGACGGAGCGCGTCCGGCGCAAGTCGGCACGCGGGCAACGCCGCTGCGACGTCGGTCGCGAACTGCACGCCAGCGGCCGCGGCGCGATGCGCGACGAGCCGCAGCACCGCCTCGACGACGTCCGCGACGTCGCAGCAGCCATCCTGTGCCGGTGTGGGTAGACGCGGACTCGCGTGATCGAGCACCAGATCGAGCAGCCGCTCGATGCGCACCAACTCATCGCCCGCGATATCGAGAAAGCTCTGCAGGAACTCGGGGTCGTCGCGGCGTTCGGGCAGCAGTTGCAAGAACGTCTTCACGGAGACCAGGGGATTGCGTACTTCGTGCACGATCTCGGCGACCAGGCCACCGAGCGCAGCGAGCCGGTCGAGGCGTCGCACATCAGCGTCGAGTCGGGCAAGTCGCGCGCCCGCGATCGCGCCGAGTAGCGGTGCTTCGACACGTCGCGCAGCGGCGTCGAGGGCCTCGAGCACGCGCGGTTGCACGGGAAGAGACTCGCCGGCCGCGCTGCCGAGCAGCAACACGGCGGCCGGCGTTCCCACCGCGCCCGCGACGGGAACCGCTGCGGTGTAGCCGTCGCGCAGGATCGCGGCGCGAGCGGGAGCGGGTGTCGTCGCGTCGCGGAGGTCGGTGGCGTGGGTCAGCGCGGCGAGCAACGCGTACTCGGCGGCGCTCGGTGCGCGCGCCGGCGGCTGCGCGCCCACGGCGGCGACGACGCGCGGCGCGCTGCCGGGCGATGCGGACCACGCGGCCGCCCGCGTTGCTCCGGTCGTGGCGACGAGTCGTTGCAGCGTGCTCGCGAGCAGGCTCTGGAGGTCGTCGTCCGTGTCATTCGCGTACAGCGTCGCGGCGCGGCGTCGCTCGTTTGCGTCGCGTGGCCGAGTCGCGCGGAGGGGACGTCGAGCCGTGCGAGGGGTGTCCCTGAAGTCCACACCCAGTCCGAGGGGAGGACCGTCCCCTTTCTCCATCAGAAGTCCATGCGGAGCAGCTTGCGCTCCTCGCCTTCGCTGAGGCCGCCGGCGCCCGGGCCTTCCGTGGGTTCGTGGCCGGCGGGGAAGGCCTGGAGAACGGAGTTGGTGGCATCAGCGCCGGCGAGCTTGCCGGTGGCCGGATCGATCCGCGCATACGAGACGCCTTCGGGAGCCGGGAACTCGCGAACGGGTTTGCCCTGGTGCGCCTCGCGCATGAAATCGATCCAGATCGGGAGCGCAGCGCGGCCGCCCGTCTCGCCCTTGCCGAGATTGCGGCGCTCATCGAAACCGACCCACGCGCCCGCGGCGATGTCGGTCGAAAAGCCGATGAACCAGCAGTCGCCGTGATCGTCGGTGGTGCCCGTCTTGCCCGCGAGCGGACGGCCGAGCACGCGTGCTTTGGCCGCCGTGCCCCCTGCATGCTCGATCGGCGCACGCATCAGATCGGTCACCAGGAACGCGTCGCTCGGCGACATCAGCTGGTCGGGACCCATCGGAACACCGTCGGCGAGCAGCTGCGGCGCCTGTTTCGCGCTCTCCCAGGTGGGCGGTGATTCGTCGCTCGGGCGATCGAGCGCCAGATTCTCGAGCAGCACCTTGCCGTCGCGGTCGAGCACGCGGCGGATGAAGATCGGTTCGACCCGGTGACCCCCGGCCGCGAACACCGTGTACGCCGAAGTCATCTCCACCAGCGTCACCGCATTCGCGCCGAGCGCTACCGACGGATAGGGCGCGAGGTGCGACCTGATGCCGAGCTGGTGCGCGAGGTTGATGACGGGCCGGATCCCGACGCGGAACAGCAGGTTCACGGTCGCGAGGTTCAGCGAGCGCGCCAGCGCTTCGCGCATCGGAACGATGCCGCGGTACTTGTGATCGTAGTTCTGCGGCGCCCAGACGGCGCCGCTCGTGGGATCGGTGTAGGTGATCGGCGCGTCGTTCAGAGACGACGACGCAGTGAGTCCCTTGGTGAGCGCCGTGGCGTAGACGAACGGCTTGAATGCCGAGCCCGGCTGGCGGCGCGCCTGCACGGCGCGGTCGAACTGCGATCGCGCGTAGTCGTAGCCTCCGACCAGCGCGAGGACCTCGCCGGTCGATACGTCGAGCGCGAGGAACGCGCCTTCGACGTCGGGAGACTGGTAGAGCGTGACGTGTGTCGCGACCGGCGACGGCGCGGGAGCCTCGGTGTCGGCGACAACCGGTTCCGCATCCGACTCGGGATCGGGCTCGCTGTTCGCGGCTTCGTTCTTCGACGGTGCGGCCTCCTGCGGCAACACGCGGAAGCGCGCGACGTCGCCGACCGAGAGTGCCTGCGAGAGTCTCGAGTTGGTCGCGGTGGCACGCTCGATGCTGCGCGCACGCGCCCAGCCGGCGTCGGCGACGGGAACTTCTGCACTCAGATTCGGCGCGAACGCGACGCGGGCGACATGCTTGGCGTCGTCGTTCGCGGTGACGACACCGAGCCACGTCTTGGCCGGATCGAGCGAAGCGAGCGTCAGGTTCGCACCGGGATCGAGTTTGTTCTCGGCAGCGACACGTTGCAGCTCGGCCTCGATCTGCGGGCGCGGCACGCGACGCACGGGTCCGCGCCAGCCCTGCCGGTGATCGAGCGCCTCGACGCCTGCGCGTAGCGCTGCTTCGGCGGTTCGTTGTAGGTGAAGGTCGAGCGTCGTTTCGATGCGCAGGCCGCCCTTCAGAACGGTGTCGCCACCCAGTTTTTGGAACAGATGGCGGCGCACTTCCTCGGCGAACCAGGTTGCCGCAACGAAGTCGGCGCGCTCGGGCGCTGCCTGGAGGACCGGTGCTTGCGCGAGCGCCGCCTGGTAGGTGGCGTCGTCTATGAAGCCGACGTCGAACATGCGCCGTAACACATACTGGCGGCGGTTGTCGGCGGCTTCGTAGTTGCCGAGTGGCGAGAAGCGCGACGGCGCCTTAGGCAGGCCTGCCAGCATCGCGCCCTCCGACACGGTCAGATCGCCGATCTTCTTGCCGAAGTAGGTGCGCGCCGCTTCGCCGATTCCCCACGCACCGCCGCCGAAATAGATCTGGTTCAGATAGAGCGTGAGGATCTCGTCCTTGGTCAGATGCTGCTCGAGACGCCGCGCGAGGATCAGTTCCTTGATCTTGCGATCGAAGCGACGTTCGGGCGTGAGCAGCAGGCTCTTCACCGTCTGCTGTGTGATCGTCGAACCGCCCTGCACGATTTCGCCGGCGGCGAAGTCGGCCCACGCTGCGCGCAGGATCGAGCGGAAGTCGATTCCGCTGTGCTCGAAGAACGAATCGTCTTCGCCCGCGACGAACGCGAGGATCACGTGTTCGGGGATCTCCTCGAGGCGCACCAATCGGCGGCGCTCGTCGAAGAACTCACCAATCGGCTGGCCGTCGCGGTCGTAGACGGTGCTGACCAGCGGCGGGTGGTAGTCATCGATGCCGCGCATGTCGGGCAGATCGCTGACGATCGCGAGATAGAGCGCGATCGCGGTGCCCGCGGCCCCAGCGACCGCGAGGACCACCAGGCC